>JBGPVE010000283.1:0-2107 GCA_041491545.1 Gemmatimonadota bacterium | reverse complement strand
TTCCTTGAGGTAGGCTACCGCTTTCTCCGATGTCCAGGCGCTCCGGTATGGCCGATCGGTACAGAGCGCGTCGTAGACATCGCAGACGTGAACCAACTGGCTCGCGTAGTGACAACCGCGCGCGTAGCGCAGCGACGGATAACCCCCGCCATTCAGCATGATGTGGTGCTCGTAGGCGACGAACGCGGCCACATCCAGGCGCGTCTCGCGCTCCAGGATCAGCTTGGCCCCCTCGATGGGATGGCGCTGAATGATCTCCCGCTCCGCGTCGGTGAACCGGCCCGGCTTCACCAGGATGTCGTGCGGGATGCGAACCTTTCCCAGGTCGTGCAGCAGCCCGGCGACGCCGAAGACCCGGATATCGCGGGGCGGAAATCCCAGGAACTCGGTGAGCGCCATCGTGAGGACGGCCACGTTGCTCGAGTGGGTCGTGGTGTACTGGTCGTAGCCCTTGAGCTGCAGCAGCGGGAGCACGATCTGGCTCTGCCCGTGCATCGCGACCGACAGCGAGCGGACCACGGCCATGGCCTCGAGCAGCGGAAGCTGGCCCAGTCGCTCGACTTCGTCGTGCATCCAGCGGATCGTGGCCACCTCTTCGCCCAATCCCGTGCTCGCGGCGAACCGCGGCTGGACAAACCTGGGAGCGTCCGTGCCGCCCCGCACCTCGACCAGGCCGTAGCGGATGTTACGCGGCGCGATCTGACGCGCCTCGGCGGTGTCCAGCGCCTCACCGGCGATCAGTTGGCGGATCTCCTCCAACCACGCTCCATATTCCTCTCGGCTCACGCCCTCCAGAAACTCAATGCGCTCGATGCCAGCTCCCGCTAACCGCGCACCCCACTCCCACCCGGTCAGCCCGGGCACGATCTGACGACGATAGATGACCTCGCCGCCGAGGAACGAGAACTCGGGACGCGCATCTTTGCGATCGAGCTCGGCGAAGAGCTCGAAGGAGGCGTCGAGCGCGCGCTCGCGCGCCGGATGTCCCGGCGGATAGAGCGACAGGACGGCGAGTGTCTGCCCCAGCGAGGTGAGGAACTTGTAGGGATCGCTCATCCGTCTCTTCCCCGGGCCGCCGCTGCGCGAATGTCGCCGTCGGAGCTTTCGGCCGCGAGCTGGAGCACGGCCGCGGCAGTGGTATCGTGAGTCCAGTGGGCCGCAAGCGCGGCGATGATCGCGAGCAATTCCGGCGACTTGGCGGCGAGCCGCTTGCCCGGGCGCCAGCGCCGCTTGGCAAGCGCTTGCTTGAGAAACCAGTCTCGGGCCCGGGGCGAGGGCATAGTGCCGAGCAGGCGGATCACCAGCAGCCGCACCTCGGGGTCGAGATCGCTGCGCTCAAGTTGTGCGATCAACGCGGGCGCGGCGCGGGGCGGGCGGTTGTCCGCGACCGAGGCGAGGGCGAGACGAAGCAATTGATCGTCGCGATCCGCCAAGGCCGTGCAGAGCGCCTCCTCTCGAAGCTCGGGAATGCGCAACGCAAGTTTGAACGCCTCACGTCGGACCCGGGGCTCAGGACTCGCGAGCAGCGGAAGCGGATTGAAATCCGCGGGCCAGTCTTTCATCGTGCCGAGTAGGACCAGCATGTTCCGCTGGATGTACCAGACCGGCGACTGTGCCCTGGCGACCACGAGCGGCCCGATGTCCGGGCCCAACTGGCCTAGCCAGGTGAGCAGCCGCCGGCGTATGGCACGCGATTCGGCCGTCTGGAGCAGATCGAGCATCGGCTCCGCGGCCCCGAACCCTATCCGCGGAAGCAGTCGCTCCACCGACTCGGCGTCCGCCTCCTCCCCGGCCAAGAGCCGCCGAAGGAGATCGGGCGTGGCAAGCCGGGCCCACATGGCTTCGGCCACCGCATCGTCCGGCGGCGTGGCATCGAGCAACTCGAGCAGCGTCGTGACTTCGTGCCGCTCGACCATCTCGTCCGCCGCCGCTTGCACGGCATGGGAGAACACACCCAACTCGAGCCCCATCCTGACCACTCGGTGCCGATCGTCGGCGCTGTCGACCGGCACGCTCTCCGCCGTGCGGGCGAGCCCTTCCACGGGCGGGCCGCCCGCCGAGGAGAACGACTGCAGCATGCCGGTATACGCCGTGGGATTGGGGTCCT
>JBGPVE010000282.1:0-2286 GCA_041491545.1 Gemmatimonadota bacterium | reverse complement strand
GGACGCTCGGCAAACCCCACTCGGAGCAAGACCAAATAAGAGGGTTCGGCGGCCCGCCTCAGACCCTCGGGTATGGTCGCTGGAGCCGTCCAGCAATGGGCGGCCTAGAGGAATGACCGTCACCTCCTGATTGGGAGGGACAGAATCCGGCTTACAGATCCGGTCTGGATCACGCTTTCCGCCGCTCGGGCTACCGTTTTTCGCCCACCGTAAAAGAAATTTCAGGAGCATGAAAATTTTCCTTGACACGTTGGAGACCGTCGCCTATACGCCCCTGTGGGTTTAGGTGGGATGAAGTGGGAAAGAAGGGATTGAGCACGTCGACTAGTGGGACTCTCCAGTGTTCTTCGGGCGCTTTGACCATACGATCGACGCCAAGGGCCGGATCAGTATCCCGGCCCAGTTCCGCGACGTGTTGCTCGGGGATCCGCGGTTGGTGGTCGCGCCCTACACGGTCTACGGACACCGCTGCCTCGATCTCTACCCGCAGGGGGAGTGGCAGAAGCTGCTCGACAAGTTCTCCGCGCTGCCGCGCTTCGGCGCCGACGCGGTCAAGTTCGAGATGGGGTACCTGGCCCGATCGCATCGTTGCGAGCTCGACGCCGCCGGCCGCATTCTGCTGCCGCCGGTGCTTCGGCAACACGCAGCGCTCAAGAAGGACGTCGTCTTTCTCGGGGTGTATTCGCGATTTCGGCTGATGGATCAGGAGAGTTGGGTGGAGGTTGAGGGTGAGCACGATGCCGAGGCCGCCGCGAATCCGGCGATGTACCAAGACCTCGGGATCTGACCTTGCCCGTGGATGTGGTGGTGGCGGAGGGGTGGTGGAGGAAGAGGGGCGCGCCCGGAGTAGCGGACCGGGGGGTCACCGGGCGCGCCTTTCTATTCCAAGGTGAGTCGACGTGTCGAGCCAACTTCGGCCGTTCCCCGCGTGGGGCTCGGATGGGGGGATGCCGGGAAGTCGGCGACATGTTTCGGTACTGGCGCATGAGGTCCTCGCGTATCTGCGCGTACGGCCGCACGCGCGCTACGTGGATGGAACCCTCGGTGACGGCGGCCACGCGGAGCGGTTGCTCGAGGCCGAACCGACGCTCGAGGTTTTGGGAGTCGATCGCGACTCGCTGACGCTTGCCGCCACCGCCGAGCGGCTCTCGATCTTCGGCGGACGATTCCGTACCTATCACGGGAACTTCGACGAGCTCGGTGCGGCGTTCGCGCAGGTGGGCTGGGACCGCGTCGACGGCATTCTTCTGGACCTCGGTGTCTCCTCTCGCCAGCTCGACGACCCCACCCGCGGCTTCGCCTTTCGCGCCGGCGGTCCGCTCGACATGCGGATGACACAAGGCGCAGGCCCGTCCGCGGCCGACGTCCTTGCGACGTCCGACGAGCGCGCGCTCGCCGAGCTCTTGTGGCGCTATGGTGAGGAGCCGTCGGCGCGACGCATCGCGCGCGCCATCGTCGCCGAGCGGGTACGCCGACCGATCACCGACACCGTTGCTCTCGCCGACCTCGTCGCGCGCGTGGCCCCTCGTCGTGGCTCCCTCCATCCCGCGACCCGGGTGTTCCAGGCTTTGCGCATCGTTGTCAATGCCGAGCTCGACCACCTCGACGCCTTCCTCGGGCAAGCCCTCGAGTGGCTACGTCCGGGTGCGCGACTCGTGATCATTGCGTATCATTCGCTCGAGGATCGCCGGGTGAAGCGCACATTCCAAGAGTGGGCCTCGTCCTGCCGGTGCCCGCCGGCGCTGCCACGCTGCGGGTGCGGTGCGCGGGCGCGCGTCCGCCTGCTGACGCGCAAGGTGGTGACGCCGTCGACGCAGGAGGTGGCGGAGAATCGTCGGGCGCGCAGCGCCCGCTTGCGTGCCGTCGAAGTGCTGGAGTCCGCCGCATGAGCGCCGTCGGCGCCCCGACGAACTGGATCGGCCACGTTGCCGCGGCGCCGCGCGGGGCGCGGGGTGGCGTCGCCGCGGTCCGCCGGCGCGTGACTGCGGTGGAGCGCCGACTCGGGCGCCAGCTCGGACTCGGCGCCGTCGCGGCGTTGGCCGTCGCGCTGGCGCTGGTCTGGGTGCGCCTGCAGCTGGTCCACACGGGATACGACCTCTCGACGGCGCGCCAGATCGAGCGCCGACTCGAGCAGGAGCAGCGCGAGCTGCAGATCGAGATCGCGACGCGTACCTCGCCGCGCCGCCTCGAAGAAGTGGCCCGCGGCCGCCTCGGGATGGGGCCGCCCGCGCCGGGCCAGATCGTGACCAGACCATGAGCAGCGGCCGATGAACACGCGCATCATCG
>JBGPVE010000281.1:0-2468 GCA_041491545.1 Gemmatimonadota bacterium | reverse complement strand
GTGCTCCAAAGCTCGCGGCAGAAGGTGCCGTTCGGGATCGCGCAGATCGGGAAGGCATTCCGCAACGAGATCACGCCCGGAAACTTCATCTTCCGCACCCGTGAATTCGAGCAGATGGAGATGCAGTTCTTCGTGAAGCCGGGCACGGACATGGAGTGGTTCGAGCGCTGGCGCGCCTGGCGGATGGAGTGGCATTACGCTCTCGGTCTCAACCCCGCCAAGCTCCGCTTCCATCAGCACGGGCCCAACGAGCTGGCCCACTACGCCAAGGCGGCGTTCGACGTGGAATACGAGTTTCCCTTCGGTTGGCAGGAGATCGAGGGGATCCACAACCGCACCGACTTCGACTTGGGGCGCCACCAGCAGTATTCCGGCAAGAAGCTCGAGTATTTCGATCAAGCCGCCAACGAGCGCTATCTACCTTATATCGTGGAAACGTCGGCCGGGGCCGACCGGGTGATGTTGACCGTACTGGCGGATGCGTATCGGGAGGAGGAGGTCGAAGGGGAGACCCGGGTCGTGCTGGGTCTTCATCCCGCGGTCGCGCCGATCAAGGCCGGCGTCTTTCCATTAGTAAAGAAGGACGGCATGCCCGAGCTGGCAACCGAGCTGTACAATGTCCTGCGCCGGCGTCTGCCGGTGTTCTATGACGACAGCGGTGCCATCGGGCGGAGGTACCGGCGGATGGATGAAGCGGGCACACCCTTCTGCATCACGGTCGACGGGGACACCGTGTCGCAGCGCACCGTCACAGTACGCCATCGCGATGCCATGACCCAGGACCGGGTCTCGATCGATCAGGTCGATGGCTACATTCGGGAACGCCTCGTCACCGCGGGGGAGTATATTTCGACACCATGACCTACGAGACGATCACCACGCTGACCGGTGCGGAGGTTCTGAGCCGTGCCAAGACGTTCTTCGCGGAGCGGGTGCCGCTCTCGGCGGCGTATCCGGAAAAGGAAGGCCCCGCGTTTCTCGTGTTGCGGGGCCAGGGCGGCGAAGAGATTGCCCTCGCGGTGATGCCCGCCGATGGAGGAACCCGAGTGCGCGGCTCGACGCTTTTGTTCGACCAGGCGCTGGACCGTTTCCTATCGATCCTACCCGCTGTCGCGAGCGCTCCGAATGGGTGAGCCGATGCCGGTGCGGGTCATGGTGACAGATGTCTGGGATGAGGTTGAGCTCCAGGTGGCACCGTCGAGCTCGCTCGGCGACGTCAAACGACTCGCGCTCGAGCGCACCCGGGTGTCACGCAACCCCGATGACTATCTGCTCAAGTTTCGGGGCGCGGAGCTGCGGGACGAATCCCGTACGCTGCAAGAGGCTGGCGTCGTGCCCAACGCACCGATGATCGTGTTGCCGCGGCGGCGCCAGCCGCTCAGATAGCCGACTCCTCGACGCCGTGCCGGTATCCGTCTTCACTCATCCCGATTGCGTTCGCCACGATCCCGGTCCCGACCACCCGGAGACGCCGGCGCGCCTCAGTGTGCTGCTCGAACGGGTGCGGCGCGAGCCGGGCATCAGGGTCGTGACGGCGGCCGCTGCGCCGCGCCCCGAGTTGTTGGCCGTGCACGGAGACGAGTATCTCCGAACGCTGGAAGCAATGAGCGCGCGAGGGGGCGGCGTGCTCTTCCTCGACACGATCCTGAACGACGCGAGTTGGCTGGCCGCGTTGGGTGCTGCCGGTACGGTCATCGCCGCGGTCGATCACGCGCATGAGGGCCACGGAAACGCCTTCGCCGCGGCGCGACCTCCCGGGCACCACGCACTCGGGTCGAGGGGAATGGGCTTCTGCCTGCTCAACAATGTGGTGATCGGCGCTCGGCACGCGCAGCGGCTGGGGCGGGAACGGGTGCTCATCATCGACTGGGACGTGCACCACGGCAACGGAACCCAGGCGCTGGTCGAAACCGATGCTTCGATCCGCTACGTCTCACTCCATCAATGGCCCTGGTATCCCGGCACCGGAGCCGCGGAGGAACGCGGCGTCGGGAACATCTTCAACGTTCCGCGGGGTCCCGGAAAGCCGGCCGAGCTTTACGTGGGCGATCTCTGGGCGGCCATCGTGGCGGCCACGACTGACTGGCCGCCGGATCTGGTGCTCGTGTCGGCCGGATTCGATGCGATGACGGGCGATCCGCTGGGCCGCTTCACCCTCGAGCCGGAGCACTACGCACAGCTCACCCAGCGCCTGAGGGAGCGGTTTCCGAAGATTCCGATCGTGGGGCTGTTGGAGGGCGGATACGTGCCCGAGCGACTTGCCGAAGGCGCAACGGCGCACATTTTGATGTTGGAGGCGTGACGCATGATGAACTCCCTTCATCTCGAAGCCGAGATCTTGGAGCTCAAGACCAAGCATCCGTTCGTGATCGCGCGACAGGAGCATTCGGACGATCAATCGGTGTGGGTGCGGGTCCGAGACCGGGACGGAAACGTCGGGTGGGGCGAGGCGGCGCCGGCCGAATACT
>JBGPVE010000280.1:0-2515 GCA_041491545.1 Gemmatimonadota bacterium | reverse complement strand
TCCGCCAGTCGGTGTGGCATCTGGACGAGCCGACGACCGATCCGTCCAACTTGCCCTTCATGCTCATCTGCGAGCAGGCCCGGAAATACGTCACCGTGTGCCTGAGCGGCGATGGCGGTGACGAGCTCCTGATGGGGTATGATCGGTTCCGCGCCAGCAAGGCGGCCAACCTGCTCGGCAATGTCCCGATTCCATTCCGTGGGTTCGTCTACCGCGGCCTCATCGATCTGCTGCCCGACGACGATCAAAAGAAGGGGCCGCGCAATCTGGCCAAGCGCTTCCTGCAAGGCGCGGTGTTGCCCGCCGCGGGAGAGCACATCCGCTGGCAATATTTCATGGACCCCGAGTACGCACAGGTCCTGTTCCGGCCGGATTTTCTCGCCCTGGTGAACCCGGATCCGTTCGCGTCAGTGGCGCGCTGGGCGCAGCAGGCGCCCACCGAGCGCGGGAGGCGCGAGCAATTCGTGGAGCTCAACACGGTATTGCCCGACAGCGTGCTCATGAAGGTGGACAAGATGTCGATGGCGCATAGCCTCGAGGTCCGACCGCCGTTCCTGGATCATCGCGTCGTCGAATTCTGCTATTCGTTGCCGACCGCGCTCAAGCTCCGCGGCTTCACCACGAAGTGGCTGCTCAAGCAGGCGATCGAACCTCGGCTGCCGCCGGGCATCGCGCGCCGGAAGAAGCAGGGGTTCAGCTTCCCGATGAAGAACTGGCTGCGCGGCGAATTGATGGAGTTTGCGCGGGGCGAGATTTTTGGCTCGTCGCTCGTGGCCGAGTTCTTCGAACCCCGCGGCATCGAGCGGGTCTGGCGGGAGCATCAGTCGAAGCGGCACAACCATAGCCATCTGCTCTGGACGCTGCTCAACCTCGCCTTGTGGAGCGACCTTTTGCTTCGCTCCGACCCCTCTCCCGCGAAGGCAGATTCATGCTACTTGGCGCAGTAGGTCCCGTCGCGTCCGACCGCGCTCGTCTCCTCTCCGGCTGGGCCCCGACTGCACGGCGAGCGTCACGTGGTCGGGTGGTCCCGATGCGACGGTGGCGATCCGGCCATGGGGCATCGCCCCCTTGGACGACGAGGAGCGCTGGGCGAACGATGCCGGCACGGGATCTTGGCTCGCCGTTTCGGGACACCTCTTTCACGAGCTGGGCGGCGCCACGAGCCGGACCGGCGGCATCGCCACCCGGCTCCTGCGCAGCCTCTCCGCCCGCGGCGAGGCCGCGATGGCGGACTTCGACGGCAACTTTGCGATCGCGTGGTTCGACGGCCAGAGCCGCCGACTGCGCCTCTTCCGCGACCGGTTCGGCCTGGAGGGACTGTACTACGCTGAGGTCGGGCCCAACCTGGTGTTCGGCTCTCGGGTGCGGGACATCCTGGCCACGGGACTCTTGCCCGGCGGTCTCTGCCCGCAAGGCCTCGCCGAGTATCTGACCTTCTGCTACATCCCGAGCGATGCCACCTTGGATCGGGGCGTTCGGCAGGTGGAGGCCAGCGGTCTGGTCACCGTCGGGCCCGACGGCCGCGCCGTTCGGAGTCGTTGGTATCGGCTGTCCTTCGCCGGCGCGACGCTCACCGACGAGCAGGACATCGGCGACGAGTTCCGCACCCGGCTCGAAGCGGCGGTAGTGCGGCGGGCGACGGCGCCCAGACGCGGCGCCTTTCTATCCGGCGGGATGGACTCGCCGGCGGGATGGACTCGAGCTCGGTGGTCACGTTTCTCCGCAAGCACCATCGCGGCGAAATCCGAACCTACTCGTACCGCTGCAGCGGCCGCTCGTTCGACGAATCGGAATATGCGCGCGCCCTCGCCACCGCGATGGGGACCGAGCACACCGAGGTGGCGTATCGGGCCAAGGATGCGCTCGCGATCGGAGACGTCGTGGGGCAGATGGATGTCCCCTTCTCGGATATCGGACTCGAGATCGGCGCCTGGCTCCTCGGCCGCTCTGCGGAACGGCGGGTCGACTACATCCTCACCGGTGACGGTGGGGACGAGATGTGGGCCAGTCACCCGGTGTACGCCGCCCAGCGGATCGTGCACCGCTATGATCGGCTCCCGATCCCGCGGCTGGTGAACCGGACGCTGCAGCGCTTCGCCGCGCAGCTCCCCGACTCGGACCGGAAGCGCGACCTCAGAGTCATTCTCAAGCGAATCCTCCCACCCGAAGCGCTGCCGGCCGACCTGCGGCACTTTCGGTGGAAGTCGTACTACGCGGGAGGAGAGCTGGAGGCCACGGGCGTGTTCAAGCCCGACGCGGTCGCGCGGCTCTTGAGCCGACACCAGAGTCGCCGGTCCAACGACTCGCACCGCCTGTGGGCGGTGGTGGTGCTGCAGCTCTGGATGCGAAATCGACACTGAGGATCAGCGCGGAGGGGGAGCGGGCGCCGGAGCCGGCGCCGGCGTGATACTGGAGGTTCGGCGGAGATAGGGAGCGGCCAGCGCCGCGGCGAACACAGTTCGGGCCGCCCACCCCACCCCAACCCCGTACACCAGCCCCACGAGCCCCCAGCGCG
>JBGPVE010000279.1:0-2592 GCA_041491545.1 Gemmatimonadota bacterium | reverse complement strand
GGCATGAGATCGCTCATCGTTGTCGCCGCGTGCTTGTCGGTCATCGCTTCTCATCCGTCACCGCTCAGCGCCCAACTTCCGCCCGATCTCGCCCGCGAGCGCTCGGAGTATCTCCGTTGGCTCGGCTCCGCCCCCAACTCGCCGCTCGCGGCGATCGCCGTCGTGCGGGTGGGACTCGGCGTGCGACTGGGGGCCGACAGCACCGATGAGGTCGTGCTCCCCGGTCTCAGGGAGTACCGCGTGATCGAGAACGATGCCGGGCTCGTGTTGCAGGGACCGGAAGGATCGCGGCCGCTTGCGCGCGGCCGCCCCGCGGCGCTCTACGCCTACACGATCGTGCCGAGCGGTCCGCCGGGACGAACGGTAGTCACGCTGTTCGGTCGCCCCGGCGCAAAGAAGGCGCCCGGGTTCTACGGCTACGACTCGACGCTGGTCGTCACCGTAGCCCTGGAGCCGCCGGCGCAGCCGAGTACGGCCCGAGTGCTGGCGGTCGATGGCACGGAGGTCGACGCGAGCGAGGCCGGGACCGTGCAAGTCCCGATCGGGACGTCCCCGTCGCGGCTCTTGGTGCGCCGGATTCCGAGCGGCGCCGGCGAAGAGAGTGACCTCGAGATCTATTTCCGGGATCGAACCAGCGGCAAAGGCTCGTACCCCGCGGGCCGCTTCGTGAGCCTGATCCCGCTGGGCGACGGCCGGTATCGCCTCGATTTCAATCGGGCGCGGAATCCGTTTTGCGCCTACAGCTCCGTCTATCCCTGCCCCGCCCCATGGCGTGGGAACTCATTGTCTGCCACGGTGGCCGCGGGTGAGCGGTATGTCGGTGGGGGTCTCGAGCCGCTGCCGGGAGCCCTCAGCCCGCCGTGATCGCACTGCTCCTCGCTCTGCAGGCCGTAGGAAGCGCCGCGAGCAGCGCCGCCATCGCACCTCCCGCTGGTCCATGGCGCGCCGTGCTCGATCTCGCCGGCGGCCCGCTCCGCTTTGGCCTGGTGCTGGACCGGAGCCATGGCGACTGGCGGGGTCGGCTCTGCAACGGCGATCAGTGCCAGCCCCTGTCGTCGGTCCAAGTTATCAAAGACAGCGTCGTACTCGAGATCGCCGACTACGCGGCGACGGTGCGCGCGGCCGTGCGGAGCGATTCGCTCCTGGGCGAGTATCGCAACGTCGGCAATCGTGGCCCGCGCGTCATCCCGTTCCGGGCGGCCCGCGGCCGTTGGGCCAGCGAACCCGGCTCCGCAACACTGCTCGGACGCTGGGACGCGACCTTCTATCAAGACCTCGGCACCAGCCCGCGTGTGCTCGAGCTGCGCAACGGCAGCGCCGGGCTCGAGGGCACGATCATCTCCAACAGCGGTGACTACGGGCACTTCTGGGGCCGCGCGAGCGCCGACAGCTTCTCGCTCGCCCACTTCGACGGCTCATTCGTCTACCTGCTCACCGGACGGCTGGTGGGCGACACGCTGAAGGGGGTCTTTCACGCCGGGCTCCGCACCCAAACGCCGTGGACCGCGGTCCGCAGCACCGGCGCGCCCCACCTCACGCCACCAACCGATGTCACACACGCTGATACCAACGCCCCGTTCACGTTCGCTTTTCCCGATCTCTCGGGACGGATCGTATCGAGCACCGATGCGCGGTTCCGGGGCAAGGTGGTGCTGGTCGACGTCTTCGGATCCTGGTGCCCGACGTGTCACGCCGCCGCCCCGACGTTGGTGCGGCTCTGGCGCAAGTACCACGACCGCGGATTGGAGATCGTGGGGCTGGCCTACGAGGTGAGCGGCGATACCGCCATTGACGGGCGCCAAGTGCGGCGCTATCGCGACAAATTCGGCATCCCGTTTCCACTGCTGTTGGCCGGCATCAATGACACCGAGGCGACTGCGGCGACGCTTCCGCAGCTCGAGGGATTCACGGCCTTTCCGACGACGATCTTTCTGGGGCGTGACGGGCGGGTGCGGCGGGTGCACGCCGGCTTCTACGGGCCCGCGACCGGTGCGCAACACACCCGACTGGTGCGAGAATTCGAAAGGGAGATCGAACGGCTGCTGGAGTAAGGCTACTTCTTCGCTCGCACCTCCACACCCTTCGCCGCCGGATCGATCCGAAGCCCAATCCACTCGCCCTTGATGGCGTGACCGGGCACGCCGCAGAGCAGCCA
Source organism: Gemmatimonadota bacterium (assembly GCA_041491545.1). GTDB lineage: Bacteria > Gemmatimonadota > Gemmatimonadetes > Gemmatimonadales > GWC2-71-9 > DASQPE01. The sequence goes on along the minus strand of JBGPVE010000279.1, from coordinate 437 downwards.
GTACCACCCCGGTTCCTCCGCCAGAAAAGTCGTCTCGTCCTTCTGACCGGCGCCGAGGCCGGCGCTCATCATCCGGGTCATGGCGTTGGTGATGGCGGGCCGGCCGCCTTCGGTCGGGAGCTTCTCGCGCTCGGCCATGAGCACCAGGCTGTGGGGTGCCGAAGTGTCCGCCGAAACCCAGCGCCAGGTGACGGTCCAGTTGAGCGGCACGACGACCTGCACGCCGCCCTGGCGCTGGCCGTTGATGAGCGCCGAGGCCGCGCCCGGGGGCGCGGTGACCGTGAGATCCAGAGATAGCGTCTTGGCGGCGGTGTCCGCCGTGAGCCAGGGAGGAGTAGGACTTGACTGGGCGGCGGATTCGCCCACGAGGAGCACCGAGGCGACGACCGCCGCCACGAGAGCGAGATGGGATCCGGGTCGAACGGGCTCGAGCGTCG
>JBGPVE010000278.1:0-2631 GCA_041491545.1 Gemmatimonadota bacterium | reverse complement strand
CTCGAGGATGCGCGGCTTCGATATCGCATATTCGGCGATATCGAAGCCGCGCAAGAGAATGGCTGGATTCTGGTCTTTCACGCGCTCACCGGAAGCGCGGACGTGGGCGACTGGTGGGCGCCTCTGCTGGGACCGGGTCGGGCGCTCGACACCAACCGCCACGCCATCCTCGCCGCCAACCTGCTGGGAAGCTGTTACGGCTCGACCAGCCCGATTCCGTGGCAGGAGAAGCACGGGCGGGCGTTCCCGGCGCTCAACTCGCTCGATCTGGCCCGCGCGCACGGCGCCCTGATCGAGCATCTGGGCATCCAGCGTCTCGCGCTCGTCACGGGCGGGTCGCTGGGCGGCATGGTGGCGCTGCAGTGGGGGAGGATCTCTCCGGTGCCGATCGATAAGCTGGTCGTGCTCGCGGCACCGGCCGCCACCTCACCGCAGGCCATCGCCTGGAACGCCGCGCAGCGAATGGCGATCGAGAGCGATCCCGCCTGGCAGGAGGGCCGCTACGCCGCCGGCCACGGACCTCGCGCCGGACTGGCCGCGGCACGGGCCATCGCCATGATCACCTACCGCTCGGGCGGGGAATTCAGCCAACGATTCGGGCGGGGATCCACGCGGCACAGCGAGCGCTTCGATGTCGACCACTATCTCCGCCGCCAGGGGGAGAAGCTCGTGGCCCGCTTCGATGCGGCGAGCTACGTGGCGCTGATGCAGGCGATGGACCTGCACGACGTCGGGGATCTGGCGGCGGCGGCGCGGGAGAGTGCCACGCGGGTGGGCGAGATCGTCGGCGTCGGCATCGACACCGACATCCTCTACTATCCATCGGAGGTGGAATCGTGGGTGGCGGCCTATCGCGCGGCCGGCGCGAATGCGCGCTACGCCGAGGTCAGCTCACTCTACGGACACGATGCGTTCTTGATCGAGTTCGACCAGGTGGACGCGCTGCTGCGTCGGAGCTGATCGCCCTACCGACCGGCGCCCCTCTTCCGCTACCTTGGGAAGTCATGCCCGAGGACCGTCCGGTACCCGCCTCGCTCGATGCCACCCGCGACCAGGTCGTGGGCACGCTCTCGCAGTCGTTCGCCGCCGACCGGCTCAAGCTCGACGAGCTGGAGCGGCGCATGGAGTTGGCGCATCGGGCGACCTCGCTGGCCGAGCTTCAATCCCTCGTAAGCGATCTCCCCGCGTCCGCCAGCACCGCGCCGAGTCCGGCGCCCGCCACTCCAGTGGACGCCGCCGAGCGGCGCACCATCGTCGCGATCATGAGCGGTGCGTCCCGACGGGGCGAATGGACCGTGCCCCGGGCTCTCCGCGTCATCGCCGTAATGGGCGGGGTCGAGCTCGATCTGCGGGAAGCCTACCTTGAATCGGGAGTGACCGAGATCGAGATCTTCGCGCTCATGGGTGGCGCGCTGATTCGCGTGCCCCCCGATGTCAGGGTCGAGGTGGATGGATCGGCGTTCATGGGGGGCTTCGAGGAGAGTCGGCGTGGTCGCCCGGCGGAACGACTGCCGCCCGACGCGCCGGTCCTTCGAGTGACGGGATTTGCCCTGATGGGCGGGGTGGAAGTGAAGGCGTCGGCCCGCAGCTAGGCGAGAAAGCTCTCGAGCGCCCGGGCCCGGCTCACGTGCCGAAGGCGGCTCAGGGCCTTTTCCTTGATCTGGCGAACCCGCTCCCGGGTGATGCCGAGCAGACTGCCGATCTCCTCCAGCGTCATCGGCTCCGGTCCGTCCAATCCGAAATACAGCCGGAGAATCTTGGCCTCCCGCTCCTTGAGGGTCGACAGCACTTCCTCGATCGACTCGGTGAGCGCATGCTCGAAGGTCTCGGAATCGGGGCCGGGGTTCTGCGTGTCGGGCAGATAGTCGAGGAGCTTGTTGTCCTCGCCGGGCGTGAGCGGCGCGTCGAGGGAGAGATGGTTCTGCGAGATGGAGAGAGTCTTCTGGACCTCTTCCATCGAGATGTCCATACCCTCGGCGATCTCGGACGGCGTCGGCTCGCGGCCCAGCTCCTGGAGCAGCGCCGACGACCGCTTACCGATGCGGTGGAGCGTACCCGCCCGGTTGAGCGGCACCCGCACGATCCGGCTCTGCTCGGCCAACGCCTGCAGGATGGCCTGCCGGATCCACCACACCGCGTACGAGATGAACTTGATGCCTTTGGTCTCGTCGAACTTGTGCGCGGCGCGGATGAGGCCGAGGTTGCCCTCGTTGATCAGATCGGCGAGCGACACGCCTTGGTTCTGATATTTCTTGGCGACGGAGACCACGAACCGGAGATTGCTGCGCACCAGCTTGTCCAGCGCTTCGGCCTCACCCACCCGAATGCGCTGCGCGAGATTGACCTCTTCCTCCTGCGGGATCAGCGGATACTTGCTGATCTCCCGCAGGTATTGATCCAGCGACCCCTCGTCGAACGACGGACCGCGCTTACCGGTGCCAACCTGCATTGGACGCATACGACTCAACCTCGAAGCGGAAAAGCCCCAGCGCGTACCTTACCCTGCGAACGGGCGCCGCGCAACCGCATCACGCCGTGAGTGACTCGCATCACACGCAGCGAGACATCAGACGTCGTAGGTATCGATCTGCGCGCGCTGCAGCCGGCCGGAGTAGTCGACGTAGCACACCT
>JBGPVE010000277.1:0-2649 GCA_041491545.1 Gemmatimonadota bacterium | reverse complement strand
GCGGTGCCGCGCGTCGCTTGGGCCGCTGCCCTTCGGATCGCAGCCGGCGGGCTCAATGGCCGGAGTGTCGACGATTTGGCTCGGGAACTGGGCATCGGCGGGCGCCAGCTCCGGCGGGCGGTCAAGCAGGAGCTTGGAGTCTCGCCCGTCGAGCTGGCGCAAACCCACCGGTTGTTGCTGGCGAAACAACTTCTCACCGACACCCGTCTCGGGGCGGCGCGGGTAGCCTTCGCGAGCGGGTTCCAGAGTCTGCGTCGCTTCAACGCGCTCTTTCGCAAGCGATATGGTTTGAACCCCGCCGCGCTCAGAAAGAGGGCGAACGGAAGCCAACGCGCCGGTGAGTCCGACTTGGTCCGCCTCACACTCGCCTATCGGCCGCCCCTCGCGTGGGAGCTGCTGATCGGGTTTCTCGCCGCCCGCGCGACGCCCGGCGTGGAGCAGGCCGACGACCGGCGCTACGCTCGGGTCATGCGCATCGGTGACCATACGGGATTCGTGCGGATCGAGCCGGCGGGTCAGCCGTCGGCGGGGCGCAGCCGACGGCGGTCCGAGCATGCACTGCACCTCGAGCTCTCGGCGTCCCTCGTCCCCGTGCTCATGCCGCTGCTCGCGCGGCTCCGCCGTCTGTTCGACCTTGACGCCGAGCCCGCGACGATCGAGGCGCATCTGGCGAGCGCCGGGCTCGGCGCGCTCACTCGGCGACAGCGGGGGCTCCGCGTTCCGGGCTCCGTGGACGGGTTCGAGCTGGCGCTCAGGGCGGTGTTGGGACAGCAGGTGAGCGTCAAGGGCGCGACGACTCTGGCCGGTCGGTTCGCGGCCGCATTTGGCGAGTCGATCGAGACCGGCGACTCGGCGCTCAATCGGCTCGCTCCGACCGCCGAGCGGATCGCCGAGGCGAGTGTACCGGCGCTCGCGTCACTCGGAATCCCTCGGGCTCGCGCCGCCTCGGTGCACGCGCTGGCCCAGGCCGTCGCGGACGGGCGGCTCGTACTCGAGCCGAGCGCCGACATCGCGACGGTGACCCGGCAGTTGGCCGAGCTGCCGGGCATCGGGCCGTGGACCGTCCAGTACATCGCGATGCGGGCGCTGAGCTGGCCCGACGCGTTTCCCGCCGCGGATCTCTGGCTTCGGCGCGCGGCGGGTGGACTCTCGACCGCCGCGCTGCTCCGCAACGCGGAGGCGTGGCGCCCATGGCGGGCGTACGCCGCGATGCACCTGTGGGCCAGTCTCGGCCACTCACCGCCGGCGCTCGTCGGCGCGTGATCTCGTGGGCGATCTTAGGAGGTCGAATCGTGAGTACTGAGACGTTCTACACCGTGATCGCGAGTCCGATTGGAGAGCTGCCGCTCACCAGCGACGGCGTTGCCTTGACCGGCGTGTACTTCGATATGACTCAATTCGAGCGGCAGCGGCCGGCAGCATGGCGGCTCGACACCTCGACGTCATGCGCCGTGCTGCGCGATGCCCGCGAGCAGCTCGCCGCCTACTTCGAAGGGAACCTGACCGCGTTCGATCTCCCGCTCGCCCCGCGTGGCACGCCGTTCCAGCAGAGTGTATGGGCCGCGCTTCGGGCGATACCCTTCGGGACAACGGTCAGCTACGGCGACATCGCTCGCCAGATCGACGGCCCTTCCGCCGTGCGGGCTGTGGGCGCGGCCAATGGCAAGAACCCCATTCCCATCATCGTGCCGTGCCACCGTGTCGTGGGCGCCGATGGGTCTCTGACCGGGTTCGGTGGCGGGATGGATCGGAAACGGTGGTTGTTGGCGCACGAGGCTCGCTACAGCGAGGCGCTAATCGGCGGATGATGCGCGATAGCGCCGCCCCGCATCACGCCGAATGGCCGGCAGGGCGAGCCAGCGGCCGCATCGCCGCCGCCGCGCCGCGATCGAGCACCTGACTGCGGGCGTCGGGCGGTGGATTCCATACGAGCACCGGGATAGTGGCACCGCGGACCACCTTGTCGGCGACGCTACCGAGCAGCGCCCGCGCCATCCAGCCGAGCCCCGCCGTCGTAAGCGCGATCAGATCGCAGCCGCGGCGCTCGGCGTGCTGGAGGATCGCCGCGGCCGGGTTTTCGTCGGTGAGCACCTCTCCATTGACCTGGAGGCCCTGCTGCCGGAGCCGTTCGACCACCGCCTCCAAATACAGGCGGTACACGTGGTGGTCCACCGCGACGTTCGCGATCGGCGGCGTGACGACGTGGACTAGCTCCAATGCGAGCCGGCTCTGCGGCGCCAGCGCCAGCGCCTGATCCACCACGGACTCCGCGAGCGGCGATCCATCGAGCGGAACCAGAACGCGCCGCGACTTTCCCGGCTCCAAGCTGGCGCGGCCGTGGCTCGGATGCACCACGACGGCGGGGCAGTGCAGCAGGCGAATGAGCCGATCGGCGACGCTGCCCAGGAAGAACCGGCTGGTTCCCCCTCGTCCGTGCGAGCTCAGCACGACGAGATCGGCCTGGCACGATCGGGCATACTCCGCCAGAGACTGAGCCACCGGTATGCCGTCGCGCAGGGCGGCCACGGCCTTGACGCCGAACCTGGCCCGCACCGCCGCCGCCTTTTCGTTGAGGTAAGATTGTTCCTCCTGTCGGATGGCGGCGGCCACCTCGACGTCGACCGGCAGCTCGAACGGCGCGGCCATGCT
>JBGPVE010000276.1:0-2658 GCA_041491545.1 Gemmatimonadota bacterium | reverse complement strand
GGGTCTGGCGTGACGTGCTCGCGCGGCTCGACGCGTCTCATCTCGACCTGCTCGATGCGGTGGCCAGGCTACCGGCGTCGAAGCTCGATGAGCGGGTCGGGACGGGGCGGGACGCTCCGCTTGGGTCCGGCGTCTCCTACAACGTTACGCTGCATGGCATCGTGCAGCACGACGCCTATCATCTGGGGCAAATCTCGCTGATCAAAAAGGCCGCTCGTGGTGCGAGCGCGCGGACTGCGGCGGCGGGTGGCCAATAGCGCGAACGGTCCGCCGATATCGGCGGACCGTTCGTGAAGACATGGCAGATCGCCCCCTGAGTATACGGAGACGGGCCGAAGTGCCCGCTCCACCCTTCTTCGATCTGCCATTTTTCGTTGGAACCGTTATCAGTTCCGTCGACCACTGTATAAAGCAATTACAGTGCCACCTGCTCATACGTGATAACGGATTGTGTGCCAACGACTTAGTGCTAGTGACCGCCGCAGAAAAAGCAGTCCAAATTGTAGAGTTTCTTGACAGTTATTCTGCTTGTGCCACAAGTCTTTATTTTGCAGCAACTTACATAGCCGACAAGAAACCGCTCGTCTGACCGTCCTTTGGCGCACCCAAGTGAGGTCCCGGCGGAAGTTCAGGCCCTGCTTTCCATTGCGCTAGGAGCGTTGTGCCCACCAGCACGAGGAGGACGCTCGTGAGCTGGGCCAGGGTGAATAGGCCCAGAAACCGGTCGTCCTTCGCCCGCACGAACTCCACCAGGAAGCGCTCGACCCCGGCGAACACCAGGTAGAGCCCGAACAGCCAGCCGGTCGGCTTCGCCCGCTTCCTGAGCGACCAGAGGATCGCGAAGGCTCCCAGCATCAAGGCGACCTCGTAGAGCTCGGTGGGGTGCACGGCGAGCACGGTCTGTGGATCGACGTTGGGGGGGATGGCCACGCCGAACTGCCGTTGGAGATTCTCGGCGGTTGAAGGCGGGAGCCCGCGGGGAAACTTCACGCCCCAGGGCAGGCTCGTCGGGCGGCCGTAGTCGTCGTTCACTAGGAAGCAACCGACGCGGCCGAGCGCGTAAGCGGCGGCGAGCGCCGGCGCGGCGAGCTGCATAGTCCAGCGGGTCGGCACTCGAAGTCGCCATCCGTTGATCAGTACCGCCGCCGCTCCGCCGAGAAATCCCCCGTACCAGACGAGTCCGCCCCGGGATAGGAGGCTGCCCATGTCCCGGGTGAGCGCCACATACCAGAGCTTCGCGCCGATGATGCCGCCGATGACCGCCGCCGCGATCATGTCGGCCGAGTACGCCTCTCTGAAGCCGCGACGCTTGAGCTCGAGCGCAATGAGCCAGCCACCGGTCAGGAAGGCGACCATCATCATGATGCCGTAGCCGGTGAGCTCGAAGCTGCCAAGCCGGAGGACGAGCGGATAGATCGTCATGCGATGGTCCGTATCGCGGGGAAGGCGGGTTTGAGTCCGGGGATCGGAAGATCGTCGCGCGGCTCGAGATCCCAGTCACTGCGCTCGCCGCGCCGAAGCCGCCAGGCGCCGGCGGCGGCGATCATGGCGGCGTTGTCGGTGTTGAGCCGGGGGGAAGCTACGCTCACCCGCGCCGTCCCCGCCAGACGCTCCCGAAGTCGTTCGACGAGGGCTCGGTTGCAGGCCACGCCGCCGCCCACCATCGCTTGAGAATAGCCGAGCGCCTCGACGGCGTGGGCCGTTTTAGCCACCAGCACATCGACGGCCGCGTCCTGGAAGGCGCGGGCGAGATCAGCTCGATCGCGCGTGAGATCGTCGCTGGTCCGCACCGCGCGCAGCACGGCGGTCTTGAGCCCGCTGAACGAGAACGCGTACGGATCGGCGCCGCGCTCCAACTCGCCGAGCATGGGCCGGGGAAACTTGAATCGGCCGGGCCGGCCCTCGCCCGCGAGCCGCTCGAGAGCGGCGCCACCGGGGTAGCCCAAGCCGAGTAGGTTGGCGACCTTGTCGAACGCCTCGCCCGCGGCGTCGTCGAGCGTACGGCCCAGCAAGTGGTAATCGCCCCAAGCCGGCACGTCGATCAGCATGGTATGGCCGCCGCTCACCAGAAGTCCGACGAAGGGTGGCTCGAGGCCCGGATCTTCGAGGGTCGGCGCGAACAAGTGTCCCTCCAGATGGTTCACGCCCAGCAGCGGGCGGTCCAGGCTGAACGCAAGCGTCTTCGCGTACATGACTCCGACGAGCAGTGCGCCTACGAGACCGGGTCCGGCGGTGACCGTAATGCCATCCACCTGCGCGAGTCCGATGCCCGCGTCGACGAGCGCCCGGTCCACCACCGAGTGGATGACCTTGAGGTGCGCCCGGCTCGCCAGTTCCGGCACAACGCCCCCGAATACCCGGTGCACGTCTTGTGACAGGATCACCAGTCCGGCAAGCTCGGGTCGTTCGGATTCCACTCGAAGAACGGCGGCGGAGGTCTCGTCGCACGATGTCTCGATACCCAAGATCCACTCAGGCACGATCGCCCCGACGGAGGAGGGTGACGCTGTCGGGCTCGGCCTTGCCGGTGAGCCCGGTCGGCAGCAAGACGCGGAGCACCGCACGGAGCGTGGAGGACCCCGCGCGGAGCGTGGAGGACCCCGCGCGGTGCGGCGCTTCGACACTTACCGCCACGCTGTCGGGGGTAAGAGCGGCCAG
>JBGPVE010000275.1:0-2670 GCA_041491545.1 Gemmatimonadota bacterium | reverse complement strand
GGTCTCTCGGAGGAAGCGGCGGAGGGCCGCTTCGGGTTCCTGCTGGAGGGACTGCGCTCCGGGGCACCGCCGCACGGTGGCTTCGCGTTCGGAATGGACCGGATCGCGATGTTGCTGGCCGGGGCGGAGTCGCTGCGCGACGTCATCGCGTTTCCCAAGACGACCGCCCAGCGCGCCCTCTTCGAGGGCGCGCCGACCACGGTGGACCCGGCCGACCTCCAGGCCCTTCACCTTCAGGTCGTCCCGTGACGACTGAGACCAGATGCCGGTGAGCGACGAAGTCATCCAGCGCCTGTCGACCGAGGGCGCGGACCCGCTGCTCCTCGCGGGTGTGAACGACGCCAATCTCGTCGAGCTGCAGCGCACCCTGGGTGTCCGCCTATCGTTCCGCGGCGACGCGATCACCCTCGCCGGGACCCAGGAGCAGATCGACCGAAGCGTGCCGGCGGTGCAAGGCCTGATCGATCTGGCTCGGATGGGCGAGTCGGTGTCGGTCGAGGACGTGCATCGGCTCGCGTCCGACGGACCGCCCGCCGAAGGCGCCACCGCGCCGGCCGAGGGCAAGATCTTGCTGCCGGGGCTTCGCCGCGCCATCGTCCCGAAGACCCAGGGCCAGCGCGACTATCTGCAGGCCATGTCGGGGCACGATATCGTGGTCAGCATCGGGCCGGCCGGCACCGGCAAGACCTATCTCGCGGTCGCCAAGGCGGTGGAGGCGCTGGCCCGGAAGCGGGTCAAACGCATCATCCTGGCCCGGCCCGCGGTGGAGGCCGGCGAGTCGCTCGGCTTCTTGCCCGGCGACATCCAAGCCAAGGTCGATCCGTACCTCAGGCCGCTCTACGATGCGCTCGAGGACATGATGCCTCACGAGCGGGTGCAGCGGGCGCTGGAGAGCCGGACGATCGAGATCGCGCCGCTGGCGTACATGCGCGGGCGCACGTTGGCCGACGCGTTCATCATCCTGGACGAGGCGCAGAACGCGACCGGCGCTCAGATGAAGATGTTTCTGACTCGGCTCGGAGTGAACAGCAAGACCGTGGTGACCGGAGATAAGACCCAGATCGACCTCCCTCGGCGGGAGGAGTCCGGCTTGGTGCAGGTGGAGCGACTCCTCCCGAGCATCGAAGGAATCGCGTTCTGCTACCTGCACGAGAGCGACGTCGTGCGGCACCGGCTCGTGCGGGACATCATTCGAGCATACGCGGAGGATCAGAACGGCTGATGGCCGTGCGCCCGGGGGTGCCAGGACGAGACGTGGCCGGCCGGACTTGGGCGGGCTGGGTCGCCTATCACGCGTGGCGCTGGCTTCCGCTCGTCGCGGTTGCCGTTCTTACGTATCTCGTCTTTCCGCTGCCGACCCATCTCGCCGCGCCGGTGCTGCAGGTGGGCGAAGTGTCGGAGCGCACCGTCACGGCTCCATTCTTCTTCGTCGTACCCAAGTCGGACGCCGAGCGCGGCTTCGAGGGCGAGGCCAAGGCGTTGGCCGCTCGGCCGGTCTACCGTTTTGCCGCGGCGGGGTACGATTCGGTGATGATCCAGGTCGACACCTTCTTCGCCCAGCTCGACGGCGCGGCGCGCGCGGGTGTGGACCAAGTTCGGGACCTGGCGGGCGCCGCCGGAGCCCGTATCGGCCGGACCGAAGCGGAGTACCTGCTGGATGCTGCGAAGCGGCGTGTGGTGAAGGCCGCCCTCGACACCCTGCTGCGCGCCTCGTTGCTCCAGGGCGTCGCCGATGCGAGCGCGATCCGCGCGGAGTCGAGCCGGCTGGTGGCGCTCCGCCGCGGTGAGGCGGAGCGGTTGGTGTCCCGGGACTCGATTCTCACCTTTCCCGACTTGATGGCACGGGCCGAAGAGCCGCGCGCCGGCGTCGCCGATGAAATCGGCCGCCGGGTGGTTCGCCAGCTCACGGCGGCGTTCTACCGTCCCACGATCGTGCCCGATCCGGTGCTCACGAATCTCCGGCGCGAGGCATTGCGCGCATCGATCGACACGGTCAAGTACTCCGTGCCGGCGGGAGAGCGCATCGTCGTCGCTCGCCAGCGGGTGACCCCCGAGGCGCGCGACAAGCTCGTCGGGCTCGGTGACGAGCTCCGCCGCCGAGGCCAGGATACGCTGCGTCCCCGGGCGATCATCGGCGGGTTTCTCTACAACGCCATCATCCTCAGCACCTTCTGGCTGCTGCTGCTGCTCTACCGCCGGGAGAGCTACGAGCAGTTGCACGAGATGGTGTTTCTCGGCGCCCTCTTCGCGGTCGTGGTGCTGCTGTCCGCCGGGCTCGAGCGGCTCTTCCCCTGGCGGACCGAGCTGACGCCCATTCCGTTCGCGGCCATTCTGCTCACGATGTTGTACAACGGGCGGACGGCGGTGTTCGCGGCGCTCACGCTCGCGATCCTCATCGGGGGCCAGTGGGCGTTGCGGGAGAGCAATGCCGTCTTCTTTGGCATGGTGGGCGGGGTCGCGGCGGCGCTGGGGATGCGGGTGGTGCGGCGGCGGCGTCATCTCTACGTCACGGTGGGCGTGGTCGCGGGGGCATATACCCTGGCCGCGCTCGCGATGGGCCTGTTGGGCGCGTGGACCACGGGCGCGATCGTCTCGACCGCGATCACCGGCTCGATCGTCGCGCTCACCAGCGCATCGTTCGCCCTCCTGGTGATGCCGGTGGCGGAGCAG
>JBGPVE010000274.1:0-2798 GCA_041491545.1 Gemmatimonadota bacterium | reverse complement strand
TAGTTGGGCCCGTAGCTCGCGGACTCCTGATTCGCGATCAGATTGGCCACGCCGTTCAGCATGAAATCGAAGTTGTCGGTGCCGACGATCGGGAGGTTGACCTGAGTGAAAGGACCGAGCCCGCGCACCGGCTGCAGCACCTGGTCCACCGCGGCCAGGATGTCGGCGCGTCCGTTGGTGAAGAACCCGTTGATCCGACCGCAGCCGATGTCGAACGCGATCGTCATGCCGTGGCGATCCAGCTCCCCGGCGTGGGTCTTGGTGTAGCCGTAGGAGCCGACCAACCCCTGCTCTTCCCCGTTCCAGAGCGCGAAGCGGATGGTTCGCGCGGGCCGGAGGCCGAGCTGCTTGATCTGCCGGGCGACGTCGATCACCATCGCCACGTTGGCGCCGTTGTCCAGGGCACCGGTGCCGAGGTCCCAGGAATCGAGATGGGCCCCGATCAGCACGATCTCGTCCGGCTTGGTGCTGCCCCGAATCTCACCGATCACGTTGAAGCTCTCGTAGGCCGGGCCGCGGTCCAGATCGAGGTATTCCGTGAGCGTGAGCGGCCTGCCGGAACGAAGCAGCCGGTCCGCCCGCTTGGCCGCATCGCGCTCCATCACCACCATCGGTCGGGTGTTCCGGTCGCCGATCGAAACGTTGTGGCGGTAGAGCAGATCGTTCGGGCGGGAACCCATGTAGACCACGCCCGCGACGCCGGCGGCGAACGCGCGCTGCTCGATCTCGAACGACTCGTGGTACTCGCGGAACAGCCCGTCGATGTCGGTGAGCTCCTTCGACTCGACCAGGATGAACGCGCCTTTCAGAGAATCGGCCAGTCGCTTCAAGTCCTCTGGCGTGCCAAAGCCCACGTCGATGAGCGGCGCCGTCGCGCCGCTCGCGGGCGTGGCGGCCGAGAACGGCATCGCCGCGACCCGAGCCGAGAAGCTGACGCTTTGTCCCTGAATCGTCGCCCGCGCGGAGCGCTCGAGCCAGAGACTCGGCATGGTGAACGGTTCTTTCTTGGCCGCAATGCCGGCTTCGGCAAACCTGGCCAGCGCCCAATCGACCGCGCGCAGATTGGCGAGCGAGCCGGTGGCGCGGCCGCCGATCCGGTCGGTCAGCGCCTCGAGATCGGTGATGAGCGGGGTATCACTCAGCAGCGCGCCGACGAGCGAGCCGACTTGGGTGTCAGCCCGAGAACTCCGCTGCGCGGCCGCGGGCGGCGCTGACGCGAGCAATGCCCCGCCCAAAAGGACGAGCAACATGGGCTCAACCGAGCGACGGGACACGAGCGCCTCCAGGGGTGATGCCGAGCCTCAGGAGCTCCGCTTGGGGCCCAGGCTGCGCTCCTCGGAGAGGAGGACCGCGTAAGGAATCGCGTCCGGCCAAAGGTGGAGGCCCACCCGATCGCCGTCCACCCAGACCACCCGGGCCTTGACCACGACCGCGCCGGCCGCCTTGAGCCTCAGCGTTCCTTCAATTCGGGACCCCAGCTCCGGGCGGGGTCCGCCCGGCCGGAGGACATACAGGAGTCCCTCGGCGGAGAGGTCCAGTACCTCGTGCTCCGCGGCGTCGAGCGCGAGAGTCGGGCGGCGCGCCACCGGATAGTGGATGCGTACGTGCGAGCGAGCGCTATCGTAGCCCATGAGCCGGAGGCCTCAGTAGTCAGTAAATGGGAACTAAGACTGCAGGCCGCTGCGGGCAGCCGTTTCCAGCTCCCGTCTGGTCCCCTGCCCCGAGCGAAGCCCCCGAAGCCGCCGGGCGGCCTCATGGAGGATATCGTCCGTCTTGCAGAACACGAAACGAACCAGGGAGCGCCCCGAGGCCGGATCCCGGAAGAAGCTCGAGCCGGGCACGGGCGTCACCCCGATTTCGCGGGAAAGCCAGACCGCGAACTCGGGGTCCGGCAGGTCGCTCAACTCGGAGAAGTCGGCGAGAATGTAGTAGGCTCCCTCGGGCGAGGTGCAACGGAAGCCGGCGGCAACCAGTGCGGGGTACAGTATCTCGCGGCGAGCCCGGTAGGACTCGGTCAAGTCGGTGTAGAAGCGGCGGTCGAGCCGCTCCAGCGCCACGGCGATGGCCTCCTGCAGCGGCGCGGGCGCGCCGACGGTCAGGAAATCGTGGACCTTGCGGATGGCGTCGGTGAGGGCCTCCGGCGCCAGCACCCAGCCGATCCGCCAGCCCGTGACCGCGAAGGTCTTCGACGCGCCGCTGATCGTGATGGTGCGCTGTTGCATCTCCGGGAGCGTGGCGATCGGAATGTGCTCCCCGGTGTAGACCATGTGCTCGTAAATCTCGTCGGTGATGGCGAGGCAGTCGTACCGCCGGCAGAGCTCGGCGATGCCCTCCAGCTCGTCCCGGGTGAGCACGCGGCCGGACGGATTGCCCGGCGTGTTGACCACGATGGCGCGGGTCCGCGGCGTGAACGCGGCGGCGAGCCGGTCCAGGTCGAGCCGGCCGCCCGACTCGAGGGGCACGAACACCGGGTGAGCGTCGGAGAGGATGGTATCGGGACCGTAATTCTCGTAAAACGGCTCGAAGACGATCACCTCATCACCCGGATCGACGACCGCCAGCATGGTGGAGATCATCGCCTCGGTGGCGCCGCAGGTCACCGTGATCTCGCGCTCCGGATCGACGGTCAGGCCGTACCAGTCAGCGTACTTCCGGGCCAGCGCCTCGCGGAGCCGCTGGGCGCCCCAGGTGATGGCGTACTGGTTGATGTCGCCGTAAACGGCTTCGGCCGCGGCGGCTTTGAGGAGGTCGGGCGCCGCAAAGTTGGGGAAGCCCTGAGCGAGGTTGATCGACTTGTG
>JBGPVE010000273.1:0-2897 GCA_041491545.1 Gemmatimonadota bacterium | reverse complement strand
CGGCAAACTAGTATCGGTTACCGCGGCACCGCAATTTCGGCTACCAGTCCCCCCGAATCTCCTCGTATGCCCGCTCGACCCCCGGCTCCAGAAAGTAGTTCCGAAACCCCCACCGCCGAGCCGGATCGCTCCCAGCAAGCTGCCGCTCGAACCGCGAGAGATCGACCCGCGCCCGTACCTGCTCCAGGGTCAAGCGCACGCGGACGCCGGCCGCAACCTGCGTGAGGAGCGTGTCGATGAGCTCGCGCTCGGCGCGGACGTAGTCCCATGACTTGAGCACCGGCCCGTGGCCGGGGACGATCGTCTTGACGCCCGTGATAGCCTCGAGCTGACCGAGCGTCTCGCTCCAGGCGCGGAAATGGGAGTGGATCCCGTAGGGAACCGGCGCGATGACCAGATCGCCGGTGACGAGAACGCCTTCTTTCGGGAGCAGCACCACGGCATCGCCTTGGGTGTGTCCTTGGTACTCTCGAAGCACGACCTCGCGGTCACCGAGATCCAGGCGCAACTCCCGCTCGAACGTCAGCGATGGGCCGGTGTAGCGGAGCTGCCGCCAGAACGGAGCTTCGCGCTCGATGTAGGCGAGCGACTCCCGGGCCCGCTGGACGTCGTACGCCGTCACCGTATCGCCCTTCGTCGTGGGTCCGGCGCTGATGGTCTTCCGGTACATCTGCAGGAGCGAATCCGCCCGCGGCCCCCGAAGGCCCAGGAAGACGGCCGGGTTCCGGTCGTCTGATACCTGCTTCGTGTAGCTCGTGGCGACGATCTCTACGCCGGGAAACTCGTCCGTGTAGACCTGATTGCCGCCGATGTGATCGTAATGCCAGTGGGTGTTGACGAGATACCTGATCGGCAGCTTGGTCCGTCCGCGGATCCACCGCACGTAGTCGCGCGCCAATCGGACGCTCGGCGCATCCACCACCAGCACGGCATGGGTGCCGATGACGACGGTCGTGTTGCCGTCGACGAAATCATCGGTGGTGTTCCCTGGACTGAAGACGAAGACGCCAGGCGCAACTTCGGCCGGCTCCGCCGCCGGGCGGCCGGTCTCGGGTATGCGACCGGATGCGAGTGCGGCCAGTACCGTGAGAATGACGAGCGGGAAAGACATCAATGCTCCGAGGATGGGGTCGATGCGCCGCCAATGGCGCCCAGGACCTTACGGGTCTTCGGCCCGGATCGGATACATCCGAATCGCGGCAATCCTGGTACTTTTCGCTGATGCGCGCGCCAGCCGACAAGAAATCCCGCGGTTCCCGGACCGATTCGGTCGAACGGATCGAGTTCGCACGCACCAAGTACGGGCCGGAGATCCTGATCGATGTCGCCTGGATTCGGGACATGCCGACGTTCGTGCGCCCGGGCCCGCACGCCCTCTCGTTTTACGAAGTCCTGTTGGTGACCCGGGGCCGAGGTTGGCTCTGGCTCGACGCCCATCGATATCCGGTGCGACCCGGCAGGGTCTCGTTCGTGAGCCCAGGTCAGGTGCGCCGGTGGCGGGTCGAGGATCTGAACGGAATCTGCCTGTTTTTCCCGGCGCTCTTCCTGGAGGAATTCTTCCACGACCCGCTCTTCTTGCATCGTCTCCCGTATTTCCATATCCCAGACGGCGCGGCCGAGCTGAAGCTCTCGCTGGCGCGAGCCAAACAGCTCCGGCGTCACCTCCTCGCGATGCGGCGCGAGCTGGTGGCGCTCCGGCCCGACAGCGTGCACCTGCTTCGGGCCCGCCTCTACGAGGTGCTGATCACCCTGGCCCGCGACTACTCGGCGGCGCACGGGGTCGAAGGGGAGCGAACGCCCAATCGGTTGACGTTACGGTACCGTGAGCTGGTCGACCGCGAGGCCCAGCGGCGCCACCACGTGGCCGACTACGTGCGCGACCTCGGCGTGAGCCCGGGCCACCTGAACACGCTCTGCAACGTGTATCTGGGGCGAAGTGCCAAGGGCGTGATCCAGGATCGACTGGCGGTCGAGGCGCGGCGTCTTCTGCTCTACTCGGACGAGTCGGCGGCGCGGGTCGGATACGCGCTGGGGTTCGAGGATGCGAGCTACTTCGCGCGGTTCTTCCGCCGGGCAACCGGCCGCTCTCCCACGGCCTTCCGTGCCGCATCTCGGCTTCAAGCGTCGAGCCGGCGCGTGTAGGGCACGAGCTCGAAGCGGCGAATCCCGAATTGCTCAATCCGTCGTATGGGCGCCCGCGTGGTGCTCCTGGCGCTGAAACGCCAGGAACGCGTGAATGGCCTGGACGGCAACCGAGTCGGCCGAACGGAGACGGAGCTCTGCCCCGCGCGGTACCGTGTCTACCGTATAGGTGATGGCCTCGCGCCGGGCCGCCATGGTCGCGGTGCCTGGCACCGTCTTGGCGTGCACGAACCCGGGCAGGTGAAAGTCGCCCGCGGCGAAGGCGTGGGCGATGTGCTCCAGATGCGCGCGGATGATCGCGGTGCCGGCGGAATCGACCGAGTCACGCTGCAGGACTATTCGCCCGCCATCCGGGAGCGGCTCGAAGAGGTGGGTCGAGGTGTACTGGTCGACCCCCATGGCCTCATGGCCGCGCGCCTGCACCGCAGCGAAGGCAGAGTCGTGCTCGGCCTCTGCGCGGCGCCGGTCCGCCACGTCGGCCGCATGCTCCCGCCGGCATGCGCCGGTGAAGCCCACCATCGCAATGAGGGACACCCAGCAACCCGCTCGCCGGGTCGCATCTGCTGACATACGTCCTCCTTCGGGATGCCTCCTAGGCGTCGCGCTCTACCTCGTCCGACAAGATACACATCGTTTCGGGGACGGAAAGACGAGGCGGATCGATCGGGCTGATAGGCGGGAAAAATTTCGGTCGGGCGCAACGTAGTGTCCGAATCATGACACTCACCGCCGGGAAATCGACCGGGCTCGCTCCG
>JBGPVE010000272.1:0-2962 GCA_041491545.1 Gemmatimonadota bacterium | reverse complement strand
TCCGGGGCCCGATCCGGACTCCAGGTGAGCCGCCACGCTCCCCAGATGCCCTTGCCCACCGAACCGGCAAGCGGCCAAGGCGTTGCCTCAGCGAGAGGCTGCCGCCCGATCCGAAGCCGCCCAAACCCCACTTCCGCCATCCATCCGGCACCGAGCGGAAGCGAGCGGCCACTGGCCCCGGTGCGACCCAGGTCGAGAACCCGCTCCGCCCGGGCCAGGCCCAGAGTGCACCCGACCCTCCGCGCCAGCGCCATCACCAAGCCACAAGCCAACTTGGAATCATAGCCAGCGAGCACGGACGCAGCAACCGAAACCGCGTCCATTTCGGTCCTCAGATCGAGCGCCGGCAGCACGTCGAGGACCGCGTCCCAAGCGGCCCGGTCACCCACCGCCGACCGAACGACTCTGAGCAACCGGGCATCCGCATCCGGCACTCTGGTCCGAAGAGCCGGCAGGATCTCAGTGCGAAGCCACGAACGAAGGTGCTGGGGATCGCGGTTGGCCGGGTCGTCCCAAGACCAGAGCCCGCTGCTCCGCACATGCCGGGCCAGCTCCTCCCGCCGGAACGGCAGCAGCGGTCGGATGACGCGGCCCCGCCGCGCAGCCATGGCCGCCAGGCCGGCGGGACCCGAGCCCGCCAAGGTCCGCATCAGCACGGTCTCCACCTGATCATCGGCATGATGCGCGGTGGCGATCCAGCGCGCGCCGCTCTCCCGGCGCATCTCCTCCAGCGCCCTGAGCCGGGCGCCCCGCGCCGTGGTCTCGCTTACCCCGGGGCCCAGCGTCAAGGCTCGGGTGAGGCAGGGAACGCCGTATGTGGCCGCGAGCCGGCGCACCTGATCGGCGATCGTCGCGCTGTCAGGGTGGATTCCGTGATCCACGTGAGCCACCACCACGTCGAGACGGAGCTCGGCGCGACAGGCAGCCAGGAGATCGAGCAACGCGACTGAGTCGGGGCCCCCGGAAACGGCTGCCAGGAGGCGGCCGGGAGGCAGGTCGAAACTACGGAGATGCGAACTGAATGCGCGGACCAACTCCATGCATGGAAACTAACTACATGGCTCGGGCACCTCACACCAGTTGAGGAAATTGGCGATCTCGACGGCGCGGCCGGCATCGCCGACCAACAGCGCGAACTCGCCACGCTCGACGGTGGGGAGCGTCATGGTCACGAAGCGGCCCAGGCCACCGACCGTTTCCCCCACCTGCCACGGCCCGACCAGGTCATGCTCGAGTGCTACGCCTAGCGCACGGGTCTGGGCCGCCAGCCGCTCGAGCAGCTTGTACGCCAATGGCTCAGCCACGCCCAGGGACGCTTCGGGCCGCCCAAGCTCCAGCAGGATCTTGCCAGCGAGGCGGCCGGCGTCGGTCTTCTCCATGGGCACTGTGTTATCCCCGAAACCGGGGGCGCGCAAGGGGCTGCAGTCCCCTACCGAGCCTCGGTTTCGGTCATGGACAGGATGAATCGGGGAATGAAGGCCTCGAACCTACTGCCATCGGGGCGGGAAAATCGGTACTCGCCTTCCATATGCCCGCTGGGCGACTTGAGGACACAGAAGCTTTGATACTCGTGCACCTGCCCCGGTGGGATCAGGGGCTGCTCTCCAATGACGCCCTCGCCTTCGATCTCGCTGTCCTGGCCGATCGAGTCGTGGATCTGCCACCGGCGCGACAACAGCTTCGCGGGTCGCTTGCCCACGTTTTCGATGCGCACGAAATACGCAAAGACGTAGTGTCGCTCGGCCGGCTGCGACTTCTCCGGGACGTAGACCGGGCGGACCGTGATTCGGATGCCTTCGGTCTCCCGGTAGAAGAAGCTGCGAGCTTTCGGGGCTGGAGTCATATCATCATGGTTGTGTAAGAGAGACGGGGCCTCACAGATGGCGATGCGCCCATAGGGCGCGCTGCACGACGCCGATGAGTACCAAGATGCCCATCGCGCCGAAGAGCGGCACCTGGTGCTGGGGCCAGAGGATGAACGCCGAGTAGAAGAGAATCGTTTCGGTGCCGGCGACAACCCCGGCCGGCATCGTGACGGTCGTGACATCGCCGCGGTGCTCGGCGCCTTGTCGCCGCCGCTCGAGAATCGCCGACAGATACATCCACGATGCGCTGTTCACGTAGAAGGCCGCGAGCAGAAAGCTGAGCGCGTAGAACCCGGCCGTTGATGGAGCGCCGGCCACGAGCGCCACGGGCACGGCCGCGTACACACAAAAATCGAGCAGCACATCCAAGTAGCCACCGAGGTCGCTGGTGCGCCCGTGGTATCGGGCGAGCGTTCCATCGAGACCGTCCAGCACCCGATTCACCAACCAACAGACGAGAGCCCAGGAGTAGGTTCGCTGCAACAGCAACAGCGCCGCCGCCATGCCGACCAGAAACGAGACGACGGAGACGGCCGTCGGCGACACATTGGACCCGAGCGCGCGGGCGATCGGCTCCAGAATGCGATCCTTGAACGCTCGAAGAAGATCGTCGAACACGCCGTCACCGATCCGTGCGCGCCTGTCCGTCCTCAGTCGATGACGCGGTAGACCACCCAGCGTTGGGAACCCGGGATGATGAAGGGCGCAAGTGCATCCGAGTGCTTGCGGAAGGCCTCGTGGCCCATGCCGCCGAGGGCGGCCTCGAAGTCGGCGAGCGACTCGAAGAGATATTCGTCGCACACATGCGAGGCGGACTCGCCGATATGACCGACCAGGAGCCGAGCCCCTTTGGCCCGGCGGAACTCGGAGTGGGCGAACTTGTCTTTGCCCCATGCCTTCATCACCTGGACGGCGGCGCCTTGCTTACCGTACGGCACATCGAGATGCCATTGGCACACGAACATGGACGGCTCCCAGTTTATTCGCGGTATCCTGCCCGGCGCAGGAAGCGCTCGGCCAACTGCTCCAGCCGCTCATTGCCCTCCTCCCGGGCCTCCTCGAGAATCCGCGCGACGTATGGTGCGAGCTTCGGCTCG
>JBGPVE010000271.1:0-3054 GCA_041491545.1 Gemmatimonadota bacterium | reverse complement strand
GCGGTGCCGGCCGCGGCGCGCTGATGACTCATGAGCGCGATCCTGTCCTGCGCTTCTCGACCGATTCCGTTTTCCTTGGCCATCTTCTCGGCCGACTGGCCCATCGTCTCGCCGGTCGAGGGCTCGGCGACCGCCGGCGTCACCGGAACCAGGTCGCGGGGCCGAACCCGTCCGAAGGACGCCACCCGCGCCCCGACGCTCTTGGCCTTGCTCGCGTCCACCAACACCTGACTGAAGCGGCGGGTATGCAGGATCGGGATGTCGGACAGCGATTCGACGCCGCCCGCGAGAATCACGTCGGCGTGGCCCAGCGCGATCTGATCGGCCGCGTTGCTGATCGCCTGCGCGGCCGAGGCGCAGGCGCGGTTGAGCGAGTACGCGGGCACGCTGGGCGGGAATTGGGGCAACAGACTCACCTCGCGCCCCACGTTCGGGGTGAGCACGGAGGTGACGACCTGACTGAAGACGACCTCGTCGATCTCCCGGCCGTCGATCTCGGTCCGGTAGAGCAACTCCTTGGCGGCGTATCGCGCGAGGGTGACGGCGGGAACGTCCCGGAAGATGGTGCCGCTCTTGGCGAACGGGGTTCGGACCCCGGCCACGATAGCCACGCGGCGGTTGGTTATCATTTTATCCTTCTGGCGACGACGCTGGCGACCGCGCGCCACCGATCCACATCGACCGGCTCGAGAACCTCGCGGCCGTGCACCACCTCGAGCGGCGCCACGAGCGTCGCGAGCTCGCCGGGGCGGAGGAGATGCTCGCCGCCGGCGGGTCCCCAGCCCAGCTCTCGCTGCCCTTCCAGGAAGGTTTCCATGATGAGTACGCCGGTGGGAGCGACGCTCTGGACCACCTGGGGCATTCGGGCCCGGTCAAGATAATTGAACACGAGAACCGCATCAAAAGCGCCGAACTCGGGCCACGGCGCCTCTAGATCGACGCAGCGAAAGTCGACTTTGAGCCCCCGAAGCGTGGCGAAGTCCCGACCGGTGTCGAGCCGCTCTGACTCGCGGTCCACACCGACGACCTGCGCGCCCAGCGCCGCGGCGGCGAGCGCATGCCGGCCCTCACCACACGCGAGATCGAGCACCCGCGCGCCGGGGCGGATGAAATGAGCCTGCCAGAAGAACCAGGTGCTGGGACGGGGAAGCCGGGTGACGGGACTCAGGGACACCGAGGTCACTCCTCACGGCGCGCCGGGCTGAGCGCGCTCGCTCTGCGGCCGGCGGACCTACTGATCATTGGCGGCGGAATTACCGGAGCCGGGATCGCCCGCGATGCCGCGATGCGCGGGCTTGGCACGGTCCTCGTGGATCAGGCCGATCTCGGCTCGGGGACTAGCTCCCGTTCCAGCCGGTTGGTGCACGGCGGCCTCCGGTACCTGGAACAGGGACATCTGGAACTGGTATGGGAGGCGAACCGGGAACGCAGAGTGCTGCTGACCATCGCGCCGCATCTGGTTCGGCCGCTCGCGTTCCTCTTTCCTATCCACCAGGGCGATCGCATCTCCTTGGGGCGCCTGGCCGCTGGGATGTGGCTGTACGATCTCCTGGCGCTGTTCCGCAATGTGGCCCGGCACCGCATGCTGGGCAAGCGGGCCCTGCTGGAGCACGAGCCGCTCATCCGGGAGCGCGGGCTCCTGGGCGGCGCCCGCTACTTCGACGCCCAGTGCGACGACGCCCGGCTGGTGCTCGCGACGGCGCGCTCGGCGATTGCCCACGGCGCGCAGGTGGGCACCTACATCGCCGTCCGAGCGCTCCGCATCGAGGACGGCCGCGTGTGCGGAGTCGAGGTCGAGGATCGGCTCACCGGAGCGCGCGCCGTGCTGCGCGCCGCCGTCGTGGTCAACGCGACGGGTCCCTGGTGCGACCGGTTGCGCCTTCTGGAAGATCCAGCCGCCCGCCCCCTGCTCCGCCCGACCAAAGGGGCGCACGTCGTCGTTCCGCGAGCGCGGCTGGGTCACCGCCACGCGATCGCGTTCCTGAGTCCGATCGATGGCCGGGTGATGTTCGTGCTGCCCTGGGGCGAGCTCTCGTACATCGGCACCACCGACACCGACAGCGCCGATCCACCGGACAGCGTCACCGCCTCACCCGCGGACATCCTCTATCTGCTCCGCTCGGCCAACGCGCAGTTCCCCAACGCGCGACTCGGACTGGAGGACGTGCGCGCGACCTGGGCCGGCCTGCGCCCGCTCCTCGCGGGTGATGCGAGCGGCGGGCCCTCGAGCCGCTCTCGGGAGCATGTGATCGTCGAGGGTTCGGCCGGGATGATCACCGTGGCCGGTGGCAAGCTTACGACCTACCGCGTCATGGCCCGGCAGACGGTGGACCAGGTGCTCCGGCGCCTGCGCGATCGCGGTATGGGCACGGGCCGCTCCCCCGGGCGCACCGCCGAGGAGGCGTTGCCCGGCGGGGAGACCGCGGAGCTCGAATCCTTTCGGACCCGCGCCCTCGAGCTGGGCCTCTCCGCCGACACCGCCGATCACCTGATTCGGCACTACGGCACCGAGTCCGATGGCATCGTGAACCTGGCCGCGGTCCATCGCGGCTACCAAGCAGGGCTGCATCCCGAGCACCCCGCCATCGAGGCCGAGGTGATTCACATCGTTCGCCGAGAGCTGGCGCAGCGGGTGGAAGACGTATTGATCCGGCGGCTGCATCTGTACTACGAGACCCGGGACCATGGGCTGGCGGCCGTCCAGCGTGTGGCGGAGCTGATGGCGCAGGAGCTGGGCTGGGATGCGACGCGCGCCGCCCAGGAGGCGGCGCGCTATCGCGAGTTGCCGGCGACCAAGCCCGCTATTGAACGATGATCGTGCCCACCATGCCGCTGGCCGAGCCGTCTTGGCTGAGCGACCCGTGCACCTCGCAGTAGTAGCCGAAGGTCCCCGGCGTATTGAACGTGAAGGTGTACGTGTTCGGGGCCGCCACCGGCGCTCCGCTCCGGGCCGGAACGTTGCCGCTCACCGGCGCGACGTTGTGGCTCGCGCCGGGCTGCCATTGCCAAGTGACGGTGGTGCCCACTATGACGGTCAAGCTACCCGGATTGAAT
>JBGPVE010000270.1:0-3084 GCA_041491545.1 Gemmatimonadota bacterium | reverse complement strand
TCGCCGTTGCGGGCGCGGCCGCGGCGCTCACCCGCAGGTACGCGCTCGACGCCGCCCGAACGCTGAAGTCCTCGTTGAAATTCGCGAATCCTCTCGACCGCGCCACCAAGCTCCCCGCGTCGCCGAAATGTCGCTGGAAGATATCGGTGAGATTCCAGCTCGGCAGGCTCAGTCTCGGATCCAATCCCTGATGTCGATCGTCCGTGTAGAGCGTTGCGGCCCACTGGGCGAGCAGCGTCCCGATTGGCGTGCCCACGACGTCGGTGATGTTGGCGTACCCGACGCCGGGATCGTCGATGAGGGCGCGTTGAAGTCCCTGCTCGCCGCCGGCGAACGCCGGGCCGTACTGATCCGAAAGCCAGCGCAAGAACGACCAGGAGGTATAAACCAGCCTTCCTCCCATGCAGGGGCCGGCATTGTCCGGCGCGCGGTCGAGCCAACTGCACTGCTCCGGCGCCCCCGCCACTTTCGTTCCGGGCGTCTGGGAATTTCGCCCGTAGTAGGCCGCTAAGTCCAAGAACATTTGCGAATACCAATTGCCGGTCGCGGTCGAAGTGAACGCGACCGCGGCCCCGTAGTTCTGGCCAGGCATCCGGTGCTGCATCGCGTGGCCAACCACCTCCTGGGCCAGCGTCGCCTGCCCCTCGGCGAACCAGGGCGATGGCGGCGGCGCGCCGGCGGTGATTCGACGGCCGAATTGAATCGTGTGGGCGAACTCATGCGCGACGACGCTGGGGATCAGGCTCAGTGCCTGGTCCTGGCTGATGGCGCCGAGGGCGTCGACGCCGTGAGGATCGGCGGCGATGCTGTAGAACAGCTCCCCCTCGTTGCTGGCTGGGCAGGTGCTCGTGGGGAAGAGGTCGCCGGCAGAGACGAAGCCGAGCGTTCCGAAGCCCGGGGTCGAGGCAAACCGATTCAGTTGATGCGTCACCACGATCACGACGCGACCGTTGCCATCCAGATCGGTGGGCGTGCCGAAGTAGCTCACATCGGTCGGGTAGATGGTGTTGTCGAACATCTGGCTCAGCGACTCGAACGTGGCCGCGGAGAAGCCGTCCACGGGGTTGGTGACGTCCTCCAGCCAGATCCCATTGGTGCCGACGGTCCGGACGACGGTGCGCACGTCGATGAAGCTGGCGCAGAGATCGGCCGCGCGGATGTCGGGCACTTGGATGGGGATGGTGTCGCCGACTTGGACGGTGGACGCTACGGCGAACTCGATCCGGCCGGCGGGGCGGCGGGCGGACGAGCGGACCGGCGGAGCGGGGAGACGAACCGACCTCTGCGCGTTTCGGCTCAGATAGACCGATTCGCGCCGGCGAAGCGTAAGCTCCGCCTGTCCGTGCCCGGCGAGCAGCGCGGTTTGGCGGGCATCGCCGAGCGGAGGCACGGGCGGGACGGGTGCACGGACCTCGGAGAACAGCGGGCGCGCGCCAGGGCCGCCGGCCACGGCGGTGAGGTGGACCGGTGTCAGACTGGTGACCAGTTCCGACGTGGATTGCACGCCGATGAGAAAGTCCTCCGCGCCGGCGCTCGCCGCGAACTGGAGGCAGAGGTCGGAGGGCTGTTGCAGGACGAGCTCACTGCGTACGGGAACCGCGGTGAACGCCTTGGGGACCAGCGGCCGATTGATGACGCCGCTTTGCCGCGCGGCGACGGTGATCTGCACCGCCACGGATCGCGCCGGTTGGCAGTCGAAGGTCGGCACATCGATCGACACCGAGCCGGGGCCGACCGAGGTGACGCTGGCACTCACTCCATCCACAGAGACGAGATTTTCGGCTGGATTGGCGCTGAACCCGGTTCCCGTCAGCGTGGCGGATTGTCCTTCGACCATGATGGCGGGTGCGATCGCCGTCAGCGTGACGCCGGATCCGATGGCGCAGGTCAGCACGAATCCGACGTCAGCGACCTTGCCCGCGGCCACGCTGACGGTCTTGGGATTGGTGCCGATCGTGCAGTTCGCGGCGATGCCGCCGAGGCTCACGGAATGGGAGCCGGTGCTCACGTCGGGGAGGTTGAGCGACGTCGCCGTGCCGATTGGCTTGGGCGCGCCGCCGTCCAGGCTTACGGTGTAGCCGTCAGGGTCGGGGCTGGGGCCGGTGGTCGAGGTGGTGACAGCGATGGATCCGGTCGCAGGACCGGAGAGGCTGTCGCCCCCGCTGCACCCGGCAATGAGGAGGAGGAGGCCAGCGAGCACCGCACGACGCATCTGCCATCCTCATCGACTGGAGCCCCGCGCCGTCCGCAGCGATGCGGCATCGCGAATCGGCGGGGTGGGAGAGGACAATATGCAGCCGCGGACGGCTCCACGGCAGGCCTCATAAGTCTTTCAATGGTTGCCACATACAGGGAACAGCCGGTTCCTTGCCCACGTAGCCTCTTGTACTCCATGTGGTTCAGCCCCGCCTTGCCCCTCCCACCCCCAACTCCTATCTTCGATTCGTCGCGCGGCACACCGCACCCCGGCACAGTCGCCCGCGCACATTCCCGCGCCTCACTCGGCCGCTTCACCGACTGCATCCGCTATGACCGATTCTCCAACCGGCACGCAGCCGCCCGAGCACCTAGTGCCGTCCCACCATACCCCTCCGGCCGATCATCTCGCCGATCCAGCACCCGATCGGCCCACCGATTCCGCGCTCGATCGACTCATAGCGCTCACCGCCCAGACCCTGCATGCGCCGATCGCGCTCCTGTCTACCGCGGACGGCGACCGCGTGATCCTCAAGAGCTGCTTTGGCCTCCCCGAGCCATCGGCCGTGCGCAGCGAGATGCCGCCCTTGGATCCATTCTGTCGCGACGTAGTCGCATCGGGACGGCCGCGGCTCATCGACGATGTCCGCGCCGATTCCGCCGTGCCGGGGGGCGGACGGCTTCCCGAGTCCCGAGCCCTCGCGTACGCGGGCGTTCCTTTGCTGACTCCTCGGGGGACGGTGCTCGGCAGCTTCTGCGTCATGGACACGAACCCGCGCCGCTGGACCGAGCGAGACATCGGGATCCTCACCGGCCTCGCCGCCGCCGCGATGGCCGAGATAGAGCCGCGCACCGAATTCGGCGCGCGGCACCGGGCCGGGTCGCTCC
>JBGPVE010000269.1:0-3104 GCA_041491545.1 Gemmatimonadota bacterium | reverse complement strand
TCCCGACCCGCCCCCGCTGAAGCCACCGCCGCCGCCAAAGCCCCCGAAGCCGCCGCCGCCCCCGCCGCCCCCGCCAAACCCCCCACCACCGCCCCATCCGCCGCCGATCCAGGGACCGCCACCCGAATATACCCGTGACCCACGGCCTCGCCCGCGGTTCAACATGTTCGCGACGATGATGAAAAACACCATGCCGAGGAGCGGGAACCACCAGGGCAGCCCGGGCTGGCCGCCTCCACCTGAAGGCGGCGGACCAATGGCGGTCAAGGTCGAGTCGCTCACACCATAGGCGCGGGCGATGATGCCTGCGAGCGTGCGGACGCCGGCAACGAGCGCCGCACTGTATTGCTCCTGGCTCAGCAGCGGCCCCATGACCTCGCGACGGATGGTGCCGGCGGTTGCGTCGGTAATGGTGCCCTCCAGCCCCTGCCCCACCTCGATCCGCACGTGACCGGTGCCCGGCTCGTGATTGCGGCGTGGCACCACGAGGAGCACGAGTCCCGCATTTCGAGTCGAGTCACCGATGGCGGCCCGAGCGCCGACGCCCCATTTGCGACCGATCGCCAGGGCGACGTCGGCTTCGTCGTACTCGCCGATGGTGGGGAGTGTGACCGCCGCGATTTCGACGCCGGCCGCCGTCCGGAGTCGCGCGAGGAGCGACTCCATGTCCGCCTTGGCCTGGGCATCGACGATGCCGGCCGCATCAGTGACGTATCCGGTGGGTTGGGCCGGGAATAATCGCTCGACCGCGGGCGACTGCGCGGGCAGAGCGCCCGCCAACAGGCTCGCCAACGCGAGTTGTAGCCCCACCCCTGACGAGATAGCTTTGGTCAGTGTCACGCCCTTGGTTACTCCTCATCCTGGCCCTCGTCGCGTGCGACAGGCCGAAGGTCGTCGTCGTGCGCGTCTCGATTCCGGGCCCGGATTCGATCGAGGCCCCGGTGGCCGGAATCGGCTTGGTCGCGCTCCCATACGACCGGGACAGCGTGCTCCGGACTCTGGAGGCGCGGGCGCCGTCTCCCCGACCCTCCACCGCGGCGCTGGACAGCCTCTTCGGCCGCTTTCGGGAGCCCTTTTCCGCCTACACGCAGGCGACCTACACAGCGGGCAAGCTGCGGGAGTCCTTGCAGGGACTCAAGCGCCGACTCGATTCGCTGCCGAGAAACGCGCCGGAGTACCGAGACCTGTATCTCCAGTTTACCCGCCAGTCGGACGCACTTCCCGCCGCCGAGAAGCAGGAGGCGAGCACACAGGCCGCCCTGGCGCGGGCGCGGGCCGAATTCCTGCCTCGCACCGACACGCTGCGCGCGCGGATCAGACGCTGGGAAGATAGCACCTACGAGGGGTATGACAGCATCACGCGACGGCTCAGCGATGCCCGCAGACTCCATCCCGTGACCGACTCGACGGGAACGGATGGACGGGCGCACTTCAGCCTGCGGCGGGGGCCGTGGTGGATCTACGCGCGGTCGTGGGATGCCACCGACCCAAATGCGGAATGGTATTGGAACGTGCCGGTCAGCGGAGACACGGTGGTGCTCAACGGCCGCACGGGAACGCGGCGAGCCAAGTACTGAGCGGCGAGGGATCGAGGCACGCGATGGGTGGTGGTCGACGCAGCGGCATAGGAATCGGGCTCGTCGCCGCGACGCTGGTCGCGGCCCCGTTGGGGGCGCAGAACCTGACCAAGCCCGATCCTCTGGCCGCGAGGTCGATCGGCTCGATCACGGCGCCGATCACGGTGTACGAGATGTCGGACTTCCAGTGTCCGTATTGCCGGCGGCACGCGCTGGAGATCTTTCCGACCATCGAGCAGGAGTACATCAAGACCGGCAAGGTCCGCTGGGTCTTCATCAACTACCCGCTCACCTCGATTCACAACAATGCGGCGGCGGCGGCGGAGCTGGCGCTCTGCGGGGCGAAAATCGGCCGGTTCTGGCCGCTGCACGATCTCCTGTTCAAGTATCAGGAGACGTGGGCGCCGCTCAAGGAGCCGGGGCCCTTCCTGTTGTCTCTCGCCGACTCGGCCAAGATTCCGCGAAATCAAATCACCGGATGCCTGACGTCGGAATCGGAGCGGCCGGAGCTGCAGGCCGACGTGGAGGGCGCGCGGCGAGCGGGGGCCGGGAGCACGCCGTCGTTCTACATCGAGGGCGGAATGTTGGTGGGCGCCCAGGTGCCGGGGCTATGGAAGCACATCTTGGATTCGATCTACGTGGAGAAGACGGCCAAGAGCGACAAGTAGCGGGCGGCCGATCGGCGGTCACAGCGTGACCAGCACGTCGTAGAGGGCGTGGGTCCAGGCGGTGATCCCGAAGCCGCGCAGCAGGTAGAGGGCGCTGAAGAGGACGCCGGCGATCGCGCGGAAGGTGAACGAGCTTGGGGTGAAGCGGTCCCCGTAGGGGCCGATGTAGTGGAAGGCGGAGAAGATGAGAGCGCCGAGGATCGTCGCGCCGATCCCCGAGGCGGTGGCCGACCAGCCGAGCGCCCGACGGCCGAGCCAGGCGAGCGCGCCGACGATGAGGACGCGAAAGAGAAGCTCCTCATAGATGCCGGCACCAAGCGAGATCATCACCTGGGTGGAGAGATCGATGCCGGGCTTCTGAGCCCCGGCGGCGAGCAGGGTCAGTCCGTGGAGCAGGAATCCCGTCAGCGTTCCCACGACGATACCGAACATGCCGGCGTAGACCAGTGACTCGAGCGCCATGCCGAGGAAGACGCGGCCCTGGAGCTTGCCGCCCGTCTTGCGGTCGCGCCAAACGAGTGTGGCACCGGTGCCGATCAGCAGCGCCCCGAAGACCACCAGTCCGTTTCGCCCGCCGAACACGACGAAGACGCTCTTGAGGAGGACGTCGGCGCCGTTGCGGAGGCCGGCGAGGGCGCTGTGGGAGAGCGCGAACGCGAGGACCTCGTAGAGCAGGAGGAGGGGGAGGGCGAAGGTGAGGCTGTAGCGCGGGGTGCGGGCGAGGCGGAAGTATTCGGACATGCGTAATGGTAGACTGACCCCCGACGACTTTGGAGGGCCGCCAACGACGCTCGTGAGCGACGAAAGAAAGAGCGGGCCGTTAGGCCCGCTCCGTCGCTGCAAGGTGTTGATCCTCTGT
>JBGPVE010000268.1:0-3132 GCA_041491545.1 Gemmatimonadota bacterium | reverse complement strand
TCCGGATTGACCCGGATCCCCACCGCCACGCGCCGGTCCTGCGCCTTGGCAACCGCGGCGACGCGCTGCAGCTCGGCCGCCGACTCCACGTTGATGCGCCCGACACCGACCCGCACCGCCTCGCACAGCTCGGCCTCACTCTTTCCTACCCCGCTGAAGACGACGCGCTCGGCCGGGAACCCCGCCGCGAGCACCCGGGAGAGCTCGCCGCCCGACACGATATCCGCCCCCGCGCCCAGCTCCGAGAGCGCGTGCAGCACGGCCAGACTACTGTTGGCCTTGACGGCGAAGCAGATCCGGTGCGGCACGGGCCCCATGGCCGCGTCCAGCGCTCGATAACGCCCGCGCACCGCGTCGAGATTGTACACGTAGGCCGGCGTCCCGATCGATTCAGCGATGTCCGTGAGGCGCGCGCCGCCCATAAGGAGCGAGGGCCCGTTTCGCACGAGCCCCCCGTCCCTGAGCAGCTCGGCGACCCTGCCCGCCTGCCCGACCGCCAACCCGCCGTCCTGCTTCAGTATGCTTTGGCCCACACCGCCTCGGCGACGCTCGGTCTTCCGCACCACATACAGGTCTTGGGTACCGTAGGCGACCGGAACTCCTCGTCCGGGAGCACTCGGATCGTCGCCTTGGTCTGCTCCTTGATCTCGGCCTCGCATTCGGCACGGCCGCAGAAGCCGCCGTACGCGAACCCCCCGGCGCCCTCGATGAACTCGAGGAACTGGGGCTTGTTGGCGCCCCGGATCGTGTTGGCCTCGCGGCGAGCGCGGGCCCGCTCGAGCAGATCGCGGTGCATATTGTCCATCTCGCCGAGCAGCCGTTCGGCGAGTCCACCCATGGGCAACGACTCCTTCTTGCCCCCGGTTCTCCGCGCCAGCACGACCGTGTCACCGGCCACCTCACGAGGGCCGATCTCCAGTCGCAACGGAACGCCGCGCCCCTCCCACTCATAGTACTTGGCGCCTGGCTTGAGCGCTTCCCGCGCGTCCACGTGCACCCGGATGCCGGCCGCGTGAAGCGCGCGCCGTTCCCGCTCCGCCGCCGCGAGAACCGTGGCGCGCTCCTCGTCCGACTTGTAGATCGGCACGATGACTACCTGGTACTGCGCGAGCCGCGGCGGGCAGACCAGCCCCGCATCGTCGCCGTGCGTCATGATGAGCGCACCGACCAGTCGGGTCGACACGCCCCACGACGTGTTCCACACATGGTCCAGATCGCCGGCAGCGGTCTGGAAGGTCACCTCGAAGGCGCGGGCGAAGTTCTGACCGAGATTGTGACTGGTCCCCGTCTGCAGGGCTTTGTTGTCCTGCATCATCGCTTCGCAGCTATAGGTGCGGAGCGCGCCGGCGAAGCGCTCGCTGTCGGTCTTGCGACCGGTGACGATCGGCATCGCCATCCACCCTTCCATGAACGTGCGGTATACGCCGAGCATCCGCAGCGTTTCTTCCTCCGCTTCCGCCTCGGTCGCGTGCGCGGTGTGACCCTCCTGCCACAGGAACTCCGTCGTCCGCAGGAAGAGCCGAGTCCGCATCTCCCAGCGCACCACGTTGGCCCACTGATTGATCAGGAGCGGCAGATCGCGGTAGCTCTGGATCCACTTGGCGTACATGGCGTAGATGATCGTCTCCGACGTGGGACGGATGACGAGTGGCTCCTCCAACTCCTTGCCGCCGCCGTGCGTCACGACGGCGGTTTCCGGCGCAAATCCTTCGACGTGCGCCGCCTCGCGCTGCATGAAGCTCTGCGGGATGAAGAGCGGGAAGTAGGCGTTCTGGTGGCCCGTGTCCTTGAACATCTGGTCCAAGGCCCGCTGCATCTGCTCCCAGATGGCGTATCCGTTCGGCCGAATCACCATACAGCCGCGCACGGGACTGTAGTCGGCGAGCTCCGCCCGAGCGATCAGTTCGTTGTACCAAGCGCTGAAGTCGGCGGCGCGGGTGGTGAGGGCTTTGTCGGCCATGTACTAAGCGGTAGAAGGTGAACAGTGAGAGATAAGTTCGGCGACGACCTGATTCCGAGCGACGGCGCGTTGCGATTTGGTCCCCAGATTCTTGAGCATCACTTCGCCTCGCGCCCGGTCGTCGGGGCCGATCACCACGGCAAACCGGGCATGTCTGGCGTCCGCCAGCTTGAGCTGCTTGCCTACCGGCTGAGCTGCCAGGGCGTATTCTGCCCGGATGCCGGCGTCGCGCAGCTCGTGGGCCAGCGCGAGCACGTGCGGCAGATCGTCGTCGGTGATCCCGGCGAGGAAGACGTCGATGCTCGATGCGTGCGCGGGCACCAAGCCCTTCTCCTTCAGCAGCTCGCCCAGCACGACATCGCCCATGCCGAACCCGAGGGCCGGGAGGTCGACGCCTCCCAGCGCTTGGAGCAGGCTGTCGTACCTCCCGCCGCCACAGATCGCTCGGAGCGTCCGTCCAGCATCGAACAGCTCGAAGACGGTGCCGGTGTAATAGGCGAGTCCCCGCACGATGGACAGATCGACGTCGACGAACTCCCCCAGCCCCATGGCGCCCAGCGCGTCGAGCGTGCGCTTGAGGTGCGGGCTTGACGCCGCCGAGTTCGGAAAATGAGCCTCGATGTCACCCCACGACTGGAGCTGCCGTAGGTCGCCTACCTTGGCGACCAGTCGCTCAGATGCAAGCGGATCGACGCCCGCCGCCCGGAGATCGGCAATCATGTGCGTCTTGCGACCGGCATACTCGCTTCGTTCGAGTTTATCAAGCACCTCGTACGCCCGAGGGACTAACGCGGGAGGAACACCCAGCTCGCCAAGGAGCGCGTTGAGCAACCGCCGGTCGGAGAGACGCACCCTCACATCGCGGGAGGTGAGCCCGAACGCCCGCACGACGTCGATGGCTAACGCGATCACTTCCGCATCGCCCAGCGGGCCCGGCTCGCCGATCAGATCGCAGTTGAGCTGGAAATGCTCTCGGAGCCGGCCGCGTTGCTGCCGCTCATAGCGAAAGAGCTGCGGAATCGAAAACCACCGAATCGGCTTCTTGAGCCCGTTCGCCCGGGCCGCGACCATCCGCGCAAGCGTCGGGGTCATCTCGGGCCGCAGCGACACCTCTCGGTCACCTTTGTCCCGGAAGCTGTAGAGCTGTCCCACGATTTCCGCCCCACTCTTGG
>JBGPVE010000267.1:0-3183 GCA_041491545.1 Gemmatimonadota bacterium | reverse complement strand
GCTCGAGGTGCTGGCGCTGGAGCCGCCGGCCGAACGGCAGCCGGGAAAGATCGTGGGCGAAGGACCGGACGCGGTGCCCGCGTTGATCCAGTTGCTGCGCACCGAAGCGAAGGTGCTCTGAGATGGCCGCCAACGCGATTCTCGCCGTGATGGAGTCGCGCGATGGCGCGCTCCGCAAAGTCTCCCATGAGCTGCTCGCCGCGGCCCGCGAGCTGGCCGCGCAGACGGGCGGCCAGGTGGACGCGATCGTGTTCGGCGCGGCCGCGGTCTCGGGCGTTGATGAGCTCGCCGGTCTCGGCGCCGATCGGGTGCTCGCCGCGACACATGCCGACTTCGTTCGCTACAGCCCGGATGGCTTCGCGGCCACGATCGCCTCGATCGCGAGTGGCTACGCGGTGATCCTCGTCGCCGCGACGGCCACCGGCAAGGATCTGGCTCCGCGCGTCGCCGCCAAGCTCGGTGTGGGCTGCGCCACCGACGTGACCGGCCTGGTCTACGAGGGCGGATCGGTGGTCGTCACTCGGCCGGTGTACGCCGGTAAGGCGATTCAGAAGCTCCGCGTGAAAGCGACGCCGGCCGTCGTTTCAGTTCGGCCGAACACCTATCAGCCCAAGCCGACGGCGGGAGGAAGCGCCGGCGCGGAGAGCGTTGCGGTGCCGGCCTTCGAGGCGCGGACGCAGGTCAAGGCCGTCAAGGCGCCGGACCAGGCGATGCTGGACGTGGCCGAAGCGGCCATCGTGGTGTCGGGCGGGCGCGGGCTCAAGGAGCCGGCCAACTTCAAGCTGCTCGAGGATCTCGCCGAGGCGTTGGGCAACGCCGCGGTCGGCGCGAGCCGAGCGGTGGTGGACGCGGGTTGGAGGGATCATGGCGCGCAGGTGGGGCAGACCGGGAAGACGGTCAGCCCGGGGCTCTACATCGCGGTCGGCATCTCCGGGGCCATCCAACATCTCGCCGGCATGCGCACGGCCAAGACCATCGTCGCGATCAACCGCGACAAGGACGCGCCGATCTTCAAGGTGGCCGACTACGGCATCGTGGGGGACCTGTTCGAGGTGCTGCCGAGGTTGACGGAGGAGATACGGCGGCTCCGAGCGGCGCAGTAGCGCACCCTCACCCACGCAGTAGCATCCGCGGGTGCGGCGGTCACACCAGCCGAACGCGGTCCTTCGGCTCGGGGATGACTCGGCCAAGCTCCCGCGCCGTATCGATCCACTCCTCGATGATGATTTCGACCTTGGCCAGCGCCTCCTCGTAGGTTCGACCATCCGCAGCGCAGCCCGGCAACTCCGGCACCTGCGCGATGAACGCTTGATCCTCAGGGCTCCAGCACAGAGCGATCTCGTAACGGTGCTTCCCTGGCAATCGCAGAACTCCCCAGTCGGTACTTGAGAATCAGCCGCCGCACCTGCTTGACCTGATAGGGTTTGGCGCGGTTTCGCCGTGGTTGCAGATGCAGAATCTCGACGACGTCCGATCGGGTGAAGACGTGGTGACTGCCGGGGCGGCGTTCGACGAAGCCGAGCCGGCGGAGTAGAAGGCGAAGATCCTCGAAGCGGATCCTCGCGTCAGCGGCGCCATCCAGCACTCGAACCAGCATCCTGTCCGGCCGTCTCACGCGCAACTTGGTACCGTCCTGGCGCGCGAGCGGCCGAGGCGGAATCTCGCCCGGCGGAAGGCTGCTGTGTCGATGCTTCGTTTGGGCACGATACCGCCGAAGGTTCCTTGGTGACGAACGCCAAGTATGTGCTCGGCTAGCCGTTGCGCGCGCACCGCTTTTCGTCGGGAGGGTGCAAAAGAAAGCGGTACACCCCGACTTGCGCCGCTCCGCCAAGCCGCCTCAGATATCGACCCGACCCCGCCTACCTCCTCCCCACCATCTCCCGTATCCGCCGCACCCCCTCCACCACCTGCGCCTCCTCCGCCCCAAACGAGAACCGCACGTAACTCTTGAACCGCGACGGCCGCCCGCTCCGCCGCTTGCCCGGGTTCACGTCGAAGAACTCGCCCGGCACGCAGATGGCGCGATGCTCCAGCAGGGCGCGGAAGAAGGACATCCCGTCGTTGAGCCCCGCCGGCAGCCCTGAAATGTCGGCCCAGCAATAGAACGTGCCCTCCGGCTCCACGTCGAACCGCATCCCCACCGACTGCAGGCCCTCCATCAGAATCTTCCGCTTGCGCCCGAAGACTCGGCGGATGGCCGCCGTCTCGGCGCAGGCGATATCGGGCGAGAGCAGCGGCACCGCCGAGCGCTGGAGCGGCTTGCTGCCACCGCCGTCGAGAAACGACCCGCTGCTCGACACCGCGTCGATCACCGCCTCGGGGCCCACGATCCAGGTGCAGCGCCATCCCGGATAGCGCCAGTTCTTGGTGAAGCCATCGAAGAGCACGATCGGATCGGTGTCGACGTCCTCCACGTAACGGGCCGCCGACACCATCTCCGCGCCGTCGCTCGCCGGCGCCCAGATGTAGTGGGAGTAGAACTCGTCGATGAGCAGGCTGCACTGCAGCTCGCGCGCGATGGCGACCCACGCCTGCAGCTCCTCGCCCTGGATCACCTTGCCCGTCGGATTGCACGGATTGGAGAGCAGCAGCGCCGAGAGGCCGCGGCCGGTGATCTCCCGGCGCAGCTCGTCCAGGCCGAAGTGATATCCGGTGTGGCCCTCGAGCAGGATGGGGATCGCCGTGAAGAGCTTGAAGATGTCGAGCAGCTCCTCGTACGCCGTGTAGTCGGGCAAGAAGTGACCCAGATTGACGTGCCCCAGTGCGGCCACGGCGCGGGTAAGCGACGCGCGCCCGCCGCCGCAGATGCACACGTTCCGCTCGGTGTACTTCGACGCGTGCCCCTGCCGGTAGAGCCGGTTGTACAACTCGGCCACCGCGCGCCGCAGCTCCCAGATGCCCGGAATCGGCGCGTATTCCTGGTCGTCCGGTGCGATCTCGATGTGATGCACCCTGGGCGGAGCGCCCGGCAGCGGCCCGGTCTCGGGCTGGCCCTGACCGAGGTTGCACCAGTCGGGGTGACCGTAGCGGTAGCCGCGGCGCGCCGCCTCGGCCATGACGTAGATGACGCCGGTGAAGGGCACCGGCCGGAAGCCTGGGATTCTGGGGGGTGTCATGCGAAAAACATAACGGCGGGGCGTCCGCTGCGGCACGGGGCGGGATTATATTCTCACGCCTTCAATT
>JBGPVE010000266.1:0-3201 GCA_041491545.1 Gemmatimonadota bacterium | reverse complement strand
AGATGAGCCAGCATTCCGTATTGAGCTCTCCCAAGAAGAGATGGGGTCCTATCGAGCGACTATCGAGGTTGTTGACGAACGGCACGTCGTTAAAGTCGCCGCGCGCCACCCCGCACTGCTCCCGTACTTGGGCGCGGAGTTCGAAGGCCAGAATACACCCGTCGTCCGCGCCCTAGTCTCGGAAGCCGTCGCCGATGCCGCAGCCCGTCTTGTGGTATCAACCCGGCTTATTCACCGACTGAGGGCGCCTGAAACCATTCCGCGCCTCGCTCAGCCGTGCTACGAGCGGGTTTGCGAAGACCTATCGTAGGCGGTGAGGAGGCGCGGTATGGGTGAAACGAATCTCTCTCTTTTCCGGGCGGAGTTCAACCAATCGCTGCGGCTGGAGAGCCGGCCCGAGCGGCTGACGTCGGACGCGGGGGCGGTGGTGCTGCGGGAGGTGATGGAGCGGATCGGGATCGTCGACTGGATGACGAGCCGGCTGACCGATACGCGCGATCCCGACCTGATCACCCACCCGCTGTCGGAGTTGCTGCGCACCGCGCTGCTGCTGCTCGGGCAGGGGTGGCGGGACCACGACGACGCCGATCGGCTCCGTGACGACGCGGTGTTTCGGCTGGCGGTGTCGGATCGTCGTGGGATCGGACCGCTGGAAATGCGGCCCCGGCAGGACGGGGCCATCCTGGACAGGAATCCCACAGTGCCTGATGGCCTCGCCTCGCAGCCGACGCTGTCGCGGCTCGTGGGGATGCTCGCCACAGACGGCAATCGCGAGGTCGTGCGCCGCGCGCTCGTGGAGTGCGCCGCTCGCCGCAACCGCGTCGGACGCCACGGCCATCGCTTCCGCTACCTGACGGTGGACCTCGATTCGCTGCCGATCGAAGTCGAGGGGCAGCAGCCGGGATCGGAATACAATGGGCACTACCATACCCGGATCTTCCATCCGCTGATCGCCAGCGTCGGCGAGACGGGGGATCTGCTCGACGCGAAGCTGCGCGCCGGGAATGCGCACACCGCCGCGGGCGGGGCCGACTTCCTCCTGCCGCTGCTCGACGAGGTGGAGCAGAAGCTCTGCCAGGTGGCGGCCGTGCGGATCGATGCCGGGTTCCCCGAGGAGGGGCTGCTCGCGGCGCTCGAGCAGCGCGGGACACCGTACGTGGCGCGGGTACGCAATAACTCGGTGCTCGACCGTCTGGCCGCACCGTATCTCAGCCGACCGCCGGGTCGGCCCCCCGCCGAGCCGCGGACGTGGTGCTACGAGCTCGCCTACCGAGCCGAGCCGTGGTCACGCGAGCGCCGGGTCGTGCTCGTCGTGCTGGAGCGTGCCGAGGAGTTCTTCCTGCACCACTGCTGGCTGGTCACGAGCTGGACGC
The DNA here is from genome assembly GCA_041491545.1 of Gemmatimonadota bacterium. Lineage (GTDB taxonomy): Bacteria > Gemmatimonadota > Gemmatimonadetes > Gemmatimonadales > GWC2-71-9 > DASQPE01. Next base: position 1,828 of record JBGPVE010000266.1, on the reverse strand, counting down.
CCGCGGAGCAGGACGGCCACGCGCTGCTCGATCTCTATCGCCAGCGCGGCACCGCCGAGGGGCACATGGGCGAGCTCATGAGCGTGCTCGACCCCGCGCTCTCCTGTTCGCCCCGGGCGAAGTGCCACTACCGCGGCCGGCCGCTCGAGGCGACGCTGGTCGCGGGAGATTCCTTCGCCAACAACGAGGTGCGGCTGCTCCTCAACGTGCTCGCCTACAACCTCATGCACGCCGCGCGGGTCCTCATGGAGAAGGCCACCGGTCACGGCTGGGGCCTCGCCCGATTCCGCGAGGTGATCCTGCGGGTCGCAGCCCGGGTGCTCGTTCACGGCCGCCGTGCCGTGCTGGTCCTCGGCGAAGGCGCGGCGGCGCTCTGGCGCACGCTGTGGACACGGCTCCACGCCCTCCACTACGCGCCGTCCTGACGAAGAACTTCCCCGCGCCCTGCGAACCGTTATTCCCGCGGCGCGTCGACGCGCTGAGGTCACCGGTGTGCCCCGCGCGCTCCTCCCATGCCCTCTCCACGCTCCCACTGCAGTCGCTCGTTCCCCGCTCTCGCCATCGTCAACCAATCCGGTCATGTCCGGTCATGATCTCCGGCTATTCTCCGCCTCCCAACCCGTTCAGTCGTCAGTCGGTGAATAAGCCGGGTTTAGTGGGGCGGACGCCGGATACTACGTTCTTCGGGCAGCCGCTGAGTGTCATCGCGCCTTCGCGAATCATTACAAGGAATCGCGAGGGTACTTTACATCGGTGCTTATCGATACTGGTCTGGGCGTCGGCGTCGACTTTGGTTCAGCAAGCTTGGTCAAAGTGGCTGACGGGCTGACGGTTGTGGGCGCGCCCGTGGTCTACGCATGTCGCCTTTCCGGCGCGCCGCCGGGTACGACATTGTTGAACCAGCCGGCGTACGAAAAGCTGAACGAACAATTCGGACACCTGTGCTTTGTCGAAGAATCTGAACTGCAGATAAAGCATGAGGGGGCCATTCTTGCGTACTCGGTCAAGCCTAATGGAGCCAGGTACCAACCTGCTGCTCCGCCATGGGCTGCCAGCCCGAATGCGGCGGCGACTGAGACGCCACCGACTCCGGGTGCCGAAACCTAGATATTCCCTGGATTGATGGGCGTATGTCGATTCGGAATTTCGATGAGAGTGAGTAGTTGGTGGGCTCCGATCATCCGCTCTTGGATCGGCGCCCATATGGGACAAACCCCGAGGCAGGGGCAGGGCATCCCGCGCAGACCGACGCGCTCTTCTCGGGCGCTGAATAGAGGCGCATCGCTTCCTCGACGTGATGGAGATGATCGAGCGGAATTTGGCGTAGCTGCCTCGTGCCGCGGCCGGCGGCCCGCTGTCTACGGCAGCTGGAGCTCGAACGCGCCGCTGTCGCAGATCCCGGTGCCGACGTTCGGGACGTCGATGCGGGTTTTGAAGTTCGCGTCGAACTCCGGGCACCCGCTGTCGACGCCGGCGTCGATCGCCGGGCTGCCCACCTTGAGCGCGTGCGTCTGGACGAGGCCGCCGTTGTTGAACTTCAAGCCCACCAACTGGAGCTTGCCGCCGTTCGCGATGTCGCCGGCGCCGAAGCCGCAGGTCGCCGCGTTCTCGACGTTGCCGCCGCCCGACGTCAAAGTACCGGCGCAGTTGAAGGGCTTGTTGGTGTCGAGGAGCGTGTTGCGGAGCGACGCTGTGCTGTCCTGCGAATTGACGATGCCGCCGCCGACGAGTTTCCCTTTGCTCTTGTTGTCCTTGATCGTGACGTTCTGGAACGTCGCGGCCCCGCCGTCGTGATTGTCGAGACCGGCGCCGTCCTGGACCGCCTTGT
>JBGPVE010000265.1:0-3258 GCA_041491545.1 Gemmatimonadota bacterium | reverse complement strand
GCCTTGATGTCGCCGGGACTCGCGGCGCGCACGCTGTGCGCGACGGCTCCCAACGTCTGCGTGGCAGGGTCCCGCAGAGCATCGAGCCGGTCGAGCTGCGCCCAGTAGCTCGCGAGCGAGATGCCGTCGAACCGGCGCTGGGCGCCGGCCAGGGGCCGGCCCACACCGCCGGTCACATAGTAGGTGTTGAGCAGCGCGATGCGGATCCCCGCCTCCCCGGCCGCCCGCAACACGATGCGGTCGAGCGCGAAGTCCGTGGCGCCGGGCGACGAGTGGTGGAAGTAGTGAAACTCCCCTACGGTCGTGATCCCGGCGTCGAGCATCTCACCGAAAGCCTGGACGCAGACGGCGTGGAACGTCTCCGCGTCGAGCTGCTCCACCAGCTCGTACATCGCCTCACGCCAGGTCCAGAAGCTGCCCGCGCCCGCCGGGAATCGCTCGCCCCGACCGCGGAGCGCGCGCTGGAAGGCGTGGGAGTGCGCGTTCACGAAGCCCGGAAGCAAGGCGCGCTCCGGCAGACGGCGCGTGGGCCGCTGACCCAGACGGCCGGCGGCGGCGATGCGGCCGTCCTCGCCGATCGCGATCTGCACGCCCGGCTCGAACCGCTCGCCGGTCCAGGTGAGATCGGCCTCCACGACTTGCGCGCCGCTCACGCGGCGGCTCCGGTGAATTCCGATACCAGCCCCGTGAGGATTTCGTCGGCGCGGACCAGCTCGCCGATGGGGACGAACTCGTCCGGGCGATGTGCCACCTCGATCGAGCCGGGTCCGAACACCACGCAGTCGAGGTCCAACCGCTGCAGCCAGCCCCCATCGGTAGTGAACGCCACACCGCGCGACTCCGCCTGGCCGGTCGCGGCGCGAAGCGCCCGATGAATCGGGGCGGCCTCGTCGAGCACCATCGCGGGGCTGTCGCCGATCATCTCGATGACGAACGAAGTGTCGCCGAGCGCCCGAGCTACGACGTCTCGAATCCGGTCGATCATCGCGTCGCTCGACATGCCCGGCAACAGCCGCACGCCCAGCTCGATGACGCACCGATCCGGCACGACGTTTATCGCGGTGCCACCAGCGACCGTCGCGACGTTGAGCGTAGGAGACGGCGCCTCGGCGATGTGCGCGGCATTCGGCGGGCGCTCGGTCTCCAGCTCTCGGCGCAGACGGGTCAAGGCGGCGATCACCGCCCCGGCCGGCTCGATCGCATTGCACCCGAGGTGCGGGTACGCGCTGTGCGCCGCCACTCCATTCAGCACGAGGCGAAGCTTGAGGTGTCCCTTGTGCGCGCGCACGACAGTGAGTCCGGTCGGCTCCCCGATTATGGTGGCGCGCGGCAACGCCTCCGGTGCCGTCCAGGTTTCGACCAGGCGCCGCGCGCCGAGAGTGCCCAGCTCTTCGTCGTAGGTGAACAGCAGCGCGAGCCGATGCCGGAGCCGCGCCGGGTCGACCGCCACAAACCGATTGAGGGCGAGCGCCAGGAATCCCTTCATGTCGCACGCACCTCGGCCAACCAGCCGATTTCCGACCCGCGTGAGCTCGAACGGGTTGCTGGTCCAGCCGTCGCCGGCGGGTACGACGTCCATGTGACCGGAGAGAGTGAGTCCCTGACGACTCGCGTCGGCGGGGCCCGCGCCGATCACCACGTTGACCTTTCGCCCGTCCGCCGATCCGTTCCGCGCGATCTCCACACCGGACCGACCGACGTAATCGCAGATGAAATCCGCGAGCGCCAAGTTGCTATTGCGGCTCGTCGAATCGAATCCGACGAGCCGGGCGAGGAGTTCTTCGGTGGTGAGGCGTGAGACCGTCACTCGAGATCGAGCATCGGCATCCGGAGCCCGGCTCGGCGCGCCGCCGCGATGGCGGGCTCGTAGCCGGCGTCTGCGTGGCGGACGACGCCGATGCCGGGATCGTTGGTGAGCACCCGTTCGATCCGAGTTCGCATCTGGACCGTCCCGTCGGCCACGATCACCTGGCCCGCGTGGAGCGAGTTCCCGATGCCCACGCCGCCGCCGTGATGGAACGACACCCACGACGCGCCGCTCGCGACGTTGAGCAGCGCGTTCAGTATGGGCCAGTCGGCGATGGCGTCGCTGCCGTCTTTCATCGCTTCGGTCTCTCGGAAGGGCGAGGCCACGCTTCCGGTGTCGAGGTGGTCGCGCCCGATCACGATCGGGGCCGTGATCTCGCCCTTGGCGACGAGATCGTTCAGCGCGACGCCGAGCCGAGCCCGCTCGCCTTGACCGAGCCAGCAGATTCGGGCGGGCAGGCCCTGAAACTGCACCTTGTCCCGCGCCAGCGTAATCCAGCGCTTGAGATGCGCGTCCTCCGGAAAGAGGTCCAACACCAACTTGTCGGTGCGGGCGATATCCGCGGGATCGCCCGAGAGCGCCACCCAGCGGAAGGGACCTTTGCCCTCGCAGAAGAGCGGCCGGATGTACGCCGGCACGAAGCCGGGAAACTCGAACGCATCGGCGAGCCCGGCGTCGTGCGCCACGGTGCGGATGTTGTTGCCGTAGTCGAACGTCACCGCCCCGCGCCGCTTGAGCGCGAGCATGGCGCGGACGTGCTCGACGATCGACGCGGTCGACCGGCGCACGTACTCCTTGGGGTTCTGGTGCCGAAGCTCATCAGCGGCCGGCAGCGAGAGGCCCATCGGCACGTAGCCGTTCAGTGTGTCGTGCGCGCTGGTTTGATCGGTCACCACGTCGGGCGTCACCCCGCGGCGGACCAGCTCGGGAAGCACCTCCGCGGCGTTCCCCACGAGGCCCACCGAGAGCGCGGTGCCGGCGGCGCGCGCTGCATCGATCCAGCGCAACGCTTCGTCGAGATCGGCGGTGGCCCGGTCGCAATATCCCGTCGCGACGCGCCGGCGAACCCGCTCGGGATCGACCTCGACACCCAGGAACGCCGCGCCGTTCAGCGTGGCGGCGAGCGGCTGCGCGCCGCCCATTCCGCCGAGCCCGGCGGTGAGCACGAAGCGGCCGGCGAGCGAGCCGCCGAAGTGCTGCCGCGCGACGGCGCCGAAGGTCTCGTAGGTGCCCTGCAGGATGCCCTGCGATCCGATGTAAATCCACGAGCCCGCGGTCATCTGGCCGTACATGATCAAGCCCTGGCGCTCGAGATCGCGGAAGACCTCCCACGTCGCCCAGCGGCCCACCAGGTTGCTGTTGGCGATGAGCACGCGCGGCGCCCACGGATGCGTCTGGAAAACGGCGACCGGCTTGCCGCTCTGCACGATGAGCGTCTCGTCGTGCTCGAG
>JBGPVE010000264.1:0-3260 GCA_041491545.1 Gemmatimonadota bacterium | reverse complement strand
GCCGTGCCCGGGGTCGCCATCGCCGCGGCGATCGAAGCCAAAGCGATCGCTGCCCCGAGCATGCGCAGCACGGGAGATCCGGTCAGTTATAGATGACGGTGAGCGTCACCGGCGCCGTATACGCGGCGGGTGCGGCAGCCGTCGTCGTGAGCGTGGCGCCGACCCACACGAACAGGTTGGCGGTGCCGCCGATGGCGAGCGCCTGGGGCACGGCCGACACGGTCAGCGCACTCGCGGTACCGGCATTGTTGACGGTGTTGGAGAGGCCGGTCCAGCTGCCGACCGCGACGTTGGCGCCGAGCGTGGCGGGCAGCGTAAAGGACACCAGAACCGGAGCCGCGGCCGAGCCACCGACCGTGAACAGACCGCCGGCGGCTGGGGCCACCGTCTTGGTTTGGGTCGGGGCCACGTTACCGAAGGCCAAGTTGGTCGTTCCAGCGACGGTCAGGGCCGACAGCACGGTCGCGGTCGCCTGGATGTTTCCGCTAGTCTGCGCCTCCATGGTGGTCGCGCCTGCAACGGCGGTAGCCATCAACGCGACAGCGAGCTTCAGCGACTTACGCATGCGACACCTCACTCAGGGGGTTGGTCGTTCTTTCGGTCCGCGCCGGACCTTTCCGGCCGCCGGGGCCCCGGGGTAGGCAGAAGCTGTGCCGATTGTTGCCAGTTGTTCCGATTCGTCAAAGGATTAGACAGCACCACACAAGGCCATGATCTCCGATGACTTGAATCGGATTGGCTGACCGGCCAACCGGTCGTCGACCAGGATTCGAACGGCCAGAACGGTGCCGCCATGCCATGGATGTCATGGTTGAAGTCCCTTTAGAAACTGGATTTGGATGCCGATACTCAGGTTCGCAGAGAGTCTGTCCCGGACGCCGGTCCGGGAAGGGCGGGGCGTGCCCTCTTCCCTTCGCCCGATGGAGGCCGGGATGTGCGCTCGATGGGCGGCGGCGACTGTTGTTTCAATGTTAGGCGTGACAGGAGTTGCGTTGAGCGCCGGCCCGGCCGCCGCTCAGAGCCGTGGCGTTCTGCAAGCGACCGCCACCGTCGTCGACGTTCGTCAGAGCGAGGCGACGCTGGTCCGGACCCGCACACTCCTCCGCACCGCTCAGCCGACGCAGGCGCCCAGCAGCGCTTTCGGGCAGCCCAGGATCGAGATCCTGCGGCCGAGGCCCCCGGCCCCGTCGGGCGACGGCCGCCACCCTCAGGTCATCGTCCTGGTCCTCTATCTCAACTGACGCGCAGGGCGCCCGCGTCAACTGGCGTCCGGCTCGGCCCCTCGGTAACCTTCAGCCGTTATGCACCCCGATGTCTTCACCGACACATGGGCACAGGCCTGGCGCCGCGCGCTGAACGCGAGCCCGGCTTATCGCGCCGCCGCCGCGACGTGGGACGGTGCCGTCGCCCTGCTGATGACCGCGGATTCGGCGCTCGGCGTGCCCGAACAGCGCGCGGTGTATCTGGATCTTCATCGAGGGGCGTGCCGGGATGCCCGCTCCGCCACCGATCACGATCTCGAGGCCGCCGCCTACGTGGTGGCCGCCGAACCCGCCCTCTGGCGGGAGCTGCTTGCCGGGCGCACGTCGCCGATCACCGCACTGATGGGCGGCAAGCTGCGTCTCCTCCGCGGTAGCCTCGCCAGCCTCCTGCCCTACGTTGGCGCCGCGCAAGAGCTGGTCGCGACGGCGACGCGAATCCACCACGAGTTTCCCGAGCCCGCCACCTGACGGCCACCGAGAGGCGACCGCGCGACACAACGAGAACGGCCGGTCACACCAGGTGACCGGCCGTTCGATCGGGACGGCGGGATTTGAACCCGCGACCCCTGCAACCCCATTGCAGTGCGCTACCGGACTGCGCCACGTCCCGCGGTGCAGCGAGGCGGAAGTGTACCCCGCGTGACCCGCGGGCGGAAGGGGACCGGACACCATGAATCGACGCAATTTTCTCTCCGACACCGCCCGCACGGCGGCGGCGCTCGGCATTCTCCAGCAACTCGGTGCCTGCCGCGGCGCCGCGCACGGCGCGGTGGCGGGTGGCGCGGCTGATCCCCACTTCATCGATCTGAGCGATCGCTACTTCCTGCGCACGCTCGAGCTCTACCCTGTCACGTCGACCTATCTCGGCGGCGACGGCTACAGCCCGAGACTCAGCGGCGTGAATGGCACACTCCGCGACTATCGCCCGGAAGCGCTGGCGGCGGAAGTCGACTTCCTCACTGGAATCGAGCGGGAGCGGCGCGCGATCGACGCCACGCGGCTCACGGCCACGCGGCGAATTGACCACGCGGTGCTCGGAGCTCAAGTCGCGTTCGGCCTGCGCCAGATCGGTGAGCGCAAGTATTACCAGCGCGCCGTCGATACATACGTGGCGGAGGCGTTTCGGGGCGTCGACTGGCAGATCCAACAGATGGCGGAGGGATCGGCCGGACAACGGGGAAGCACCGCGGACTGGGAGTTGATCGCGAAGCGAATCGAGGCGGTGCCCAGCTACCTATCGGCGGCGCGGACCAACCTGCTCGCGGGGAAGAGCGCCGGAAACGTGCCGGACCGCCGCCTGGTTCAACACGACGGTCTCGAGGGCGGCAAGGCGAACATCGAGTACTTCCGCACCACCCTGCCCCGAATGGCCGCGGGCTATCTCGGTAAGAGCACGGCGGCGGCATCGCTGCTCGAGCGGCTTTCGAAGGCCGGCGGCGGCGCCGCGGCGGCGTTCGACGAGTTCGGCGGCTTTCTTCGAACGACGTACGATCTTTCCGAGACCACCGATCGCTTCCCGATGGGCGAGGCGGAATACGACTGGCGACTGGCCAACTGCCTCCACGTCACGCGTACGGCATCGGATCTCTACGAATACGGCGCGGAACAGGTCGCGCTCTACGAAGGCAAGATCTACGAGGTGGCCGCGGAGGTCGCGCGTGACGCCAAGCTGCCGGTGAGCTTCGGGAGCGAGATCGAGCGCCGCGCCGCGGTACGCCAGGTGATGGATCACCTGTCCCAGGACTCGCCGCACAACGACGATCAGTTGCTCACCTGGTATCGCGAGGCGGGGGAGCGCGCCGTCGCGTACGGGAGAGAGCACGGCCTGTTCGACGTGCCAACGGACTATCGGCTCGACGTCGTACCTACGCCGCCGGTGCTCCAGAGCACTATCGACGCCTCATACTACCCAGCGCCGCCGTTCAAGAAGTCCGGCGTCGGCCGATTCTACCTGACGCTCACCGGCAATGACCCGGCCGCCCTCAAGCTCAACAATCG
>JBGPVE010000263.1:0-3276 GCA_041491545.1 Gemmatimonadota bacterium | reverse complement strand
GCCGCCGGTGCTGTTCTTGGCGCTCAGTCCGGAGGCCGCGAACTTCACGCAGCCCATATTCGGTTCGACCCGCAGCGGTGCGCCGCCGCGACTTCGGATCAACTACCTTCGCACCTTCCCGTTCCAGAGCCCCTGACGTGCGACGACTCCTGCCGTGCCTGCTGCTGTGCGTTCTTGGATCGATTCCCGCGACGGGCCTCGCGCAGTCGTCGCAATTCGGCGTGCGCGCGCTCGGCATACCCGGCAGAGAACAGTCCGCGCGGGCCATGGGATCGGGCGGGGCCTTCGCGCTGTTCGACGGCGAATCGAGCCTCAACCCGGCGTCCCTGGCGTACCTGCCTGGGCTGACCGCGGTGTTCACGATCATGGGCGACTACCGCAGCTCGACCAATGCGGCGGGCGTCGGCTCGGTTCGCGATACTCGCTTCCCGCAGTTCCTGGTGGGTGGCCCCCTTCTGCACCACCCGCTGTGGCTGTCGCTCAGCTACTCCAACTATACGGTGCGTGATTTCAGTCTGGCATTTCCGGGCACGACGATGCTCCGCGGCGTGCCGGTCGGCTTTGTGGACACGTTGGAGTCGCGCGGCGGGATCAACGACCTCCGCATCGGCGCGACCTACCGGCCGGCGCAGCGTCTCGCGCTGGGTATCGGCCTCCACGTCATCACGGGGACGAACCGCGTCAGCGTGAAACGCGCGTTCTCCGACACGACCTATCAGCCGAGCCTCCAGCGAGCCGAGCTGTCGTTCGCCGGATTCGGACTCTCGCTCGGCGCGGTCGGCCAGGTGACCCGGTCGTTCGCGCTGAGCGCCTTCGTGCGCGCCGACACCAAGGCCGACGTCAACGTCGACTCCACCGCTGTCAGCAGCGTCGATCTGCCGGTCACGGTCGGAGGCGGGATTCGCTGGCGGCTGACGCCCAAGCTCGAGGTCGCGGGCCACACGATCTATCGCAACTGGTCCACCGCCAATGCCGGCGTCGTGGCGCTTGGCGGCATCGGAGCCGTGAATACGTTCGAGGCCGCGGGCGGCTTGGAGTTCACCGCGAATCCCCGTCGCGCCGGGCGGCTGCCGCTCCGCCTCGGCTTTCGCTACGCCAAGCTTCCGTTCCCGGTCACGCCGGGCCAGGAGCCGAAAGAGTACGGCATCGCCGCCGGAAGCGGGTTCACCTTCGGTGGAGACCGAGCCGGCGTCTCCCTCTCGCTCGAGCGGGTATGGCGGAGCCAGCAGACCGATTTCAGCGAGCGTGCGTGGCTCGTGACCGCCGGTGTGTCGGTGCGACCCTAAGCCCATGTCCAAGCGCCTGTACATCGAGACCTACGGCTGCCAGATGAACGTGGCCGATTCCGAGCTGATGTTCGGGATGCTGGGTCGCGAGGGTTACACGCGCACCGATGAGCCGGCGGAAGCGGACGTCCTGCTGGTGAATACCTGCGCCGTGCGCGACAACGCGGAGCAGCGGGTGATCGGTCGGGTGGGGGAGCTGCAGCGATATCGCCGGCCGGGCGGCGTGTTGGGCGTGGTCGGCTGCATGGCGCAGCGGCTCGGGCCCAAGCTGCTGGAGCAGGTGAGCCGAGTGGACCTGGTCGTCGGACCGGATGCGTACCGCAACCTTCCCGCGCTGCTCAGCCTCGCCGGCAGCGGCCGCCGGGTGAGCGACACCGAGTTTCGTTCGTGGGAGCACTACGAGGACGTGCCGCCGGTTCGAGAGCCGGGCCCCACGGCCTTCGTCACCGTGCAGCGCGGTTGCGATTATAAGTGCACGTTCTGCATCGTTCCGTATACCCGCGGGCCCGAGCGCAGCCGTAAGTTGGAGGCCGTGGTGCAGGAGGCCGGCGCATTGGCGGAGCGGGGGGTCAGCGAAATCACCCTCCTCGGGCAGACCGTCAACAGCTATCACGATGGCACCCACGACTTCGCGGACCTGCTCCGCGCAGTGGGGCGGGTGGCCGGGATTCGTCGGCTCCGGTTCACGAGCCCGTACCCGACGGATTTCAGCGACCGCGTCATCGAGGCCATGGCCGTCACGCCCGCGGTGTGCGAGCACGTTCATCTGCCGGTGCAGAGCGGGTCGAACGCGGTGCTGCGTCGCATGCTGCGCCGATACACCCGGCAGGAGTATCTCGGCATCCTCGCCCGGCTCCGTGCCGCCATGCCCGGCCTCACCAGCTCGACCGACATCATCGTCGGTTTTCCGGGCGAGACCGAAGCGCACTTTACCGAGACCCTGAGCCTGGTGGCGGAAGCCGACTTCGACGATGCCTACACCTTCCGGTACTCAGTGCGCGAGGGGACGCCGGCCGTCCGCCTCAACGACCATGTGCCCGACGATGTCGCCGCCGACCGCCTCGCGCGTCTCATCGAGGCGGTTCGGGACAACGCCCGCCGCAAGAACATCGCTCGGGTCGGCCAGACCCACGAGGCTCTGGTCGAGCGCCCCGCCAAGCGCGGCGATCTCATGCTCGGCCGCACCCGGAACAACCACCTTGTGTTGCTCGACCTCGCGGAGCGCTGCATTGGCGAGTACCATCAAGTACAACTCACGGGAACCACTGGCTCAACCTTCACCGGCCGCGTACTCGCGCCTCAACTCGCCGTCCTATGATACGAAACCTTGCGGAAGACCACGTCACGGCGTCGTTCGAGTCGCTGCGCCCACATTTCCCGGATTTCTGCGGCTGCGACATCTGCAAGGCCGACGTGATGGTATTCTCGCTCAATCGCATCCCGCCGCGATATGTGGCCACCCTGGAAGGATCGGCGGTGACCGAGGTGAATCTGGAGAAGGGACAGAGCCGCGCCGCCATCGACGTGGCGATGATGGAGGCGTTCCGCCGGGTCACTGCGGCGCCCCGCTGCGGCGCCAAGGGCTCGATGAAACGAACGTAGGGCCGGAGGGCGCACCATGAGTGCGCTCCCGCCCATTCTGCTTACGCTGGCGTTCGGGGCCGGTCTCGCGACCGGCCTCTTGCATTTTTGGGCGCCGGTCGGCGTCGCCGGGGTGTTGCTGCTTTGGGCGCTCGGCACCAGACGGTCCCTTCCCGCGCTGCTCTCGATGGCGGTTCTGCTCGGCGCGTTGGAGGCGACCGTCGCCTGGAAGCGCGAGGCGATGGGCTGTGCGGCCCGCCTGCCCGGCGCGGAGATCCGGCTGCGCGTCCGGCTGCTCGAGCCAGTCGACTCGGGCGGCGGCCGCGTCCTGGTCCAGCCGCTCCGCGCGGGATGCATCGGCGAAGTCTCGGCCCGCTGGCCGACGGCCCAGGCACTCGCCACGGGATTC
>JBGPVE010000262.1:0-3343 GCA_041491545.1 Gemmatimonadota bacterium | reverse complement strand
GGCCACGGCGGCCGGTCGGTCTTCTGCGGCGTGGGCGAGCGGACCCGCGAGGGGAACGATCTCTATCTCGAGTTCAAGGAAGCCGGCATTCTCGACTCGGTGGCGCTGGTGTACGGCCAGATGAATGAGCCGCCGGGGGCGCGTCTCCGGGTCGGTCTCTCCGGCCTCACGATCGCGGAGTATTTCCGCGATGTCGAGGGCCAGGACGTGCTGCTCTTCATCGACAACATCTTCCGGTTCACCCAGGCCGGCTCGGAGGTCTCGGCCCTGCTCGGCCGGATGCCGAGCGCGGTGGGATATCAGCCGACGCTATCGACCGAGATGGGCTATCTGCAGGAGCGGATCACCTCGACGACCAAGGGGTCGATCACCTCGGTGCAGGCCATCTACGTCCCGGCCGACGACCTTACCGATCCGGCGCCGGCCACCGCCTTTGCCCACCTCGACGCGACCGTCGTGCTTTCCCGCGCCATCTCCGAGCTGGGTATCTATCCCGCGGTGGATCCGCTCGACAGCTCGAGCCGCATTCTGGCGCCCCAGTTCGTGGGCGAGCGGCACTACAACGTGGCGATCGGCGTGCAGCGCACCCTGCAGCGGTACAAGGCGCTGCAGGACATCATCGCCATTCTCGGTATGGACGAGCTGAGCGAAGAGGACAAGCTCATCGTGGGTCGGGCGCGGCGGATTCAGCGGTTCCTCTCGCAGCCCTTCTTCGTGGCCGAGCAGTTCACCGGTTTCCCCGGCAAGTATGTCAAGCTGGAGGAGACCATCGCGAGCTTCGAGCGGGTGCTGTCCGGCGAGTTCGACCAGCTGCCCGAGCAGGCATTCTACATGGTCGGCGGGATCGACGAGGCGGTAGAGAAGGCGAAGAAGCTCGCGAGCTCGTGATGCGAGTCACGGTTATTTCCCCCGAGGCCGCTATGTTCGACGGCGATGCCGACGCGGTTATCGCGCCGGCGTTCGACGGCGAGGTGGGGATTCTGCCTCACCACGCGCCTTTCATGACGCTGCTCGGCCAGGGGATCCTCTCCGTTCGAAGCGCGGCAACCGTGACTCGCTTCACGGTCCGCGGCGGTTTTCTCCAGGTCGTCGGCGATCGCGTCCGCGTCGTCGCGGAACACGTACAAGGAGCCTCGCATGCGTCGTAGCGTGTTTGGTGGAGTCCTGGTGCTGGTGCTCGCGGCGGCCGCGGCCGGTAGGGCGGCGGCGCAAGAGACGGGTACCCCGATCTTCAAAGCCCCGTATCGCACCTTCGAGAATCACGAGTTCGGCGGCAACCTATCCGATCCCGGATCCGGCGTGGCGTACGCGCTCGAGGGCTTCTACAGCTTCGGCTACGAGCGATTCGACATTGGGATCCGCGGCGGATACGAGAAGCTGAGTGATGATCTGGGGCACCGGGCGCTGATCGGTGTGCATGCGCGCACCCGGGTACTCAACGCGACTGACCGCTTCCCGCTCGACGGCGCGCTGGTCGTCGGCTTTGGGGCCAACCTGGGCGACGGCCCCGACGCCTACTATGTGCCGATCGGCATCTCCCTCGGTCGGCGGTTCGCGGTCGAGAACTCCTCGATCACCATCGTTCCCTACGTGCAGCCGACCTTGATTCCGGTATTCGGTGGGGGCAATAGCAACCTCGACTTCTCCCTCGGTCTGGGCGTCGACATCCGGCTCAGCCGAAGCTTCGACTTTCGGCTCAGCGGCGGCATCGGTGACGTCGACGGCATCGGCGTGGGGTTCGCGTTCATCCGCTGACCCGACCAGGGGTTAGCTCGAGGCCTGGCGACGGCGCAACCTGCACCGTGGCCGGGCCTCTTTCCGTTGACTTCCCGCGCGGCACGGCGGTAGCTTCCCCCCGCGCCGGTTCGCTCCCTCCGCCGGCCATCATTCAATCCGTCCGGAGTCGCGCATGAGGCAGAGGGTTCTGGGGGTTGTCGTAGCGCTCGGGCTCACCGCGGCGGTCGCCCCCACCGGGGCGGCGCAGGTGCTGGGTCTGCCGGTCTACAACAGCGGAATCCCGACGGGCATCGGCCTCTATGGCAACGTGGGTTTTGCGAATACCGATGCCGGCGTCTCTACGGTGTTCGGCGCAATGGGTCGCCTGGGTCTGGGTCCGCTGGGAGTCACGGCGACGGTCGCCCACATCAACATTCGGAACTCGGACGAGAATCCCATCGGCGTCGGTGGCACCATCAACTACAAGATTCTCGGCGGGCCGCTGATCCCGCTCTCGGCCACGCTCCAGGCCGGGGTGGGGACCCAGAAGTTCGCGGGCATTCGCCGCACCAGCTTTCCGATCGGCCTGGGACTCGCCCTCACGATTCCTAATCCGGTGCTCGCCATCAAGCCCTGGCTCGCCCCGCGGATCGACATTCAGCATACGTCCGTGCCGAGCGTCAACACGCCCGGCGGGTTTTTCCCCGGCGCCTCGAACACCGACACTCATTTCGGCATCAGCGGTGGCGTGGAGCTCAATCTGCTCAGCGGTTTGGGCTTCGACGCCGACTACGACTGGGTCAAGGCGGGCGCGTTGCGCCCGTCGACCTTCGGCCTCGGCTTGCACTACAGCTTCCGGATTCCGGGGCTTTGAGCCCCACCCTCCGGCGCGCTGCGGGCGCGCTGCTGGTTGCCGCCACGTTGCAGGGCTGTGCCCTCAACTTCGACGCCAGGTCACTGGGCGTGCCGGTGACGATGGCGTCACCCGAGAACAAGCCCGCCCCGGGCGACCATTTCCGAGTCACTTCGCGGGCGATCTACGCCTTCTGGGGCGTCATGCGGCTCAAGGAGCCCTCGCTGGAACGGGCACTGGCCACCCAGTTGGTGGGTGGCCATGGCGTGGCCGATCTCAAGATCGACGTGCGCAGCAAGTTCGGCGATGTGCTGCTCACCATCCTCACCGGTGGACTCATCGCGCCCCGCGCGGTGACGTTCGAGGGCGTGATCGTCGGCAATCCTCCCGCCGCTCCGACTGACTCGACCGCTCCCAGTCGCTGATTCGCCACGATCGTCGCTGCCGCCATCGGCTTCGCCCCGCCGGATCATCCGATCCGGCGCTCCCGCTCGGGAGCCGAGCATCCCCTTGATCGGTAGAAGTCGTCGGGCTAATCTTGAATTGTGAACGGCCAGCAGGCCTTGTCGAACCCGAATCGAAGGAGGTGATCCATTGTCGAGTCGCGATGACACAGGGTGTTGCGCCAAGGTGACGGAGGATCAACACCTTGCAGCGACGGAGCGGGCCTAACGGCCCGCTCTTTCTTTCGTTGCTCACGAGCGTCGTTGGCGGCCCTCCAAAGTGGTCGGTGGTCAGTCTACCATTACGCATGTCCGAATACTTCCGCCTCGC
>JBGPVE010000261.1:0-3356 GCA_041491545.1 Gemmatimonadota bacterium | reverse complement strand
GTGGATCGCGATCTCGGCCGCGCCGCCGCTGCCCGGAAGTCGCACCGTCGGATGGTCGTAGGAGCCGATCACGGTGGTGTTGATATTGCCGTAACGGTCTACCTGTGCTCCCCCCAGAAAGCCCACCTCGATCCGGCCGTTCTGCAGGAAACACTGGAACACGTCGGCCATGCTGCACACCATGAGCGAACCGGTGACCAGCGCGGGATCGCCGATCGACACCGGCAGTCGCTCCGGTACCGCGCCGATCGCGCCCGACTCGTAGATCAGCACCAGGTTAGGCGCGTGGGTGGCGCGCGCGAGATTGCAGGCGAGGTTCGGCAATCCGATCCCCACGAATACCACTTCGCCATCCCGCAACTCGCGCGCGGCCACCACGGCCATCATCTCGCCGGGACCGTAGCTCGTCGCCGCCTGCAGCTCAGTAGCCATAGTTCACGCCGGCGCACAGCCGCTGATCCGCCGCGAGCCGCCCGGTCAAACCCGGGTGCTTCGCGAGGTAGCCCTGGCGATCGGGTACGCCCAGCACGAACTCGTCGAGGTAGCGCCGAAGCTTGGCCGAATCGCGCGAGATGGCCTCCCACGCGACGTAGAAGTCGTTGTCCCGGTCGTAGTAGCCCTGCGCATACGACGGGTGCGCGGCCCACGGCTCGACCACCACGGCGTCCACGATCATTCCCGGAATGAGCGTGCGGTTGGGATCCGCGCGAATGATCGATTGATCGACCAGCTCCTCCACCACGACGATCACTCGACGCGACGCAAATGCGGCCTCCTTCTGCACGCCGAGCAGGCCCCAGATCTGCGCATTGCCCTCGGCGTCGGCCCGCTGGGCGTGAATGATCGTCACGTCGGGATTGAGCGCGGGCACCGTGGCCAGCCGCTCTCCCGTATAGGGACAGACGACGGTCTGAATCCGATGATTCACGACCGGCAGGTCGGTGCCCATGTAGTTACGCATCGGCCAGAACGGAAGCCGGGCCGCGCCGGCGCTGAGCCGCGCCACCATACCGAAGTGGGAGTATTCCTCGATCTCGATCCGGCGATCGCCCTTGCCCTCGACCGCTCGCCGGAACGCATGGAGCGAGCCCGCGCCCGGGTTTCCGGCCCAGGAGAAAACCAGCTTCCGGGCGCAACCGGCCTCGATCATCTGGTCGTAGATCAAGTCCGGTGTGAGCCGGCAGAGCGTCAGATCGCGTCGCCCTTGACGGATGATCTCGTGCCCGGCGGCGAAACAGATGAGATGCGTGAATCCCTCGATGACGACGGTGTCCCCGTCCCGCACGTGGCGGGCGACGGCATCGCGCATGGACAGGAGCTTAGACAGCCGACAGCTCCTCGTCGATGATCGTCAACGCCGTGTCGATGTCGGACTCGTCGATGATGAGGGGCGGCGCGAGGCGCAGGGTGCTCTTGCCGCAGCCGAGCAACAGAAGCCCGCGGCGGAAGGCGCGCTGCACCAGCGAGTGCACCAGCTCGGGCGCCGGCTCCCGGGTTGCGCGATCCTTCACGAACTCGAGACCGATCATGAGTCCCTGCCCGCGCACGTCGCCGATCGACGGGTGCTTCTCGGCCAACCGCCGCGCACCCGCCATCAGCCGGTCGGCCAGGCGCGGAATCCCGGGCAGCAGATCGCGCTGCACGATGTCGAGGGTGACGAGCGCCGCGGCACAGGAGAGCGGATTTCCGCCGAAGGTCGATCCGTGGGCGCCGCTCTCCCACCTGGTGATGGACTCCTTCGCGATGATGGCACCGAGCGGCATGCCCGACGCCAGCCCCTTGGCTGCGAGGAGAATGTCGGGCTCGATGCCGGCGTGCTCGCTGGCGAACATTTTGCCCGTGCGCCCGATGCCGCATTGGATTTCGTCGCAGACGAGCAGGATGCCGTGCTTATCACAGAGGTCGCGCAGGGCCCGGAGATAGTCGGGCGGCGGCACCACGTAGCCGCCCTCCCCTTGGATCGGCTCGACGAAGATCGCCGCCACCTCCTTCGGATCGAGCTGCCGAGCGAAGAGATCCTGCTCCAACGCCGACACGCAGTAGAGCTGGCAGCTCGGATAGGTTTTTCCGTAGTCGCAGCGATAGCAGTAGGCGTACGGCACATGATAGACCTCGGGCAGGAGCGGCCCGAAGCCGGCATGCTGCCTCACCTTGCTCGAGGTGAGCGTCATGGCACCGTAGGTTCGGCCGTGGAATGCGCCCTTGAACGCGATCAGCGCGGGCCGCCGCGTCGAATTCCGCGCCAGCTTGATGGCCCCCTCCACCGCCTCGGCGCCCGAGTTGGAGAGAAACACCCGCTTCTTGCTGGGCCCCGGAGCGAGCTTGGCCAGCCGCTCGAACAGGGTCGCCATCCCCTCGAAATAGAAATCCGAGCCGCAGATGTGCAGGAACCGGTCGGCCGCGTCCTTGATCGCCGCGACGACACGCGGGTGGCTGTAGCCGGTCGACGCCACGGCGATCCCCGCCATGAAGTCGAGGAACCGGTTGCCGTCGACGTCCTCGACCATGGCGCCCTGCCCCCGCGCGATGACGAGCGGGTATTCCTTGATGTAGCAGGTCGAGGCCCACGCGGCGTCGCGCGCGACGATTTCCTGTGCCTTGGGACCCGGCGGGGGCACGACGATATGCGGTCGGTTCATCAAACTGCCCGGTTGAAGGGGGCCACGGCTATCCGCGGCTCTCGATGACTGTGCGGCTCTGCTCTCGCATGAACTGCGAGACGTAGTAGGGCCCGCAGCCGCCCTTCCCGGTCGACCCCGATCCCTTCCAGCCGCAGAACGCTTGCGCACCCGGCCATGCGCCCGTGGTGGCACCGGTCCGCTTGTTGGCGTAGCAGACACCGGCCTCGATCTCGTCGAAGAAACGGTCGACCTCGTCGGCCCGTGCCGAGAAAATGCCGGCGGTGAGACCGTATTCCACGCGATTGCTCTCGGCGATCGCCTGGTCGAAGCTGTCCACTTCGCCCACGGCGAGCAGCGGGACGAATAACTCGTCCCGAAAGAGCGCGCTCGTGAGCGGCAGCCGGGCGATCGTCGGCGCGACGAAGTGGCCGCGGTCGAACACGCCGCCCCGCAGCCGGTTCCCGCCCGTGAGAATCGTCCCCTCCGAGCGCGCCTGCGCGGCCGCGCGCTCGAACCGCGTCACCGCGGCCTCGTTGATGACGGGGCCGAAGAACACGTCGCGCTCGGTCGGGTCTCCCATGCGAATGGCGGCGGTCTTGGCCAGGAGCGCCTGAAGAAAGGGCGCGGCCACGCTCCGATGGACGTAGACGCGGGAGGTCGCGCTGCACTTCTGATTCTGCAGGCTGAACGCCGAGCGCATCACCCCTTCGGCCGCAGCGTCGAGGTCGGCGGTGT
>JBGPVE010000260.1:0-3494 GCA_041491545.1 Gemmatimonadota bacterium | reverse complement strand
CTCGCCCGTCGGATGCTGGACGAGGCGGGCTATCAGGTACTCGAAGCCGCGCATGGCCACGAGGCGCTCGACATCGTCGGCCGGGCTGACCCGGCCATCGATCTGGTCGTGACCGACGTCGTGATGCCCGATATCGACGGCCGGGAACTGGGTCTTCGCCTCGCCCGCAGCGCCCCGGAGCTTCCGATCGTCTACATATCGGCGTTCGCGGCTTCCGACATTTTCAACCGCGGGTCGCCCCGTCCCGAGGCTCCGTTCCTTCAGAAGCCGTTCGGGGCGGCGGAGCTCGTCGCGCTCGTGGATAGCCTCCTGCTCGCGCCCAAATAGGATCAGCTTGCCGCTTCCGTTCGCCCCCCCGACCTGGCGCGACCTCCTCGAGATCGTAATCGTCGCCGCCGTCATCTACCGCCTCCTGCGATTCATCGCCGGCACCCGCGCGGTACAGATCCTGTTCGGCATCCTCGTGCTCGCGGCGATCTACGTCGTCGCGTTCCTGCTCAAGCTGTCGATGATCACGTACCTGCTCGGCGTGGTGTTCACCTACGGCGCCTTCGCGGCGCTCGTCGTCTTCCAGCCCGAGCTGCGCTACGCGCTCGCGCGGCTGGGTCAGAGTCGCGTCTTTACGCTCTTCGGTGAGCCGTCCGCGTCGGTCGTGGCGGAAGAGGTGGCGGAGGCCGTCGAGCGACTCAGCCGCAACGCCGCGGGCGGCATCATCGCCATCGAGCGGGAGGTGTCGCTCGACGAGTACGTCGAATCGGGCACGTCGATGCAGGCAGGTCTCTCCGCCGATCTCGTGGCCACCATCTTCAGCCCGTACTCGCCGCTGCACGACGGTGCCGTGATCGTGCGAGGCGACCAGATCATCGCCGCCGGCTGCATTCTCCCGCTCACCCAGCACATCGTCCCCGACAAGTCGCTGGGCACGCGGCACCGCGCGGCGCTCGGTTTGTCCGAGGAGTCCGATGCCATCGTGCTGGTCGTCTCGGAGGAGACCTCGAGCATTTCGGTGGCGCGGGCCGGCGCGCTCGAGCGTGGCGTCACGCCCGATCAGGTGCGCGATCTCCTTGCGCGCCCGGCGCTCCGCGGCGGCAAGGGCGCGCTCGCCTCCAAGACGTGAGTCGGGCGGCGATCGATTCGCCGCGACCGCCATACGGCATGGCGGCGGCCGTGACCGGATTGGTGTTCGCGGGGTACATCGCGACGCTCGCCCCCACCGTGACCTTCTGGGATGCCGGCGAGCTCATCACGGCGGTCCGCACGCTGGGCATTCCGCACCCGCCCAGAAGTCCGCTCTTCCTGCTGGCGGCGCATGTATGGGCCGCGCTCGTGCCGGTCGGCGAATACGCATTCCGCACCAACCTGTTCAGCGCGTTCGCGAGCGCCTGCGGCGCCGGCTGCTTCTTCCTCGTGGCGCATGAGACCACGGCCCGAATGGGCGCGGGGCTCGCCGCGGGGCGGGCACGCCTGGTCTCGTTGGGCGGCGCGGCCGCGGCCGCGATCGCGGGTGCCTTCACGGTTACCCAGTGGCAGAACTCGAACGAAACCGAGGTGTACGCCGTCGCGACGCTGATCGTCGCGGCTATGGCGTGGCTCTGTCTCCTCTGGCGTCGTGAGCGGGCCGCATCGAGTCGCGGGTCCCGATGGCTTCTGCTCATCGTGTATCTCGCCGGGCTCTCGGTCGGCAACCATCTCCTAGCGCTGCTGGCCGGGCCGGCCGTGGTCGCGTTCTTGGTCGCGACGCTGCTCGACGGGAGCCGAACCTCGGCGGCGGCGCGATCGGCCGAGTGGGCGCAAGTGGCCTCGGTGGCCGGAATCTGGGCGCTTCTGGTCGGGACGGGGCTCGGCAATCCGATATTGCTGGCGTTGGGCGGGCTGGTCTTTCTGGTGGCTCTGGCGATCGCGGCTCGGTCGGGCGCGCTGAAATTCGCTCTTCTCGCGCTCACTCTCGCCGCCGTCGGCGTCTCGACCTATCTGTTCCTCTTCCTCCGCGCCGGGCAACATCCCGTCATCAACGAAGCGGCACCTTCCACGCTCTCCGCCCTGCTGGACGTGGTGCGGCGCGCGCAGTATCCGGTGCGAACGCCATTCGACGATCCCGCGCTCCCACACGGCCTGGAGAATCCGGGCCGCACCGTAGCTCTCCTCGGCGTCCAGTTGCGGGACTACCTGCTCTACTTCGATTGGCAGTGGGCGCGGTCGATCCAGAAGACGATCGCGCTGCCCTTCGGCCGCCTGCCGGTTCGCACCCTGGCCACGTTGCTCTTCGTCTCGCTCGGTCTACGCGGCGCGTTCGAGCAGCGGCACCGGGACCGCGGGAGCTGGTATCTCTTGTTCACCCTGTTTCTGGTGACCGGATTCGGGCTCGTGTTGTACATGAACTTCAAGCCCGGGCCGAGTCAGGGCTACGAGCTGTATCCCCGGAGCGACGATCACGAGGTGCGGGAGCGAGACTACTTCTTCGTGGTGAGCTTCGTGGTCTGGGCCGTCTGGGCCGGCATCGGTGCTGCCGACCTCGCCCGCCGAGCGCTGGCCTGGGGACGGAGGGGTGCGCCGACGCTCGCCGGAGCGGCGCTTGCCCTGGCGTTGGTCCCCGCGGCGCTCAACGCCCGTGCGGCCTCTCGCCGCCACAGTCCCGAGGCCCGTCTGGCGGCCGACTGGGCGTACGATCTCCTCAATTCGGTGCCGCCCTACGGTGTGCTCTTCACCTACGGCGACAACGATACCTTCCCACTCTGGTGGGCTCAGGAAGTCGCCGGCATTCGGCGGGATGTCACGGTGGTATGTCTGGCGCTCGCCAACACCGCCTGGTACATGCGGCAACTCCGCGACTTGCCGGTGCGACCGTTCGTCGCCGCCGCGGCTCCCGCAGTCTGGCGGGAACGGCAGGCGGTGCCTCCCACCTGGCCTCTGCACACCATGACCGACCCCGAAATCGCGGCCACGGTGCCGCAACGACTGGCCGAGCCGCTCACCGTCGAATTCCGCGCATTTCGGCACACCTATCCAGCCCAGACCATTCTCCTGCCCAGCGACGTCCTGGCCGTGCGGGTGATGCAGCAGAACCTGGGGCGGCGGCCGGTGATCTGGGCCGCCACGGGAGGCCGGGACTTCGGCGGCCTTCGGGATTACGTGGTACAGCAGGGCCTCGGCTTCAGGGTGGAGACCGCGCGGCGGCCGGAGCGGGACCGGGTCGACATCCCGCTTACCCGGACATTGGCCTGGGAGACCTACCGCTATGCCGGGCTCCCCGAGCAGCGGGGTGCGCCGCTGGAGCAAACCGCCGCCGGGATAGCACAGACCCTCGCGGCGCCATTCGTTGTGCTCGGGCACGCCTACGAACTCCGAGGCGACCGGGATAGCGCGCGCGCCGCCCTGGCCCAGGCCGTCCGGCTCGCCCCTGACTCCGCCCTTCAGGCTGCCCTGGATCAGCTGCAGTAACCTTCAATTGATCGCGATCCTCTGGTAAATTTGAAGGTTATGACGTTCCCGGAGCT
>JBGPVE010000259.1:0-3498 GCA_041491545.1 Gemmatimonadota bacterium | reverse complement strand
CGAAGAGCAGCGCCGCTTCACCAGTCTCATCATCGATAGCCTGCCGGTCGGGCTCTACGTCGTGGATCGGGAGTATTGCATCCAGATCTGGAACCGCAAGCGCGAGACAGGCACCCAGGGCGTGAATCGCGAGGCCGCCGTCGGTCGGCCGGTGTTCGAGGTCCTGACCCGACAACCGAAAAGCCAGTTGAGGCGGGAGTTCGACCGTGTGTTCGATACCGGCGAGACCCTCCAGGAGGAGATCGAGGTCACCCGCGGGGATGATACCCGCTACTTCCGCATCACCAAGATCCCGATGCGGCTCGAGGGCGACGCGATCACCCACGTCATCACGATCGGCGAGGACGCGACGGAGGCCAGGCTCTCGCAGCAGCGGATTCTCCAGAGTGAGAAGCTCGCGGCGATCGGTCACCTGTCGGCCGGGGTCATGCACGAGATCAACAACCCGCTGGCCACGATCGGCGCCTGTATCGCCGCGATCGAGGGGCGAATGGCGGAGCTCTCCGGGCCGGCCGTGGGCCAGCTGCGCGAGTACCTCCAGATCATGGACAAAGAGGTGGATCGCTGCACGCAGATCGTGAACGGCCTGCTCGATTTCAGCCGGCCCAAGGGTAAGGCCAAGCAGGCGACGCGGCTCAACGCGTTGATCGAGGACGCGCTGTTTCTGCTCAAGCATCACAAGCGCTTCGCGCAGCTCGTGGTGACCCGCGAGCTCGATCCGAATCTTCCGCCCACACTGGCCAGCCCCGAGCAACTGACCCAGGTCCTCATGGCGCTCATGTTGAACGCGCTCGACGCCATGGAGGGCGGGGGGCGCCTGACGCTCCGCACGGGGCGAAGCCGGATTCGCCCGGACGAGCTGTACGTGGAAGTCGAGGACAGCGGTGTGGGCATCCCCCGCGCCGAGCAGTCGAAGATCTTCGAGCCGTTCTACACCACCAAGCCCCCGGGCCAAGGCACTGGGCTCGGGCTCTCGATCTGCTACGGGATCGTGGCCGAGCACGGCGGGCGGATCGAGGTGGAAAGCGAGCCGGGGCGGGGTTCGGCCTTTCGCGTGCTGCTACCGATCGGGGGCGACACGTGAAGGTGCTGGTGATCGAGGACGACCGTACCGTCGGCCCCTACGTGAAGCGCGGGCTCGACGAGCACCACTACCAAGCCGACCTGGTGGACGACGGCATGGAAGGACTCCGTCTGGCCTCGGGTGGGCAGTACGATCTGATCGTGCTGGACTTGCGACTGCCCGGGATGACCGGGTTCGAGGTGCTGCGCACACTTCGGGATCGCGGGATCACCGCGCCCATCCTCGTGCTCACCGCGCAGGACGCGGTCGACTTCAAGGTGCAGGCGCTCCGCAACGGCGCCGACGACTACGTCACCAAGCCGTTCGCGTTCGAGGAGCTGCTCGCCCGAGTCGAGGCACTGGGCCGGCGACCCAAAGAGCTCAGGACGCCGGTGCTCCACATCGCCGACCTGGAGCTCGACACGGCGGCGCGCGAGGTGCGCCGCGCCGGGCAGCGGATCGAGCTCACCCCGAAGGAGTACACGGTGCTCGAGTACCTCGTGCGCCACTCGGGACGAGTCATGTCCCGCACGCTCATCACCGAGTATGCCTGGGACTATCACTTCGACCCCGGCACCAACATCGTCGACGTGGTGATCAACCGACTCCGGAAGAAAGTGGACTCCGGCCACGAGCAGAAGCTGGTGCATACGGTCCGCGGAGTCGGGTACGTCGTGAAGGCGTGAGATGACGACGATCCGCCGGCGACTCGCATTTTGGTATACCGTGGCACTCGGTGTGACCGTGCTCGCGTTCGGTGCGGCGCTCTACTACGAGCGCCGGCAGTCGAGCGTGCGCGAGTTGGATCAGCGGCTCACCATCGAGGCCGAGCTGGCCAAGCGTTGGCTGGTACAGTCGTACAAGGTGCTCGGCCGGCTGGTGACGGAGACGCCCAATCCCGCGCTCGATCCCGGCACGAGCGCCTATCTCGAGGCCTTCCGCGACTACCTCATCGTCGCCGACACCACCGGCAAAGTCGTGGGGATGTCCGGCGTCACCAGGCCGCTTAGCGCCGCGGCGTTCGAGCAGCTTTCCGCTCCGCTCAAGTCCGCGACCCAGCGGCTTCCCGGCACCATGCCGATCGGACCGCTGCTCGGAACCGTCCGCTATCTCGTTCTGCCGGTCGATTCCGCGGGACCCGGCATTGGATCCCTCCTCGTCGCCACGTCCACCAACGAGGTCGCCTTCGCATCACAGGATCTGCTGCGGTCGATGTTGCTCATCGCGCCGATCGTGTTGGTCGCATCGATCGCCCTGGGATACTGGCTCGCAACCACCAGCGTCCGCCCGATTCTGGGCATTATGGACGAGCTCGAGGCGATTACCGACGGCCGGACGCTGCATCGGCGCCTGGCCGTCCCGCTCTCGGGCGACGAGATCGCCCGACTGGTCGTCACCCTCAACGGGATGCTGGCCCGGCTGGAACAGAGCTTCGCCGGGCTGCGGCGGTTCACCGCCGATGCGAGCCACGAGCTCAAGACTCCGCTCATGGTGCTCCGGGCCGGCGTCGAGCGGGGGCTGACCCATCCGAGGACGCCGCGCGAGGTGCTGCAGTCACTCGACGAGACGCTGGGCCAGATCAACCAGATGACGGAGATGGTGGACAACCTCCTCACCTTGGCACGGGCCGACGAGGGCAGGGCGCCCCTCGCGGTGGAGGAGAGCGACCTCCGTGACCTGGTGGCCGACGTCTCGGAGACCGCGGGTATGTTGGGTGAGGACGCAAAAGTGTTGGTGACGACCCACATGCCGGAGCGCCCGGTATCGCTCGCGGTCGACCGGCACCGGATCCGCGAGCTCTTGCTCAATCTGGTTACCAATGCGATCAAGTACACGCCGCCGGGCGGGATCATCGGGCTCAATCTGCAGGAGAGCGACGAAGCCGTCACCCTCATCGTGAGCGACACCGGCATCGGAATCGCCCCCGGCGATCTGCCTCACATTTTCGACCGCTTCTGGCGCGCCGACCCCGCGCGGTCCCGCACCGGCCAACGACCCGGCACCGGGCTTGGCCTCGCGATCACCAAGTGGATCGCTGAGGCGCATGGTGGGTCGATCAGCGTACAGAGCCGGCCCGGGCGTGGCACCGTGTTCACGGTTCGGCTCCCCCGGCCGGCCCGGCCGGCCGCACCTTCCTCCGCCGCGACCGAGATCGGCGCCTCAGGGCCGAACCGGTAATCCGTTTGTCATCGAATTGTCATCTACGGACCATCGCGGTGGTAACGGGCAGGTGGTAAGTTCTCGCCTCACGAACCGTAGACGGAGGCTTTCGCGTGTTCGAGAATCTTCTGGAGTCCCAAGGGAGAAAGCAGCGGACGATCGGCCAGACGCTGCTGTCGCTCGTGGTGCATGGGCTGGTGATCTTCGCGGCGGTGAAGGCCACGCAAGGCGCCGCCGAGTCGATCCGGGACAAGCCGGTGGACACGACCATGGTG
>JBGPVE010000258.1:0-3499 GCA_041491545.1 Gemmatimonadota bacterium | reverse complement strand
AGTTACCTCGAGCTCTACGAGACCGCGGACCTGCTTGAACTCGGCCGTTTGGCCGACGCCGAGCGCTGGCGCCATCACCCCGAGTCGGTGGTCACCTACATCATCGACCGCAATATCAACTACACCAACGTCTGCGTGGCCGACTGCCAATTCTGCGCCTTCTATCGGCGTCCCAAGCACGGCGAAGGCTATGTCCTGAGCTTCGAGGAGATCGGCCGGAAGATCGACGAGTGCAAGGCGATCGGCGGGGTTCAGATCCTCATTCAGGGCGGGCACAACCCTTACATCCCGTTCGACTGGTACCTCGACCTGCTGCGCTACATCAAGCGCCACCACCCGATTCACATTCACGGCTTCTCGCCGTCCGAGGTGGTGTTCTTCAGTGAGCGCTTCGGACAGTCCGTCGCGGATGTCGTGCGCGAGCTCCGCGCGGCCGGGCTCGACAGCATTCCGGGTGGCGGCGGCGAGATCCTGGTCGACGCGGTGCGGCAGCGGGTCGCCAAGAAGAAGGCGCAGACCGAAGAGTGGCTCGGTGTGCAGGAGGAGGCGCACCGGCAGGGCATGAAGACGTCGGTCACGATGATGTATGGGTTGGGCGAATCGAACGCCGACCGGATCGAGCATCTCCTGCGAGTGCGCGAGCTGCAGGCGCGGACCGGCGGCTTCACGGCGTTCATCTGTTGGCCGCTCCAGCCCGAGGGAACGCCGGGCATGTCACAGCAGCCCAAGACGGACGCGGTGACCTATCTCCGCACTTTGGCCATGAGCCGCATCGTGCTCTCCAACGTGCCGAATCTCCAGTCGTCGTGGGTGACTATGGGCCACAAGGTGGGTCAGGTCGCGCTCCGTTTCGGCGCGAACGACTACGGCAGCCTCATGATGGAGGAGAACGTCGTCTCCGCCGCGGGCACGACGCATCGCACCACGCTGGCCGAAATCGAGCGCATCATCCGCGACGCCGGGTACGAGCCGCGGCGCCGGCGACAGGACTATTCCATCATCGAGGAAGCTCCCGCCGCGGCATGACTCGAGTCGGCATCGGGTACGACTCGCACCGCTTCGTCGCGGGCCGCCCGCTCGTTCTGGGCGGACAACGCATCCCGCACTCCGTGGGGCTGGCGGGCCACTCGGACGCCGATGCCGTGGCTCACGCGCTCACCGACGCCATCCTGGGCGCGGCCGGCGCGGGGAATATCGGTCAGCTCTTTCCCGACGATGACCCGCGGTGGAAGGATGCCGACTCGATGCAGCTGTTGGCTCAGGCGCACCAGGTCGTTCTGGACCGCGGGTACGCGCTGCAGCAGGCCGATCTTACGATCATTACGGAGCAGCCGAAGCTCAACGCTCACCTGGGCGCAATGGCCGCGGATCTCGCTCGACGGCTGGGCGTCGAGCCACGCAACCTGAGCGTCAAAGCCAAAACGAACGAGGGCATGGGCTTCATCGGGCGGGGTGAAGGCCTGGCCGTGATCGCCGTGGCGACGCTGGAGGCACGCTGATCGAATCGGTCCTGGCTTGGCTGTCGGCACTGCCACCGGCCGCGGTCTACCTGGTCCTGGGGCTCCTGGCGGCGGTCGAGAACGTGGTGCCCCCCGTGCCGGCCGATGCCGCCGTGCTGCTCGGCGCGTTTCTCTCGCGTCGCGGAGTGACGACGCCGGCGGTGGTGTTTCTCGTGGTCTGGCTGTGCAACGCCGCCGGTGCGCTCGGGGTGTACTTTGCCGCGCGGCGCTACGGCCGTCGACTCTTCATGGAGGGTCAGGGCCGGCGGCTGTTCTCCCCCGAGGCCATCGGCGTCATCGAGCGCGAGTACCTGCGCTTCGGTCTCGTCGGAATCTTCTTCGCGCGGTTCCTGCCCGGGATTCGCGCCGTCGTTCCTCCGTTCGCGGGTATCATCAATCTCGCCCCGATGCGTGCCGGTGTCCCTATCGTACTGGCGTCCGGCATCTGGTATGGCGGCATCACGATCGTGGGCGCGCTGCTCGGGAGCGAGTGGGACCGCATCAGCACGCTGCTCGGTCGGGTGAACAGCGGGCTGGCGTATCTGACGGCGGCGGTCATCGTCCTTTGGGTCGCGGCGATGTATGTGCGTGCGCGCCGGCGGCGCCGGGAGCGGATCTGGAATGCGGTGCAAGCGGCACTCGGTGAACCGGGAGCCGACGCGGCTGGTCGGGTCGATATCGACGCGCGGGCAGCGACGACGCTGCTGCTCGAGCTGGCCGACGCCACCGGACAGATTTCTCGGCTCCGCCCGCGGGTCGCTCGAAGCTTCGGCCGAGCCGAGCGACTCGCGCTCGTCCAGGAGATGTGGCAGGCCGCGTTCCGTGACGAGAGCATCGGGGTGCGGCAGGATCGCCTGATGTTGCTTGCCGGAGATCTGCTCGGCCTCACCGCCGCGGAGGTGGCCGAGGCCCGGCGCGGTGCCGCGGCCGCACCGGCTCCCGCACCGGCGCCAGCACCGGCGCCCGGCGTACGCTCATGACTGCCGCCATTCCCGACATCGAGCGCGACTTCTGGCTGGAGGGGTTCCGCGACTACCTCGCCCTCGAGGCGGGGCACAGCGTGAACACGGTCGAGGCCTATCTGCGCGACCTCCGGCGGCTCGGCCAGTTCGCCGTCTCCAAGGGCGTGCGTGGTCCCGCTGACATGACCCGGACGCTCCTGCGCGACTTTGTGTATCTCCTCAAGGACCTCGGACTGAGTCCCGCGACGATTCGCCGCGAGGTGTCCGCGATCCGAACCTACTTCGGCTTCCTCGTCGCCGAGGGCAGGATCGCGCAGGACCCGAGCGACCGCCTGGAGAGCCCACAGCGCTGGCGCCGCCTGCCCGACACGCTCGCCGTGAGTGAGGTCGCCGCCATTCTCGCGGCGCCGAGCGTGGATGAGCCGCTCGCATGGCGGGACCGCTCCCTCCTCGAATTGGGTTACGGCGCGGGCCTCCGCGTGTCGGAGCTTTGCGGGCTCGGCCTCAAGGATTTGCTGCTCGGGGAAGGGCTGGTGCGCGCCTTCGGCAAGGGCAGCAAGGAGCGTCTGGTGCCGATTGGCCGGAGCGTGATCGGCGCCGTGTCCGTATACCTTCGCAACCTGCGGCCGACCCTCGATCGCGGAAAGAGCGAGAATCGCCTGCTGCTCAATGCGCGCGGCGCGCCGCTCTCGCGGGTGGGCGCCTGGGGCATCGTGAAGCGCGCCACCGAGCGGGCCGGCATCACCAAGCGCGTCACGCCTCACACGTTGCGGCACAGCTTCGCAACCCACCTGCTCGAGGGCGGCGCCGATCTCCGCGCCGTGCAAGAGATGTTGGGGCACGCGGACCTCTCGACCACGCAGATCTACACGCACGTGGACCGGGAATACCTGCGCTCGGTCCACAAGCAGTTTCACCCGCGAGCCTAGTCGTGAAACCGCTGTTGCTTTCGCTCGCGCTCGCATTGGCCTGCGCCCACTATACGCCCGCGCCGCTCCAACCCGCGGCGCTCGCCGATGCCTATGCCGGCCGCCGGCT
>JBGPVE010000257.1:0-3620 GCA_041491545.1 Gemmatimonadota bacterium | reverse complement strand
GTGCTGCGTCATGGCCCGCCCGCCGTACCGCTCCTCGGTCCAGGGATCGCCCCGCATGTGGTACCCGTTTTGCTCCCAGAACCCGGGGATGTCGTGTTCCAGCAGCTCGAATCCCCGCACCCACTTCGCGCTCTTCCAGAAATAGAGATGCGGCACGAGCAGCCGCGCGGGCCCGCCGTGCTCCGGCGTGAGCCACTCGCCGTCGTGTTTCAGTGCGATCAGGTTGTCGGGCCGATCGAGATCCGCGAGCGGCAGGTTGGTGGTGAACTCCTGCTCCGCATGCACCAGACAGAACCGCGCGGCGGGTGATACGCCCGCGCGCTCGAACAGAGTTCGGACGGCGACGCCTTCGAAGCTGTTGTCGAACCGGCTCCAGGTCGTGACGCAGTGGATGTCGCAGCGGACCGTGGTACGCGGCAAGGCGAGCAGCTCCTCCCACGTGATCGAAAAGGGCCGGTCGACGAGACCGGAGACGTCGAGCGTCCAGGTCGCCGTGTCCACCTCCGGCACGAGGCCGTAGTGCAGCACCGGCCACTTGGTCGTCAGGACCTGGCCGGGTGGCAGCCGGTCCGTCATGCGGGCAGCGGCGCCGGCTCGACGCGGTGTGCGCTCACCTCGAACGCGCGCTCGAACCCCGCGATCACGGCATCGATTGTCCGGTTCCACACCGACTCTTCCCCCGTCCCTCGTCCCCCTTCCCGTGTGACTGAAGTCATGACCACCCCCGAAATCCCGCACGGCACGATCCGGTCGAACGCCGAGAGGTCGGTCGTCACGTTCAACGCAAAGCCATGCCAGGTGACCCAGCGCTTCACGTGGACACCGATGCTCGCGATCTTGCGGCCGCCCGTCCACACCCCGGTACGACCCGCTTCCCGGGCCGCCGGGATCCCCAGGCGGGCGAGGGCGTCGATCAGCGCCTCCTCGAGGGTGCGCAGGTACCAGTGCAGGTCCTGGCGGTAGGCGGTGAGATCGAGGATGGGATAGCCGACCAGCTGGCCCGGGCCGTGATAGGTGACGTCGCCCCCGCGCTCGACTTCGACGACGTCGATGCCGTCGGAGCGCAACAGATGGGCCGATGCCGCTGTCCGACCCAGCGTAACGACAGGGTCGTGCTCGAGCAGCAGCAACAGGTCGTTGCGGCGTCCGTCGAGCCGCTCCTGCGCCAGCGACCGCTGCCATTCGAGCGCGGCGCGATAGGGCACCCGCCCGGCCACCAGAACATCGAGCGGGCGGGCAGTCATCCGGTTCCGCCAGTGCCCGGGTCGGGCGCGGCGAAGGCGCGGACCGCCCATCGGCTGCCCGCGATTCCGAACGCCGCCGCCGCGACGCCCCAGCCGATGAGGCCGGCGAGTCCCAGCACGCGATCGGCGAGGGCGCCGAGGAACCCGATGAGCAGGGCGCCCACGGCGGCCAGGACGGCGATCACGCCGCGCTGCCACACGTTTTCGATGGGATGGCTGCGGCGCCAGCTGAAGAAGGCGGCGAGCCCGAGTGCCGCGAACATGCCGTAGAACAGTGGGTCGGGAAACGCGTCCTGATACGCCACCGTCTCGAGGTGATTGCGCAGCAAGCTCACAACGATCTGCGCGAGTGTGAGCATCGCCCCACCCAGGCCCGCCCCTGTCGCCAATGCGCCGAGACCAACCGCGAGCGGATCCTTCGAGGGGTCGCTCAGATATTCATCACCCGGCCGAGCGAATCGAGCGCCGCCTCGACCACCGCCTCCGACATGGTGGGGTGCGCGTGAATGGCGAGCTCGACCTCTTCGACCGTGTACTCGTTCTCCCGGGCGACTGCCAGCTCGTGAATCACTTCCGAGGCGTGGCTCCCCACGATATGCGCGCCGAGAATCTCCCCGTATTTCTTCTCGCGCAGGATCTTCACGAACCCCTCGGTCTCCCCGGTGCCGCGCGCCCGGCCGCTGGCGGAGTAAGGGAACCTGCCCACCACATAGTCGAGCTTCTGGTCCTTGCACTGGTCCTCGGTGAGACCGATGCTCGCCACTTCAGGGTGGCAATACGTCACGCTGGGAACGTTGTCATACTTGATGGGGTGGGGCTTCTGTCCGGCGATCAGCTCCGCCACGACGACGCCCTCGCGGCTCCCCTTGTGGGCGAGCATCGGGGGACCGGCGACGTCGCCGATCGCATAATAGCCGGCCGCGGTCGTCTGGAGTGTCCGGTCGACCTTGATGAACCCGCGGTCGGAGAGCTGAATGCCGCATTCCTTCAGGCCGATGTTTTCGGTGTTCACGCCTCGGCCCGCGGCCATCAGGACCGCGGCCGTCTCGACCTGTTGCTTGGCGCCGCCCACCTCGACGTCGAGCGTCACGGTGTCCTTCGCTACGGTCGCCTTGGTGACCTTGGCCCCGGCGATGACGGTGATGCCACGTTTCTTGTAGCTCTTGGCCAGCTCTGCCGAGGCATCCGCGTCTTCGAGCGGCAGGATTCGCGGCAGCGCCTCGATCAAGGTGACCGGGACGCCGAACGCGTTGAAGATATCGGCGAACTCCATTCCCACCGCGCCGGCGCCGATGATGGCAAGCGACGCCGGAGCCTGCTCCAGGAGCAGCGCCTCGTCGGAGGAGATCACCGTCGTCTTGTTGATCTCGAGGCCGATCTGGGGAATCCCTTTCACCCGGGAGCCGGTCGCGATGACGACCGCCTTCTTCGCCTCCAGCAAGTCGGAGCCGACCTTGACCTTCCGGCCTGGCTGCAGGATGCCCGTGCCCTTGAAGACCGCGATCTTGTGCTTCTTCATCAGGAATTCGACGCCGCGGGAGTTCTGGTCCGCCACCTTCCGGCTGCGCTTCATTGCGACGCCGTAATCGGTCTTGACGGGTCCCGCCTCGACGCCGAACTCGGCCGCCACGGAGAGCAGGTGCGCGATGTAAGCCGAATGCAGCAGCGCCTTCGTGGGAATGCAACCGATGTTCACGCAGACGCCGCCGAGCTTCTCCCGCTCCACCACGGCGGTGGCCAGGCCGAGCTGCGCGGCGCGGATGGCGCACTCGTAGCCGGCCGGCCCGCCGCCCAGCACGATGACGTCGAATTGGTTCGCCACCTCTGACCTCCCCTATAACAGCATCGCCAACGGGTTTTCCAGCATCTGCTTCAGGGTCTTGAGGAACGTGGCGCCGGTGGCGCCGTCGATGACGCGGTGGTCGCAGCTCATGGTGAGCCGCACCCGGCGGCGCACGGTGACCTGCCCGTCCTGGACGACGGGCTTCGGCACGATGGCCCCGACGGCGACGATGCCCGCCTCCGGCGGGTTGATCACGGCGGTGAACTGCTCGATATCGAGCATGCCGAGATTGGAGACGGAGAAGGTCGCCCCCGTGTATTCCTCGGGCTTGAGGCGCCGCTCGCGGGCTCGCTGGGCCAGCTCCCGGGCGAGGGCGCCGATGTCCGACAGCGGACGGCGGTCGGCGTGCCGTAGGACGGGCGTGATCAGGCCGTCCTCCACCGCCACCGCCATGCCGAGGTGGACCTCGGTCCAGTAGCGGATGTGATCGTCCTGCCACCAGGCGTTGCAGGCGTGATGCTTGGTGAGCGCCAGCGCCACGGCCTTCAGGATGATGTCGTTGAAGCTGATCTTCCCCTCATCGCTGAGCTGCC
>JBGPVE010000256.1:0-3633 GCA_041491545.1 Gemmatimonadota bacterium | reverse complement strand
GCGCCCTCTGGGGGCTGCCGGTCCGCGGAGCCGAGCCACGGGCGCCGATCAGCGGCTTCGAACCTGGACTCCCTCCGCCACCTCGTCGCTCGGATACACGATCACCCGATCGCCGGCCCGAAGCCCGTCGAGAATCTCGGTGTCCGATCCGTTCTGCTTCCCGATCGTCACGGGCCGCAGCCGCGCCACGTCCCCCTCGACGACGTACGTAGCCCAGCCGGTGCCGTGCCGGAAGACGGCGCCCGACGGCACCTGGAGCACATCGGCCCGCTCCCACACGACGATCCGCGCCTCCACCCGAAACGCGTCACCGAGTGTCGCCCAGCGCTCGTGCGGCTCGTCCAGGTCGATGATCACGTTCACCCGCTGCTCCTCGACGCCCAGCGCCGAGATCCGGGTAAATGCCGACGGCTCGACCCGCCGCACGTGCGCCTGGAGCGCGGAGTCGCCGCCCCACCGCTCGATCGCGACCCGGGCACCCGGCCGGATGCCGACCGCGTCGCCGCTCAGCACGTCGACCACGATCTCGAGCGCGGCTGGATCTCCCACCTCGAGTAGCGGTGTGCCCGGCTGCACCGAGCCCTCACTCTCCCGGAGCACGCGCAGCACCTGACCATCGACCGGAGAGCGGACCTCCATCTGGTCGGGCCCCGTGCCCGCCGTCAATCGTCCGAGCGTCGCCCGCGCGAGCGCCAGCTCGTGTTCGGCCACGCGGGCGGCGAAGCGCGCCGACGCCAGATCCTCGGTGCGGGTCCGCTGCTCCAGCTCGGCCTGTTCCAGCGTCCGCGGAGCCGAGGCGCCGGCCGCGAGCAACGAGCGCTCGCGCGCCGCCTCGCGGCCGGCCTGGTCCGCGAGCGCCTGCGCCCGCCCGATGGCCGCCTGCGTCTGGCGCCATGCCGCGCCGGCCGCCGCAACCCGAGCCACGGCTTCCGCGCGCGAGCGCGGATCGAGCAGCGGCGATGCCGAGGGGAAGATGCGGGCGAGCGCGCTTCCACGCTGCACCAGATCGCCGGCGTGCCGCTCGATTCGCGCGAGGCTGCCGGCGAGCGGCGCGGTGACGGTATATCGATCCTTCACCCGGGTAGAGCCGTCTTCGTCCACGGTGACGAGCAGCGGGCCTCGGGCGGCGGCGCGCACTTCCACGACCACCGGCTTGGGCCGGAAGGCAATCACCGTGCCCACGACCATGGCCAGGACGGCGAGCGCCGCGAGTCCGCGGTAGACCCAGGTTCGGACGCGATGCCGAGCCGCGGGGTGGCTCGAGCCCAGCGCGGGCTTGCGAGGCGATCCCTCTGGCTCGGTGGGGGCCGTGGCCGGTGAAAGCGTCGTCATCATTCCCTCGTCTTGAGCACGCCGATGAGATCCAAGTGATCGACCCGGTGGCGCACCAGCAGGGCGCTGATCGCGCCGGCCACGACCACCGTCAACGTCGCCACCGCGTACGACCGGGCGGAGATCACGATCGGAAACCGATATCGTTCCGGCGAGACGGTGCGGAGCACGAGCGCCGTCATCCAGCGCCCAAGCCACCATCCCAGCGGAATCGCCAGCAGAAGCTGAATGCCCTGCTCACCCAAGAGGATGGTCGAGATCTCCGCCCGGGTGAATCCGAGCACCCGGAGACTCGCCAGATCCCGGCTTCGGGTCGAAAGCGCCACCCGCGCGTTGTTGTAGACTACACCGACGGCGATGGTGGCCGCGAATGCCGTGAGAATGACCGAGATCACCAGCATGGTCCGGCCCACCTGCTCGTTGATGTGTTCGATCATCGCCCGGCGGCTGCTGACGCTCACCACCAGCGGCATCTGGTTGAGCCGCCGCTGCACCTCCCCCTGCGCCGCCGGATCGATGAGGAGGAGCGCGCCCGACAAGGCCGGCTCGGCACCGACCATCCGCTCGAGCGCGGGGAGCCGCATGTACCCTTGGAGGCCGGTCATCTCGTCGATCAACTCTTCCACCGGCACACGATAGCGGCCCCGGTCGCCCTCGAGCACGTGGACGTCGATCGTGTCCCCCACTCGAACGCCGAGGATCTCACCGAGCAACCGGGTCAATAGCAGCCCGCGCTCGGGCAGCGGCACCCGCCGCCCCGTGGTCTCGAGGAGCTGCCGAAGCTGAATGTCGTCCGGAAAGCCGAAGAGCGCGACGTCTCGGCGCCTGGGGCCGGCGGCAAAGCGCACCGGCACGACCCGGATACCATCGACCCGCCGCACTCCCGGCAGGTGCGCCAGCTCGCGCGCGGCCCGGCCCGGAACCGGACGGGTGAAGCCGACGAGCAGGTGCTCCCGCATGGAGCGCTGCAACTGGAAATCGAGCAGGAAGTCGATCGCGTCGACGTTGAACCGCCCCACCACCAAGATCCCGACCGCGGCCGCGATGCCGAGACTGGAGAGCAGGGTCCGGGCCGGCCGCTGCTCCAGCTCCCGCAGCACGATCCGCCAGCTCTGCGCCACCAGATTCGACCACCCGAGGCGATCGATCAGCATCGGCCGGTAGGTCGCCGGCGCGGGGGGCCGCATCGCTTCGGCCGGCGGAAGCAGCACGACCCGCCGCACGGACACCATCGCGCCGACGGCCGCCGCCGCGAGGCTCACGGCCGACGCGACCAGCACGATCCTCGGCGTCAGCCGATACGCCAGCAATGGAAAGTGAAAGATGTCGCCGTACAGCCCGGTCAGCTCCCGCCCCAACCAGAACCCCAAGGCGGTGCCGAGCACCGTCCCGAGGAGAATGACCACGGCCACCAGCTTGAGGAAATGCAATCCCACCTGCAGATCGGTATAGCCCAGCGATTTGAGCGCCGCGATCTGCCCGCGCTGCAGGTAGACCAGACGGGAAAGCACCACGTTGACCAGAAAGGCCGCGACCCCGAGGAAGATGAGGGGAACGACGGTCGCGTAGCCTTTGAGCTGATCCAGCTCGCCGGTCAATATGTAGTTCGACGTCTGGCGCCTTCGCGTGACGGCGCCGTAGCCGCCGTACGGATCGAGGAGCCGGTCGACCGCATCGCGCACGGCCGGCTCGGACGCGCCGGGCTGCAGCTTGAGCACGACGTCGTTGAATGCGCCCTCGAGCTGAAACGCGGGAGCGATGGCGGCGCGGTCCATCCAGAGCACGGCGAAGCGCCGGTCGTCCGTCTCGTTGCCGCCGGGCGGAATGGCGTAGATGAACTCGGGCGAGTCGGCCAGCCCCACGATGCGGAGCGTGCGGCGGACGCCGTTGATGACGGCGGGGAGGGTATCGCCCGCGACGAGATCGTGGCGCCGCGCGAACGCCGTCAGGAGGAGCGCTTCGTCGGCGCGGCCGGCCTGGACCATCCGGCCGCCCCGGAGCAGGATTTCGTTGAGCGGCGCGGTGCCGCCGGCGGGCAGCGATACGACTTGGCCGATGGGCGGCTGATCTTCGCCCTCGAGCGGCAGGCGGACCGTCTCCGTGATCCGCGAGTATGCCCGAGCCACGCCCGGCAGCCGCTCGAGCCGCTCCCGCACCGATTCGGGCGCGCGCTTGAGGTGCACGAACAGATCGCCGAGCCGATAGCCGGTGTAGTACGCGGCCTTGGAGAACTCGAGCGAGTCCCAGGTCGCCTGGAGCGACACGTAGCTGGTGATGCCGGAGGCGACGACGAGCGCGATC
>JBGPVE010000255.1:0-3691 GCA_041491545.1 Gemmatimonadota bacterium | reverse complement strand
CGTCAAGAGCCCGCGCTCGCCGCCCCAAATGCAAACTGCCTCACCCAGGGGGTGAGGCAGTCGCAAACCGTAACGAGCGAACGAGTTTACTTGCCGCCGAACTTCACGCCGACCGTGATCGGGATGAACTTGAAGTCGGATCCGGTCACGAAGACGTTGTGGAACCGGGCTTCCGCGAAGATCGTGGCGCCCGAGACCGGGAAGTCAAAACCGGCGCCGGCGTTGATGCCAAATTTCGTCACGGAGGACGACGTTCCAATGTCGGGCTTGGCCTTGATGTTGTAGATGCCGCCGCCGCCCAGGACGTACGGCCGAATCTTGGTTTCAGCGGAGACCGGGAAGCTGTAGAGAATGTTGCCGGTACCGTCTATCATCTGGTCCTTGCCGCCGCCACCTTTGAACTTTAGGTCACTGTACATCGCATCGATCCTGAAACCCACGGGGCTCGTCTGAGGCTTGAAGTCGACGAGCGCGAGCCCGTGCCAGCCGGTCTTGAGCGCGTCGCTCGTGGACCCGGCCGGGATCGTGATGCAGCCGCCCAAGCCGAACGAAGCCGGGGATTGCGCGTGCGCCGACGCAGCCGTGACCAACGCGAGGACACCGACCGCCGCCAGACTCTTCCGGACATCCTTCATGTGGCTCGCCTCCTGTTGCCGTTGTCGTTGAGATAGCCCGCCGCAGTCGACCACCCCGAGGCGCGCCGTCCCCATTGCAAGGTGTCTGCCAGGGCGAGCGGTCAAAAAGGCTGCGGAAACACCTTGTAAATCAGCGGGTTGGGCCACTTTGTCCGCTCTGAGCGTCCCGGCCTTCGGACAGGCTGTCCCGCGCGGAGGCCGTGCGCCGAGCCCGGCTCCGCTCGATCAGTCGCAAAATGAAAGATCCGGCCAGGAGAGCGATCGCGACCCAAACGGCGATCGCCTGGTCGGTCAGGACGGCGACCACGGCGGCCACAAAGCCCGCCAGCGCGAGCCCGTGCTTCCACGACTTCATTTCTTGAGGAACTTGGCGACGAGCCGGCGAAAATCGGGCGTCGCCCGGGAAAGGGCATTGGCGCGGGCGCCCAGACGGATGCCGTCTTCGATGCCAAGGCCGTCGAGGTCGTAGAGCAACTTCTTGGTGAGCGCCAGGGCCGAGATACTGGCGGCGGCGAGCTGGGTCATCATGGCGTGCGCGACGGCGTCGAGATCGGAATCCGGCACAACGTAGCTGACCAGCCCGAGCCGGTGCGCCTCGGCGGCCGAAACCAGACGCCCGGTAACGGCGAGATCGAACGCGACCCGCTCGCCCACGAGTCTCCGGAGGAGAGCGAGGACCATCGCCGGCGCGAAGCCGCGCTGAATCTCGGGGTAGCCGAATCGGGCCGAGTGGGCGGCGAGCACCAGATCGCAGGCGGTCGCGAGCCCGCATCCGCCGGCAAGCGCATTGCCACGCACCACGGCGGCGACGGGCTTGGGCAAGCGGCGCAGCACGAGGAACAGCTCTCCCAATCGCAGCGCATCTTGCTCGTTCTCGGCGATGGTCTTATCGGCCGACTCCAGCAGCTCGGCGAGATCAGCCCCGGCGCAGAAGTCGCGGCCCGCGCCGCGCAATACCACGACTTTGACGGCGGGGTCCAGCTCCGCGTCGTGCACCGCCGCGTGCAATGCCTCGATGAGTGCCCGACTCAGCGCGTTCCGCTTGTCGGGCCGGTCGAGCGTGAGAGTCAGAACCCCGGCCTCACTGGAGACGGCGATCGGCTGCTCGGCGCTCATCGGCTCCCTCGGCGAAGCCGGCGCGCGAGTGATGTTGGGACCGGAATTTCCATTCGCAGCAACGCCGTCGAGTACACCTTTCCTTGGGCGTCGGTCTTGAGCGAGATCGTGCCGCCGCCATCCAGCGCATCGTGCAACAGAAAATTGAGCGCGTTGAGATTGGGCAGCTCGAACCGGTCCACTCGGCTCACCATGCCCTTGAAGTGACGCGCGACGCGGGCCGCGGTGACTTGACGGGCCAGCAGCGGATAGAGCTCGGGCAGGAGCGCGATGAGGCCGACGTTTGCCGTGTTTCCCTTGTCTCCGGACCGGGCGTGCGCAAGGTAGCGGAGCTGGAGTGACGAAGTCGCTTTGCCCGAGGGACGCTTGGCCGTGGCGCGCGGACTCATGCGCTCAGGATCTCCACTTTGACGTGCGGCTCGATCTCGCGTCGGTCGATCAGCGCCGGCCAGTACGCCACGATCTCCTCCACGGCGGGTCGTCCCCCCGCAAAGCCGGTGACGCTCGGCGGTCCGGTGAGCACGAGGGGGGCGATCTCCCGAGTAAAGCGATCGACCGGCGCGCGCTCCCGGGCGCGTACGCCCACCCGGAGCTGCACCTCGGGCGCGTCGGGATTCGGCGGACCGGCCAGCTTGCCGTGGGTGGCGTCGACGCCGACGAACTCGGTGAGAATCTGCTCGAACTCGAGGCCGAGATCCTTGAGTCGGAGGCGGAGAATCCGGTCCGCGGCTTTGGCCTTCTGGTATGCGTCGGGCCAGGAGTACACCAGGGTGCCGACCGCCTTGTATCCATAGAAGTACGCGATCGAAACCTTGAGCATGGCGGTGCGCGGACCGCCGCGGATTCCGCTCACCCGCACCCGGTCTTTGCCCGCGCTATGAAGCTGTATGGTCGTGAAGTCGGCGACGCCGTCCGGCGTGATGTAGCTGTGGGGATCGCCCATCTCGTACACCAACTGCTCCGACACTGAGGGGACGGACACGACGCCGCCGGTGCCCGGGTGCTTGGTCACCACGAAGCTGCCGTCCGCGCTGGCCTCGACGATGGGAAATCCCGGGTTTTCCATTCCCTTCACCCTCTGCCAGTCGCGGAGCAGGTTACCGCCGGAGCACTGCGCGCCGCATTCGATGATGTGCCCGGCGACGGTGCCGGCGGCGATGCGATCCCAATCGTCGCTGGCCCAGCCGAATTCATGCACCAGCGGCCCCAGCGTGAGTCCCGTATCGGTGACGCGGCCGGTCACGACGACGTTGGCGCCCCCGCGCAGCGCCTCGACGATGGGCGCCATGCCGATATATGCGTTGGCCAAGCGGACCAGCGGCCGAATGTCGGTGAGCGGCCGTCCGGTGTCCATGTCGCGCAGCTCGTGACCCTTGGCGATCAGCTCGTCGAGCCGTGGCAGGATGTCGTCGCCGCTCACGAGACCGACCTTGATCTTGCCGGCGAGACCGAGCCGGCGCGCCACCTCCAGCACGGCCTTCGCGCAGCCGCGCGGATTCACGCCGCCGGCGTTGGACGTGATCTTGATGTTCTTGGCCGCGACGTCGGGGAGAATCCGCTCCATGAGCGGCACGAAGTCCCGCGCGTAGCCGGCGGCCGGATCGCGCGACTTCTGCTTCTGAAGAATGGACATCGTGACTTCAGCCAGATAGTCCATCATCAGATAGTCGATCGGCCCGCCTTTAACCTGGCGGACCGGCGCCTCGAGCCAGTCACCCCAGAAGCCCTGCCCCGCCGCCACGCGCACGGTGCGCTCCTTCATCGCGCAACCTCACGGGTCCACACCTCGCCGTTCGACAGGGCGACGATGACCGCGAGCGGGGAGAAGCCCTCGCCGAGCAGCCAGGGCGGTGGCACCATCGCGAAGGTGGCGGTCCGACTCTCGCCGGCGGGAATCGAGAGGCTGGCCTTGGGTCCCGCCGTGGTCGCAAGCGCGGTGG
>JBGPVE010000254.1:0-3808 GCA_041491545.1 Gemmatimonadota bacterium | reverse complement strand
CGTCAGGGGTCGAGTCCCCCGACGAGCGTCCCATGAGCCCGGTCGCGGATTTGCCGCTGATCATGCCAGACGATCTTGATGCGGCGCCCTGGGCGACGGCCCGCCCATCGCGGGAAACGGAGCCGATCGAGCTGACGGCCGGGGCGGTGCCGGCGGCTTCGCCGCCGCTGCGGCTGCCGGACGACGATGGCGCGGCGGACACCGCGGCGTTGTCGCAGGCCGAGCCGGTGGTAACCGAGACCATGGCCGAGCTGTACCTGCGGCAGGGGCATCGGGAAGATGCGCTCCACGTGTACGAGGCTCTGCTGGCGCAACGTCCGCAGGACGCCCGCCTGCGGCAG
Source organism: Gemmatimonadota bacterium (assembly GCA_041491545.1). Lineage (GTDB taxonomy): Bacteria > Gemmatimonadota > Gemmatimonadetes > Gemmatimonadales > GWC2-71-9 > DASQPE01. The sequence continues at coordinate 3,467 of JBGPVE010000254.1, read as the reverse complement.
AAGGTGATGGAGCTCTCAGCGCCGCCGCGCAGACGCGCATCGGGCAGCGGGCAGTCGGCGGGAGCGTTTTTGAAAGGGATCATGAGCGCCAAGCCGGGCGCTCCGGCTCCGGTGCTGCCGACCGAGCCGGCCGCGGCGAGTCCCTCCGCACCCATCCGCCCGAGTGGCCCGACATCGCGGGGCAACGTGCGCGCCGAGCCCGCTCGGGAGCCGGAGCCCGACACGCCTGCGCCCGGGAGCCCGACGCGCCCGGCCAGTGACGCCATCTCGCTCGATTCCGTGTTCGGAGAGGAAGGCGGACGCGGCTCGGTTCCAGCTCTGCCCGAGCCCCTTCCGGAGCATTCATCGAAGCTGCCGACGGCGAGCGGCGGCTTCTCGTTCGACGACTTCTTCGGCACGGCCACAGCACCCGCCTCCGGCGCCGGGAAACCGGCGGCCAATGCCCGGCCTCCCAGGCCTTCGGGCGGGGGACGGAACCGCTCGCCGGAACAGGAAGAGGACCTGGATCAATTCCAGGCGTGGCTCAAGAGTCTCAAGGCCTAGTGCGTATCGCCGTTCTGAACGGCCCCAATCTCAACCTCCTGGGCGCCCGCGAGCCGGAACTGTACGGTCGCGCGACGCTCGGTGAAATCGAAGCCGCCATCCGGACCCAGGCCACGGCGCTCGGCGTCGAGTGCGCGTGGACCCAGACGAACCACGAAGGTGAGCTGGTGGAGGCGATCCAGCGGCTGCGAGGCAGCGCCGACGGCGCCCTCGTCAACGCGGCCGCCTTCACCCACACCAGTCTCGCCGTCCGCGATGCCTTGCTGGCGGCGCAAGTGCCGTTTGTCGAGGTGCACCTGTCGAACATTTTCGCCCGCGAGCCGGAACGGCGGAAATCGCTCCTCGCCGATCTCGCGCTCGGCATCGTCACCGGCTTCGGCGCGGACAGCTACCGGCTCGCGCTCGACGGTCTGGTGCGTCATCTCGCTGCACGCCGTGCATGAGGACGCGCGCCCTGCGCGGCAGGAGGCACTCGCCCGGCTGCTCGGGGCCGAAGGGCTGGATGCGCTGCTGGTCACATCACTGCCGAACATCCGGTATCTGACGGGATTCAGCGGATCGGCGGCTCTGGTGGTGGTCACCCCCGGCCGGGTGCTGTTGGTGACCGATTTTCGCTATGAAGAACAGGCGCAGGCGGAGATCGATGGGGCGGCCCGTGTGGTGGTCGAGCGCACCAGCGCCTGGGACCGGCTGTTCCGGGAGATGGGATCGCTCGGCCCGCTGGGCACGATCGGGTTCGAGGCCCATGTGGTCTCGGCCAAGGACGCCGAGCGAATCGCCACCGTGGGGCGGACCTGGCACTGGCGCGCGGCGCCCGAGCTGGTGGAGCGGCTCCGGGTCCGGAAGAGCCCCGCAGAGGTGGCCGCGGTGCGTGCGGCCGCGGCGCTGGCGGTCGAGGCGCTCGGCGCGACGCTCGCCGTGGTGCGCGCTGGACAGACCGAGAGCGAGATCGCGGGCATCCTGGAAGGGCACTTGCGGCGCTTGGGCAGCGAGGCGCACCCGTTTCCCACGATCGTGGCCTCCGGACCGCGCACCGCCTGGCCTCATGCGCGGACGAGTCCGAGGGCCGTGGCGCGCGGGGATTGGCTGCTGCTAGACTTCGGCGCGCAGGTCGACGGGTACTGCGCCGACATCACGCGCACCGTGGTGGTCGGCGCTCGGGCGACGGACGCGCAACGGGTGCTGTACGACCTGGTCTATACGGCGCAGCGGGCGGCGCGGGAGCGCATCCGCGCCGGCATGCCGGCGCGCGAGGCCGACGCTTTGGCCCGCGACCTGATCGACGCCCGCGGTTTCGGGGACGCGTTCGGTCATTCCCTGGGGCACGGTCTGGGACTCGAAGTGCACGAAGCGCCGCGGCTGGCGCGAACCAGTGCCGAGCCGCTCCCGCTCGATGCCGTGGTCACGATCGAGCCGGGGATCTACCTGGCGGGGCAGGGCGGCGTCCGGCTCGAGGACGATGTCCATTTGTCGGCCGAGGGACCGGTGCTCCTGTCCGACGGCGCGACGGAGCTGGTAGAACTGCCGTGAGCCGCTGGACGCGGATTGACGGATCGCTTCTTCGGGTGGTCTATTTGGACCTCATGCCACAACCTGTAGGGACATGAACCTGGATCTCATCGGAAAGCTCGTCACCATCCTCCGGGAGACCCCCGAGCTGGGGGCGATCGAGGTACGCCGCGGGCTGCTGGGCCTGTGGTCGTCAGTGCGGGTCTCGAAGGCCGGGTCGGTCTCGGGGAGCGGCGGGCCGGTGGTGGTACCGGCGGCGGCCCCTTCCGGGGCCGCGCCCATGGCTTCCGCGGCGGCCGGGGGCGCGGCCGCGGCGGCGCCCGTGACCGTCGCACCCGCCAGCGCGCTACTCGAGATCAAGTCGCCGATGGTCGGGACCTTCTACAAGTCTCCCGAGCCGGGCGCGGAGGCGTACGCGAAGGTGGGCACCCGCGTGGCCTCGGGACAGGTTGTGTGCATTATCGAAGCGATGAAGATCATGAACGAGATCGAGGCCGAAGTGCAAGGCGTAGTCCGCGAGGTGTGCGTCGAGAACGCGCAACCCGTGGAATTCGGCCAAGTCCTTTTCCGGGTGGATCCTCATGGCTGACGCACCACAGGGCAATCCGCCGCCGTTCAATTTCAAGGCGGCGATCACGCAGATGGTCCAGCGCAACGGGTCGGACCTCCTGCTCAAGGTCGGCCGGCCGGCGACGATCCGGGTCAACGGGGATCTGGTCTCGCTGGAGACTCAACCCTTGAAGCCGGAAGAGCTGAAGTCCCTCGCCGAGCAGATCATGACGCCCCGCCAGGTGAAGGAGTTCGCCGAGCACAAGGAAGCGGACTTTGCGATCGGGGTGCCGGGCGTCGGACGGTTCCGGACCAACGTGTACCAGCAGCGCGGCACGGTGGCGTTCGCGTTCCGCGCCATTCCGTACGAAGTGAAGACGATCGCGGAGCTGAACCTGCCGCCGGTGCTCGAGGAGATCGCGCTGCGGCCCCGCGGCCTCGTGCTGGTGACCGGCGTCACGGGCTCGGGGAAGTCCACCTGTCTCGCGGCGATGATCAACCACGTCAACGCGAGCCGGCGTGTGAACATCATCACGATCGAAGACCCGATCGAGTTCCTGCACCGGGACAATCTGGCCAACATCTCGCAGCGCGAGGTAGGGAACGACACGCTGTCGTTCGGATCGGCCTTGCGGCACGTCCTGCGCCAGGATCCCGACGTGATTCTGATCGGCGAAATCCGCGACATGGAGACGCTCGATACCGCGCTCAAGGCGGCGGACACGGGGCATCTCGTGTTCTCCACGTTGCACACGACCGACGCGACGCAGACGATCAATCGGGTGATTTCGTTCTTCCCGCCGCACCAGCACGACGAAGTGCGCCACCTGCTCTCGACGGCGTTGCAGGCCGTGGTCTCGCTGCGG
>JBGPVE010000253.1:0-3853 GCA_041491545.1 Gemmatimonadota bacterium | reverse complement strand
GGCGCCTGGAATTTGTAATACGACCTAATCTCATGCATGGCAAGTGGTTTGCGCGCCGTCGGCGGAACTGCACACGATGGCGCGTTGTGCGAGGGCCACGCCTGTGAGCCGAGGGGTGGCAGCGGTCCCGCCGAGCGGGAGCATTGTCCTTGAGACCGTGCTGGACTTGGTTTCCTCAAGGTGCCATGTTCCGCCGGCCGCCCTTGTCCTTATCCACAACGACTCTCTAGTTCACCCATGCGTCTCACACTGTGCTTTGTCGCCGCGCTGGTGGCGGCTCCCGCGCCCCTGCCTGCCCAAGGCGATACCGCCCGCCTCCTCGAGCGAGACATCCTCGAGCAGTTGGTGAACATCAACACCAGCGATTCGGCCGGCCACACCCCCGAAGCCGCCAACGCCATGGCCCAACGGCTCATCGCGGCCGGCATGCCGGCGAGCGACGTTCAGGTCTTGGGCTACGCGCCCAAGTACCAGAGTCTGGTCGCCCGCTATCGTGGGCGGGACGGCGGCGCCAAGCCGATCCTGCTGATGGCCCATCTCGACGTGGTGGATGCCCGCAAGGAGGATTGGTCGTTCGATCCCTACCAGTTCCGCGAGCTGGACGGGTACTACTACGGTCGCGGCAGCCTGGACGACAAGGCCGGCGCCGCGATGCTGGTCGCCAACTTCGTTCGGTACAGGCGGGAGGGATTCGTTCCCGATCGGGATCTCATCATCGTGCTCACAGCGGATGAGGAGACGACCAGCAACAGCATCAAATGGCTGGTGGAGACCCACCGCGATCTGGTCGACGCCGACTTCGCGCTCAACACCGATGCCGGCAACGGTGAGCTCAAGGATGGCAAGGCGATCGGCTTCAAAGTGCAGACCGCGGAGAAGGTGTATCTCACCTTTCAGCTCGAGGTCCGCAACAAGGGCGGCCATAGCTCGATGCCGGAGCCGGACAATGCGATCTATCGCTTAGGCGACGGTCTCACGCGCCTCGCGAGGTTCAAGTTCCCGGTGCGACTCAACGAGACGACTCGTGCCTTCTTCGAGCGCGCCGCCGCCGCCCAACCCGCCTCGATCGCGGCCGACATGCGTGCGGTGGGCCACTCCGCCAATCCGGCCGCCGCGCGCCGCCTCTCCGTGGTGCCGTACTACAACTCGCTCCTAAGAACCACCTGCGTCGCGACGCGGCTCTTTGCGGGACACGCCGACAACGCGTTGCCTCAGCTCGCCCGCGCCACGGTGAATTGCCGTATGCTGCCCGACGACCCCGCCGACCGTGTCGAGGCGGTGCTCCGGCGCGTGCTCGCCGACACGGCGATCCACCTCTCGCGTGTCGCGCCGCCCACGCCGAGCCCAGCCTCCCCGCTTCGGCCCGACGTGATGCGGCCGATCGAGCGGCTCGCCGCCGAGATGTGGCCGACCGCTCCGGTCGTACCGGAGATGTCCACCGGCGCGACGGACGGTCTGCATGTCCGAAACGTCGGCATCCCGACCTACGGGGTGAGCGCCGTGTTTCTGCCGGTCGACGACGACCGCTCCCATGGTAGGGATGAGCGGATCGGTGTGAAGGCGTACCACGATGCGTCCCTTTTCTGGTACCGTCTGCTGAAGACGCTGACGTCGCCCCCGCCGGGGGCATGATGGGGGTTGGAGGGCCGCCTACAGGTTAGATTTGCACATTGCGGCCACCTGAGCGCGCCCGATTCCCCATCGAGAGCTTTCCGTGAGTAGCTATAAAATCGAGCAGCGCCGCATCCTGCACCGCGGTCGCGAGTTCCATTTCGTGTCGTATGAGGGGCGTATCGCCAACGAGCGCCGTGGCGAGGATGCGCTGCCGGCGATGTGGTACCTGATGAGCGAGGGCAAGCGCCAGCCGGTGATGCCGCAGGTTCTCGGTCAGGATGCGACCGATATCGAGCGCGCACTGGTGCGCTGGGTGGACGAGCATGTTTTTTCGCCGGTGGCGACTCCCGCTCCGGCACCGCCTCGGCGCTCCCGATCGCGCTGAGCTGCACGCATGGGCAAGCTGTTGGCGGTCGTCGGGGCCGTTGTGGGCAGTGCGGCGGGTTGGTGGATTGGGGCGCGCGTGGGCATCATGACGGCCACGCTGGTGAGTGCTGTCGGCACCGGCATCGGCCTCTACGGCGGCCGGCGGATCGCTTCGCATTACTTCGACTAGCGGAAGTCGTCGTCGGGTAGGTTGAACTCTCCCTTCTTCGCGAGGGTTGGCCATGACGCGTTATCCGCGGTACCGGCTGGCAAACCTCGAGATCGCCCCGGCGGGCGAGCGACCCGCCTTGTGGACCTTCACCCGTGCCCCGGTGAAAGGCACCGAACTCACCTACACCGTCACCGATACCAACTTTCCTTCCCGCAACGCGTGGGAGTTTCTGGTCCGCGTGCCGAAGGACCGCGACGATCGCATCGAGGTGCGCCCGCGCGCAACGCCCAACCTGAAAGTGTGGGCCGGACTTGAGCGGCGGTCCGTCACCTTCACGCGAGCGCGCCGGAGCAACTATCGCGGCTGGCACTACGCCCAGATCTCACTGGCGGATCCGACCGGCGAGCGCACCCGGGACATTCTGCGTCAGGCGGATCGCGACCGGCTGCCGCCCTGGTTCGATGAGCTCAAGTCACGGATTCGCTTGAAGGACACGGTCCGAGCGACCAAGGGCCACGACGAGGACGAGTTGATCGTGCTCGTACGGCCGAATGAGCACGAGCTCATGATCGGACTCTTCTTCGCCTCGAAGATCTGGGTGCTCAAAGAGCGGTTCAAGCTCGATTGACGCCGCCCGACGCCGGGATGGCGGCCGGCTCTCGCTTAGGCCGCCAGATCCCGTAGTCGATCGCCCTGCTCCTCTCGCAGCTGCCGCAGCGCCCGATCCCGTAATTGACGGATACGCTCGCGGGTCACGCCCAACATTCGCCCGATCTCCTCGAGCGTCTTCGGGAGCCCGTCGTCCAACCCGAAGTAGAGCCGGATGACCTTGGCGTCCCGCGGCGCCAGCGTCGCGAGCGCCGCGTCGATGTCCGCGGTCCGGCTATTCGACAGCGCCGGGCCGTCGGTGCTAACGTCCGAAGGCACGGCGAACCGCTCGATCCGTTCGCCGCCCTCACCCTCCCGCGACGGCTGGTCCAGCCGCAGCGCCTCCATGTGCAGCGCTCCAAGAGACCGGACCGCCTCCAAGGTGAGGCCCGTCGCCCTGGCCAGTTCCTCGGTCGTGGGCGTTCGTCCTAGCTCCTCTTTGAGCAGCGTGGTCGCTCGGCCGAGCCGGTTGAGGTCCGCCGTGCGATTGAGTGGCACGCGCACCGACCGCCCCTGCCGGGCGATCGAGGCTTGAATCGCCTGGCGAATCCACCAGACGCCATACGAAATGAACTTGACCCCGCGATCCGGATCGAACTTCCGCGCCGCCGTCATGAGGCCGATGTTCCCTTCACCGATCAGGTCGGTCAGGGGCACACCTCGGTTCTGGAACTTCTTGGCCACCGAAACTACGAACCGGACGTTGTGCCGGGCGAGCTTCTCCTGGGCGTCGACATCTCCCCGGAAAGCACGCCGCGCCAACTCTAGCTCCTGCTCCTTGTTGAGGAGCGGAATCCGGGCGATTTCGTCCAGATAGAGGTCCAGCATCTCGGGCTTGTCATCGAGCGCGCGGGCCAGGGCCGCGGGTCGAACCGGCCGTGCCTTCCGGCGCTTCTGCTGCTGTGCTTGCGACATGATGTGCTATCTCCTGAAGCCGGCGTTTGTACCCGGCATAGAAACCCTGATCCCGAGCCCTAAGTTCCCCTGCATCCGGCGGTTGCCACGGCGGCACCAGACCAGCCCGGGCCGGTGACCGATCGGCGTCTGGCTGAG
>JBGPVE010000252.1:0-3867 GCA_041491545.1 Gemmatimonadota bacterium | reverse complement strand
TCTTCGACCCTGCTCGATGGCCGGTTCACCCTGAGATTGGCGGTTCTGGCGTTCCGAACCCACCGCCGGACGATCGACCTGGCCATTCAGGTTCTACGTGAACAGGTCGCCGCTATCATGCCTTGACACGGTAACTTGGGAATTTGCGGCGATGTTCGACTCCGGCCTAGACGCCGGATCTCTGGATCCTCCGAGACCGGGCGCCATCACCCTCCCGCACCACCGTGCTTCACAGCGGGTGATGCTGAAGGCGGGGCTCGTGTACCAGCGGGAGATCGTACATGCGGGCGTGCCTCACGTGCTGTACCGCACTCCTGATGATGGAGATCGCCAAGCTTGACCCCTGCGAGCCGCGCCATGTCGCCTGCTGTCGCCGCGTTTGGTGCGTTGCACGAGTCGGGATGCTTTGTGCTGCCGAACCCCTGGGATGTGGGAACGGCGGTGTATCTTCGCCATCTCGGCTTCAAGGCGCTGGCCACGACCTCCGCGGGTTTTGCCTTTAGCCGAGGCTTGCCTGACACCGTCTCGGCCCTTTCCGTGGATGCGGTGCTCGCGCATATCGGGGAAATCGTTACGGCGACGCCTCTGCCCGTGAATGCGGATTTCCAATCAGGCTACGCGCACGATCTGGAAGGTGTCGCGACGAACGTGACGCGGTGCGTCGGCACCGGAGTCGGTGGTCTGTCGATCGAGGACGCGACGGGAGACCGCGCGGCGCCGCTCTACGAGCGCGCAGCGGCCGTCGATCGCATCCGCGCCGCGCGCGCGGCGATCGACGCGACGGCAACTCGCGTGGTGCTCACCGCGCGGTGCGAGGCGTGGCTGGTCGGGCATCCCGACCCCTTGCGCACCGCGCTCGACCGGCTCGTGGCCTTTGCCGATGCCGGCGCCGATTGTCTCTACGCGCCTGGAGTTCGCGATCCGGCCGCGATCTCGGCGATCGTGAGCGCGGTCGCGCCCAAGCCGGTCAACGTGCTGATGTCGGCGCCCGTTCCCGGCCTTTCGCTCTCGCGGCTCGCCGACCTCGGCGTCCGTCGTGTTTCGGTCGGATCCACGCTGGCTCGGGTTGCTTGGTCCGCTTTCATGCGTGTCGCGCGGAGCATCGCCGAGACGGGGTCGTTCGACGCCCTGGCCGAAGCGGCTCCGTTCAGCGAGATCGACAGTCTCTTCCAATCCGACGCAAGACGCATTGGACACTCATGAAAACGATCGGGCTGGTCGGAGGTATCAGCTGGCTCTCGTCGGCTGACTATTACCGAGTGATCAACGAGTCGGTCAATCACCGTCTCGGTGGGCTCAACTTCGCGCGGTGCATACTGTACTCGTTCAATTACGCGGATATCAAGAAGTTCAACGACACCCAGGACTGGCCGGGAATCCTCCAGGTCATGACGGACGTCTGCCGGAGACTCGCCGGCGCCGGCGCGGAGTGCATTCTGCTGTGCGCGAACACGATGCATGTGATCGCCGATGACCTGCGGGAGCAGATCGACATCCCCGTGATCCACATCGCCGAGGCGACCGCTGATGCCGTCACGCGGCAGGGTCTCAAGACCGTCGGTCTCTTGGGAACGAGGTTTACGATGGAAATGGACTTCTTCACGAAGAAGCTCGCTGCGCGCGGGATCGCCACGGTCATTCCTCCCGATGCCGACCGCGGCTTCGTTCATGCAACGATCTTCGAGGAATTGGGAAAGGGAGTCTTCCAACAGCACACGAAGGAACGTTACCTTCGCATCATTGACGCACTCGCGGCGAACGGCGCGGAGGGCGTGATTCTGGGTTGCACCGAGATCCCTCTCCTGATCAAGCAAGCAGACTGCGCTCTCCCGCTCTTCGACACCGTGACCATTCACGCGACCGCTGGGGTCCAATTCGCGCTGAGCACGGGCACCTAGGCCGCGTCCCGGGCTTTCTCCGGCACTGAGAATTCCTGCCGCAATCCAACGTTCTTCCTATGTCACCGCGCTGTTCGCCTGGCGGCATGTCCTTGCCTGCGATACGATTGAGCCATGACCGATGTGGCCGATCGTATATCGGTGTCCCTGGAGGCACTCCTCGCGCGCTTCGGTCGGATGGTCCGGCGCGTTGGTCGCGACCACGGGCTGGCGGACGTCGATGTGGACGAGGTGCTGCAGGAGGTCCGGATCCGGATCTGGAAGGCGCGGAGCGAGGACGTCGCGGCCCTCAACGCCTCGTACGTGCACCGTACAGCGGTATCCGCCGCGCTCGACGTGCTGCGCCGCCGGCGCCGCGAGCGCACCGTACCGCTGGCGGAGACATCGGAGCAGAGCTACGCGAGCGGGAGAGACGCGGCAGAGGCCGAGCGCGAGCTGGATGGCGCCGAGCTGGCGCGACAAGTGGCCCGGGCAGTCGATGGGCTGGTGATGTCACGCCGGCCGGTGGTGCGGATGCATCTGCAGGGATATCCGCGTGAGGAGATCGCCCGGCTGCTGGGGTGGTCCGAGGCGAAGACGCGCAATCTGCTCTACCGCGGCCTGGCCGATTTGAGGGCCGCTCTCCTGAGTCAAGGCATTGGACCGGAGGGCCATAGATGAAGGACGAAGAACTGGGGCGGGCGTACCGACGAGGTCTCGAGCGGCCGGATTCGGCCCGGACGGATTGTCCGTCGCCGGAGCAGCTTGCGGCGCTGGTCGAGCCGGATGGTCCCGAGGGCGAGCGGCTTGCCGTGTTCGATCACGTGATGCGGTGCACCGCCTGCAGCAGGGACTTCGAGCTGCTGCGCGCGGTGAGCCGCGTGGCGGTGGAGATCCCGGGGCGCCGCCGGTTCGTGGCCCTGGCCGCATCGATCGCGCTCTTGCTCGGCGTCGGCGCGTTCGGGCTCAAGCTTCTTCTCCGATCCGATGAGCGTGACGTGCTGCGGGGCGGTGCGCCGGGCCCGGCAATGCTTGCGCCGACGGCGGGAGCGCCGGTGGAACGGCCGGTCGTGCTGCGCTGGCGTGCAGCACCCGGCGCCCGATCCTACACCGCCGAGATTCTGGCCGACGACGGCCGAGCGATCGGAACCTGGGATACGCCGGACACCGCGTTCGTGGTGCCCGAATCGGCAGCGATGGTGTCGGGCCACAGCTATGCCTGGTGGGTGCGCGCGCGGCTCTCCGACGGCACCGAGTCGCGCTCGGCCGCCGTTCGCTTTCAGGTTCGCTAGCGCAACACCCTGGTGAATCCATCGCCGGTGAGGACGAACCCGGCCCATGCCCGCGGTGGCCGGCCCTGGCGCGCCGCGTCGAGTTGGGCTTGCCGGAGCGCATCGGCCGCCGCGGCTCCGCGCCCGAGCGCGCGGTAGAAGTCCGCCACGAATCGCGCCGTCTCCCGATCGGCGACGGGCCAGAGCGTCGCCAGCACGGCGCGCGCCCCCGCCTGCAGGAGCGGCGCCGTCAGGCCCCGAATTCCCTCGCCTCCCACGATTACTCCGAGCGCCGTTCCACATCCGGAGAGTACGACGAGGTCGGCTCGAAGCCGGAGGCTCGCCAAGTCGCCGGCGGTGACGAAGCCGTCCTCTCCGCCGCCCGGCGCGAGCGCGATCGCGGAGCGCCCGAGAGCCCGCTCGTCCACTTGGGCGTGGGTCGCCAGGTGGATGATGCGAAACGAGTCGAGGGAGGCGTGCCGGAGAAAGGCCGCGCTCGCTTGCCGACGCAATCGTAGCTCGGGGCGGGGAGCGAAGGCCGCGGCGGTGCGCGCTTCGTCTCCCGACGCCGGGAGCCGGGTGAGGCCACCGCGCTCGGCGAACGCCGCGTAGCGCGCGCGCGTCGCGGGCGGGTCGGTGGGACGATCGGCGGGAAAAATCGGGTCGCCGAATGCGAGCACGCGGGCCGGGCCGGGAGCCGGCGGCCGGCCCCAGAGCGT
>JBGPVE010000251.1:0-3888 GCA_041491545.1 Gemmatimonadota bacterium | reverse complement strand
CGAAATCGAACGGCAGTCACTCCTGCGCGAGAAGGACAAGGCGTCGCTCGAACGCCGCGAAGCGCTCGAGCTGGAGATGGCCGAGTTGCGTGAGAAGAGCGCCGGGATGAAGGCGCAGTGGCAATCGGAGAAGAGCACCATCCAGGAGATCCAGACCAAGCGGGCGCAGGTCGAAGGCTTCCGCAACGAGGTGGAGCAAGCCACTCGGCGCGGCGACCTCCAGAAGGCCGCCGAGCTTCGGTACGGGCGCATTCCTGAGCTCGAGCGTCAGCTCACCGAGTTGGAGACGCGATTGCAGTCGGTGCAGACCAAGGTGAAATACCTGAAGGAGGAGGTGGATGCCGAGGACATCGCGGAGATCGTCGCCAAATGGACTGGGATCCCAGTGTCCAAGATGCTCGAGTCAGATCGGGCACGGCTGACCAAGCTGGAGAGTGAGCTGGCGCAGCGAGTCGTGGGTCAGGAGCCGGCGGTGACCGCGGTGGCCAATGCGGTCAGGCGGAGCCGGGCCGGCCTGCAGGATCCCAATCGTCCGACGGGCTCCTTCATCTTTCTCGGGCCGACCGGCGTCGGCAAGACCGAGACCGCGCGAGCGCTGGCCGAGTTTCTGTTCGATAACGAGCGCGCGATGGTGCGGCTCGACATGTCGGAGTACATGGAGAAACACTCGGTGGCTCGGATGATCGGGGCGCCGCCGGGATACATCGGGTACGAGGAGGGCGGTCAGCTCACCGAGGCGGTCCGGCGCCGGCCCTACAGCGTCGTGCTGTTCGACGAGATCGAGAAGGCTCACCCCGACGTGTTCAACGTGCTGCTTCAGATTCTCGACGACGGCCGGCTCACCGACAGCCAGGGCCGAGTGGTGGATTTCCGGAATACGGTGGTCATCATGACGTCGAACATCGGGAGCCAGTTCATCGTCGACGCCGGCGGACAGCCGGGCGATGCCGCCTGGGAGCGGCTGGAGCAGCGCGTGCGGGACGAGCTGCGGAACTATTTTCGGCCTGAATTCCTCAATCGAGTGGATGACATCATCGTCTTCCACCCGCTCAGCCGGCAGGACATCGTGCGCATCGTCGACCTGCAGCTCCGCCATCTCGAGCGGCTGCTCGCCGACAAGCACTTGGGGCTCACGGTCACCACCGAGGCGAAAGAGCTGCTCGCCAATCAGGGTTACGACCCGGTGTTCGGGGCTCGGCCGCTCAAGCGTGTGATCCAGCGGTTGCTGCAGAATCCCATCGCGCTCGAGGTGCTCGAGGGGGTGTATCACGAGGGCGACCTGATCCGGGTCGACCGTCAGGCTGACGGCCTCCATTTCACCCGAATCCCGCGCATCGCCGAGTCGGTCAGTGCGTAGGGGTACTCCTTCCCCGGCGGACCTCGTGGGCATGGAGGCCGCGCTTCGATTGGCACTGGCTGCCGCGGTGCGGGAAGAAGTGCCGGTCGGCGCGGTCGTCATTCGCGAAGGAACCCACCTCGCGGAGGCCTCCAATGAGACCGTCAAGCGTCGAGATCCCACGGCCCACGCCGAACTGCTGGCGATTCAGCGCGCGCTGGAGAAAACGGGAGAAGACCGCCTGATCGACGCCACGCTCTACGTGACGCTCGAGCCCTGCGCGCAATGCGCCGGCGCGATCATCCTGGCCAAGGTCAGCCGAGTGGTCTTCGGGGCCTACGACGGGCGGGCCGGCATGGCCGGCTCGATCTTCGACATCCTGCGCCACCCGGCACTCAACCACGGGGTCGAGGTCATCGGCGGATTGATGGCCGAGGAGTGCGGAGAGCTGTTGCGGCGGTTCTTTCAGGCGAAGCGGGAAGTATAGGCGCGCTCCCCAATGACGACTGCCCAGAGCTGCGTTCTCCTCGCCGGTCCCGCCAACGTCGCCCTCGCGACCGCGGTCGCCGATGCGGTGGGCGTTCCCCTCGCGTCGCGCGACGTCTCGCGCTTTCCCGACGGCGAGATCCACGTCGAGCTGCACGAGACCGTCCGCGACGCGGACGTCTACCTGTTGCAGCCCACGGCCCCGCCGATCGAGACCCATCTGCTGCAGCTTCTCTTCTTGGTGGATGCCTGTCGGCGGGGCGGGGCGGCCCGCGTCACGGCGGTGCTGCCGTACTTCGGCTACGCGCGCCAGGATCGGCGCGCGAGCGGTCGCGAGGCGATCGGTGCCCGCGTGGTGGCGGACATGCTGCGAGGGGCCGGCGTCGACCGGGTGGTGGCGATCGACCTGCACACGACGACGCTCGAGGGCGTCTTTCCGGTTCCGCTCGAGCATCTGAGCGCGGTGCCGTTGACGAGCCGAGCGATCCACGCCTCGCGCGATGGTGCCCCGGGTGTCGTGGTCGCGCCCGATGCCGGCGCCACCAAGCTCGCCGAGCGCTGGGGGCGATTGCTCGACCTTCCCGTGGCGTTCGTCCACAAGACGCGGCTGAGCGGCGAGGCGGTGGCGACGCATGGGGTGGCCGGCAGCGTGCAGGGCCGCGCGCCATTGATCGTCGACGACATGATCAGCACCGGCGGCACCATGGCCGGCGCGATCGAGGCCGTGCTCGCTGCCGGCGCGACCCGGGACGTGCTCGTCGCCGTGACCCACGGACTCTTCGTCGGCCCGGCAGTCGAGCGCCTCGCCCGCCTGCCGATCAGACGCCTGATCGTGACCGACACGGTGGGCGGCGCCCGCCCGGCGGGATTGCCGCTCGAGATCGTATCCGTGGCGCCGTTGCTGGCGGACGCGATCGGCCGGCTGCATCACGGCCGTTCGATGAGCGATCTGATTCTGCACGCATGAACGACAGGAGGTTCCCGTGGCGGCGCCGTCAGGGTGCCACGGAGCGCGATCGATCACGCCCGCCCGGCGCGCCCCCTGCGGACCGGCATCACGGTGCTCGCCTGCGGTCCCTTCTCTCCTTCGCCTTCGGCCTCGACGAACCGCACATCGTCGCCCTCGACCAACCGGTCGAACCCCGCGCCCGGCACGCTTTGCCGGTCGAAGTAGATCTCGTTATTCTCGGCGTCGGTCACGAACCCGTAGCCTTCGGCCGGCAGGAGCTTGGTCACCGTGCCGCGGGGCATCGTCCCGAGATGCTTCACGTCTCCCCGTCGCCTCCGCACCTGGTCCTGGAGCCGGCGCCGCGCCGCGGCGAACGCCATCTGGATCGCGCTCATGAGATTCTCGTCCGAGCGCCGGCGCACCACTAATTCGGCACCCGGCACGATCAGCTCGATCTCCACTTGGTGTCGCTTCCCCGTGTGCGGGCGGCGGTGGGGGGTGCTGACGACGACGCGGCACGCCGTGAGCCGCGGGTCCAGCCCGTCGAGTTTGCTCGCCGCCTCACGAATCGCCTCTTCCTCGGCCGGATTCAGGATCAGGTTCCGCGCCGAAATGTGCAATGCCAGCTGCATGGTTCCTCCATCATCCTTTCATGACACCTATTGGTTTGAGCCGCGCGACCTTATGCGCCAGGCCGGCCAGGTGGACCACGTCCACGACGCGCTCGACGTCCTTGTAGGCCGTCGGCGCTTCCTCGGCCAGCTCCTGTCCCGACGCGCAGCGCACCACGATACCGCGCGCTTCCAGCTCACGCCGCACCTCGGCCCCGCTCCTCGCGCGCTTGGCGGCACCCCGGCTCATCGCGCGCCCCGCGCCGTGGCAGCAGCTGCCGAAGCTGCGCTCGCCGCTCTCGTCGGTGCCCGCGAGCACGTACGACGCCGTGCCCATGCTGCCGGGGATGAACACCGGCTGCCCGGCCGAGCGGTAGGCCGGCGGGGTCTCGGGATGACTGGGGCCGAAGGCGCGGGTGGCGCCCTTCCGGTGCACGCAGAGCCGCTCGCCGCCGTGCTCCTCGACCTTGGCGATGTTGTGAGCGACGTCGTACACGACGCGGAGG
>JBGPVE010000250.1:0-3933 GCA_041491545.1 Gemmatimonadota bacterium | reverse complement strand
CGGAGCCGTCAACGATCCGGTGGTCGTATGCCATGTTGAGCATGCCCTTAGTCCGGACCCCGATGCTGTCGGTCCCGTCGACGGTGATGATCGCGGGCCGCTTCTCGATGGTGCCGACGGCCAGAATCGCCACCTGAGGCTGATTGATGATCGGCGTACCGGCGAACGATCCAAATACGCCCGGGTTGGTGATCGTGAACGTACCCTTCTGCACTTCGTCCGGGCTCAGTTTCTTGGTTCGTGCCCGGTCGGCCAGATCACCGATGGCGCGCGCCAGGCCGAGCAAGGATAGCTCGTCCGCATGGCGAATGACCGGCACGATCAGTCCCCAGTCGAGCGCCACCGCGATGCCGAGGTTGATGTCGCGCCGGAAGATCGTGGCGTCACCCGCGACGGCGGCGTTCACCACCGGATGCTTGCGGAGGTTGTCGGCGATCGCCTTGGCGATGAACGCGAGGTAGGTGAGGTTCACCCCGCGATCGGCGTACTCCCGCTTCTTCCTTTCCCGAATTCGCGCGATCCCAGTATAGTCGATCTCGAAGAAGCTATTGACGTGTGCCGACACACGACGCGACATGACCATGTGCTCGGCCGTGAGCTTCCGGATGCGCGACCATGGCTCGACCCGGTCACCGGGCCAGGGCTCGACGCCGGTGGGGGTGGGGACGGCAGGAGCGCCGGCTCCGGCGGTCCGCGCTGCGGGCGCGATCGGGGAGGCGGTCGCGGGCGTGACCGGACGCCTCTCGGTCGCGGTATCGGATCCCAGATAGCTCAGCACGTCGTCTCGGGTCACCCGGCCGGCCCGACCGCTGCCAGGAATCGTGGTAATATCGAGGTTGTGCTCCGCGGCCATCTTGCGCACGAGGGGGGTCGACTTCCGACGCAGGCGTTCCTCGGCCGTTTCGCCGCCGTTGGGTGAGCCATCGGCCTGAGCCCGCGCCGTGGAGGGAGCGGGCGCGGCGCTGACCGGAGCTGGTGTCGGACCCGACGCGCCGGTGCGGGACGCAGCCGGGGCCGGCGCCGAAGCGGCGGGTGCAGCGGCCGGGACCGGCGCCGAGGGCGGTGGCGCCGCCTGCGCCGCGCTCGCGTCGGTCTCGATCCGGGCGACCACCGTTTGCACCGCGACCGTTTCGCCTTCCTTCACCAAGATCTCGGCAAGAACGCCGGCGTTGGGAGCTGGAATCTCGGCGTCCACCTTGTCGGTTGAGATCTCGAACATCGGCTCGTCGCGCTTGACAGGCTCACCGACCTTCTTGAGCCACCGAGAGAGCGTTCCCTCGGCGATCGATTCGCCCATCTGGGGCATGACGACGTCTATGCGGGCCATTGTAAGTCTCCCAAACCGGTAGTCTTCAGTATCCTGCCACCCAGCGGGCACCGCGGACGATATCCGAGACCTGGGGCAGAACGAAATCCTCGAGCGCCGGGGCGTACGGCAGCGGCACATCATGCGCCGCAATGCGCTTGACCGGGGCGTCGAGCCACTCGAAGGCGAGATCGTTGATGCGGGCCGTGATCTCACCGCCGACGCCGCCCGTGACCGTGTCCTCGTGCACCACCAGGACGCGATTCGTCTTCCTCACGGTATCAACGATAGCCTCGTCGTCCATCGGCAGGAGTGATCTCAGGTCGAGCACTTCCACCGAGAGCCCGTCCTCGCGCTCCAGCTGTTCGGCCGCCTCCAACGCCTTCCAGACCGTCGCGGCATAGGTGATGATCGAGAGGTCTTTGCCGGCGCGGGCCAAACGAGCCTTGCCGATCGGGACAATGTGATCCCCGACCGGCATCGTCTCCTTGATCCGGCGGTACAGGTATTTGTGCTCGAAGAACAACACGCAGTCGTCGTCGCGGATCGCCGCTTTGAGCAGCCCTTTGGCGTCGCTCGCCGTCGCGGGATAGACGATCTTGAGGCCCGGCGTGTGCAGGAACGCCGCCTCCGGGTTCTGCGAGTGGAACGGGCCGCCCCGAACGTATCCGCCGCTCGGGCCGCGAACGACCATCGGACAGGGGAGGAACGCCCGGTAACGGGCGGTGGCGACGTAATTGGTGAGCAGGTCGTAGGCGCAGGAGATGAAGTCGATGAACTGCATCTCGCACACCGGGCGGAGTCCCATGTGCGCCGCACCCGCGGCCGCGCCCACGATCGCCGCCTCGGAGATCGGTGTATCGATGACGCGCCGCTCGCCGAAGCGGGCGTGCAGCCCCTCGGTCACCTTGAATGCGCCGCCGTAGGCGCCGATGTCCTCGCCCAGACAGAAGACGTTCTCGTCCCGCTCCATCTCTTCGAAGAGCGCCTCTCGAATCGCCTCGAGGTAGGTGAGCTCAGCCATCGTGAGTGCCCCATCCGGCCGGGCGCTCGTTTCGATCCACCGCGGCCTGAATCCCCTCTCGAAACCAGAGCACCGGCGCGGCCGGAGGATCGCCGTAGACACCGACCAGCGCGTCCCGCGGCTCCGGCGGAGGCGAGGCCTCGGCGAGATCGGTCGCTCGATCGATCTCCTCCCGCACCCGTGCATCCGCCGCGGCCAGCTCCTCACGACCCACGCCATAGGTGCCGGTGAGGACCGCGACGTAACGGTCGAGCGGATCGTTCTCTTTGGCCCAGCGATCGATCTCGCCCGGCGGCACATACGACTGATTGTCGTGCTCCGCGTGCCCCTTACGCCGATACGTCATCAGCTCGATCAGCGTGACGCCCTCGCCCCGCCGGGCGCGGTCCACCGCGTCCTTGGTGACCTGGTAGACGGCCAGCACGTCGTTACCGTCGGCGCGCACGCCGGGAATGCCGTATCCCTTCGCTTTGTCGACGAAACTCGCCGCCGCCGTCTGCTTGGATATCGGGGTCGAGTAGGCATAGCCGTTGTTCTCGACGATGACGACCAGTGGGCAGCGCTGCACCGCCGCGAAGTTGATCCCCTCGTGGAACGCACCGGTGGACGTCGCGCCATCGCCGGCGTAGACCAGGCCCACACGCGACTCGCCCCGTATCTTGAACGAAAGCGTCACCCCGGCCATCACCGGCACCATATCGCCGAGATGGGAAATCTGCCCAATGAATCCACGCGCCGTGTCGCCGAAGTGGATGTTGAGCTCCCGCCCACGGGTCGGTGAATCCCCTTTGGCCATATATTGTCGCAGGATCTCGAGCGGCGCCGCGCCCTGAACCAACATCGAACCGAGGTTTCGGATGAGCGGCGAGAGCACGTCACCCTTGGCTCGATCCAGCGCGTAGGCCGAGCCCACCGCATCCGCTTCCTGCCCGAGCGACCGAAACAATCCGCCGACGACCTTGGTCTGCCGATACAAGTTGACCAGCCGCTCCTCCAGCAAGCGGGTGAGCCGCATGAAGTAATACAGCTCGACGAGTTGGTCGCGGGTCAACGCCGCGGGCGCGGCGCGGGACGGGGAGGGCGCGCTGGTGGAAGGCATGCAGGTTGGCCCGATTACCGCCGTTTATTGGCTCTCGATCCGCATCCCATAGAACGACCGGTACACGAAGAAGACCGAGATCGCGAAGAAGACGGCCGCAAGCACGTTGGTTACCATGGCTCCGCGCTGGTGGGTCAGCGACACCGCCAACTCGACGGCGAGAAGGCCGAACAGCGTCGTGAACTTGATGATCGGGTTGAGCGCGACCGAGGACGTGTCCTTGAATGGGTCGCCCACCGTGTCGCCGACGACCGTGGCGGCGTGGAGCGGCGTGCCCTTCTGCTTGAGCTCCACCTCGACGATCTTCTTCGCGTTGTCCCAGGCGCCGCCGGCGTTCGCCATGAACACGGCCTGATAGAGACCGAACAGCGCGATCGATACCAGATACCCGATGAAGAAGTACGGCTCGATGAACGCGAAGGCGAGCGTCGCGAAGAAGACCGTGAGGAAGATGTTGAACATCCCCTTTTGCGCGTAGCGCGTGCAAATCTCGACCACGCGCTT
>JBGPVE010000249.1:0-3935 GCA_041491545.1 Gemmatimonadota bacterium | reverse complement strand
TCACCTCACCACGCTGGTGGGCACGATCGGCATCGACCGCTTTGTCTTAGGATCGGGGATGCCGCTCCGGATTCCGGACAACAGCGTCGCGAAGCTCGACCTGCTCGATCTGCCGCCCGACCAGCGGGAGTGGATCGAGCATCGAAACATTGGGCGGGTCATGGCCCCATGAGCTTGCTCGCGCGGCTCGATCGTGGATTGGTGCCGGCCGTGCCGGTGCCATTCCGCGGTCGCACCGTCGATCGCGAGGCGCTCGCGCGATACACCCGCTGGATGGCGGCGCAGCCGATCGCCGGAGTTGCGGTCGGCGTCCACACCGGTCGAGGTCGCCATCTCGCGCCGGAGGAGCGACGGCTGGTGCTGGCCGCCTGGCGGACCGCGCTGCCCGATCGAGTGATCGTCGCCGGTGCGTGGGACGACGCGAGTGCTCGCGAGGCGCGGGAGGGCGGCGCCGACGCGCTCCTCGCCTTTCCCGAGGCTCGCGATCCCGCGCGCTACCACGAGCGGCTGAGCCGCGAGCTTCCCGTCATCGCGTTCTACCTGTACGAGGCCGCCGGCGGCGTGGCCTACGACGACGCAGCGCTGCATGCGATCCTCTCGCTTCCTCACGTGGTCGGCATCAAGGTGGCGACGCTCGACTCCGTCATGACGTTCCAGCGCATCGCGCGGCTGCTTCAAGGCCATCCCGACAAGCTCTTGATCACGGGCGAGGATCGCTTCCTCGGCTACTCCCTCATGCTGGGCGCTCGGGCCGCTCTCATCGGCATGGGAGCCGCGCTCACCGATTTGCAGGCGGCGTTGCTTCCGGCCAAGGCTTCCGCTGACTGGAGCCGTTTCATGGCGCTCTCGGCGCTGTGCGATCGGTTCGCCCAAGTGACCTTCGTGGCACCGATGGAAGGGTATATCCGCCGGATGCTGTGGGCCGCCGCCGCCGATGGTGCGCTCCCCGACGAGGCGTGCGACGATCCCTGGGGCCCCGAGCTTGCCGCGTCCGACCGAAACGCCGTGCGCCAGGCCGTCCACGATGCGCGCTCGGCTCTCCGCTGATTTCGAGCGCTTCAAGCGCGAGCTTCCGCGGGACTTCCCGGCGCACATCCGCGAGATCTACGGCATCGACCTCACGGCCCGCTACCTCGACCGCGTCATTCCCCACCCGGTCGGCAAGGGCTCCGGCCAGCTCTCGCTCAACACCGAGCAACTCGAGACCGATCGCGCGGCGGGCCTCGCCTTCGTTGTACTCAAGACGCTGATCGCTGAAGATCCCTCCGGCGCTCGATCGATGGGTGCATGGGCTATCCACGAGACTCGGATGACGGTCGAGCGGCGACGGTCGGCTGCCGGGCGCGAAGGCTGGACGATCACCTGGAAGGGTCGAGGATGGGATCGCTCGCTGGCGGAGTATCTGGCGCTCGTGCGGGCGGGGTGCGCGCTCACCCGTGCCGGTGCCGACGGCATGCTGGTGGTGCCCTCGGTCAAGTACCATCTCCCGCGGCTTGGAGAGCCCTTCCGCGATTCGGAGTACCGTTATACGACGGGTGCGCTGGCGCGCGCGTGGGACGAGGGCGCGGATCGGAGTGGAGAGCCGCTACTGCTGGAGAAGGACTTCTCGCCGACACTGGCCGGCGACGCTCTGGCCGACGAGCGGCGTCAGATTCTTCGATGGATCGCCGAGGTCCCCGCTCGAATTCGCGCCGCGGCGCCGCATGCCCGCGTGGCGCTCAAGCTCATGAACGCGCGGTTCGACGACGCATTTCAGGTCGAGATGCTGGCCGCGGCGGCTGCCGCCGACGGCGTCGTCGCGTTCAATCGGCTGTTCGACTTGGAGCGCGGCGTGGCCTATGGCGGTTACGATCTGAGCGATCGCAATCTGCGGGCGCTCGATCTGGCGCGCGCGAGCGGGATCGTGCGGTCCGGACTCTCGGGCACCGGAAACATCTGCTCCGGCCGCCTCCTGCTCGAGTATGCTCGTCGCGGTTGCGAGAGCGCGCAGCTCCACACCTTCTTTCAACTCCCGCTCGGGGAATATCCTGCGACGCACGGGTCCCGCACCCAGCGCGCGCTGCACGCGCTCATGTTTCACCCGACGGAGGGATTGATCGCCGGCATGCTGGAATTGGCGGAAAATGGTGCCCTCGAGCGCCGGGGTGGGGAGTTGCACTTCCTCGATCTGGCCCGCTGAGTGCGTTTGTGGAAACGAACCCCACGTTCGCGTAGCCGAGATCCAATGAAGATCACCGACATCGAGCTGCACGAGCTGACGCTCCCGCTCCGCGAACCGTTCATCATCTCGGGCGGCGTGATGCGCGAGCGCCGATCGCTGGTAGTGCTGGTTCGCGACGATCAAGGCCACGTCGGCTACGGCGAGTCGCCGCCGTTCGAGCTGCCCTTCTATTCGGAGGAGACGCTGGCGGGCGCGCGCCATCTCTTGGAGCACGTGCTCATTCCGCGGGTCGCCGGGCGCGGGTTCGACGGTCCGGAGTCGGTCGACGCTGCGCTTCGGGTCGGCGTGCGCGGCAATCCGTTCGCCCGCGCCGGCCTGGAGACGGCCGCCTGGGACCTCGAGGCGGCCGCTCGCGCCAGCAGCCTCTCGACGCTTCTCGCGGAGCGCACCGACACTGAGCCGGCCCACACGATCCCGTGCGGCGTTGCCCTCGGGATTCCGGAAGACCGGAAGCCGGAGACGCTCGATCGCTGGATCACCGAGGCGCTGGCGTTCGGATATCGCCGCGTCAAGATCAAGGTCGCGCCGGGTTGGGATGCCGTACCCGTCGCGGCCGCGCGGGCGGCGCTGGCGGGCGGCACCGTGCCCCTCACCGTGGACGCCAACGGGGCCTACGAGTGGCCGGCGCACGAGCGCAACCTTCGCGCGCTGGATGAGGCCGGTTTGCTCTATATCGAGCAGCCGCTCGCCCCGGACGAGCTGGTGGGCCATGCCGAGCTGGGTCGCGCCCTCCGCACGCCGATCTGTCTGGACGAGACCCTGCGTGACGCCCGGGCCGCGCGTCAAATCGCGGCCCTTGGCGGACCGAAGATCTGGAATCTGAAGGTTCACCGTGTGGGCGGATTGTCGGAGGCGCTCAAGGTATACGCGGAAGCCCAGCGATACGGCGCGGCGCTCTGGGCCGGTACCATGCCCGAGTCCGGCATCGGCAGCCAAGCTGCCATCGCCATCGCCTCCTTGCCCGGCTTCGTCTATCCGTCGGACCTGGAGCCGAGCACCCGTTGGTTCGGCCGCAACGTGGACGTCATCAAGCTGACGATGGGGAAGGACGGGCGTATGCAGGTGCCGGGCCTCTCGATCGCCAAGCTGCTCGATCAGGGACGCTTCCGCAGCGCGACTCGGCGACTGCTTTAGCCCGTGAGCCTCGGCTCACCCGCGCGCGCGATGGGGTCACCGGTGCGCTTGCCGACGTCACGTGATCGCGCGTAGTGGCGCTTCGCCTTCGCGTTGTTCCCGCAGGCCCGCATATCGCACCACCGGCGAGATCGATTCCGACTCCGATCGAGAAAGAGCCACCCGCATCGCTCCCCGGCGCAGACCCGCACTAGCTTCGCGTCTTCCGAAGTCAGCAGACTCGCGGCGGACCACGCCACCGGCCACAGCATTCGCTCCAACTCGTCGCCCTCGTCGACGAACGTCCAGGAACAGGCGTCGCTCGCGACCGCGAGCCGCAGGCGACCGAGCGCCTGGCCCAAGAACAAGTTGAGAGTGCGGGACGCGTCGGCCGGCGGATCGTCACCCGCCGCCCGCGCCACGAAGATCCGATGAATCGCCGTCCGCAGCACTCGACCCTCATCGACGACCCGCTCGGCCTCGCTCGGCGCGCGTCCGCCCGCCCGGACGAGCCGCCGCGCCGCCACATCGGTCAGGATCCCCGACCCTCTCGCCCACTCGACCAGATCCCCATAGGAACCGATCCGCTCGTTGCCCTGCC
>JBGPVE010000248.1:0-4066 GCA_041491545.1 Gemmatimonadota bacterium | reverse complement strand
TCATCGAAACCGACATGACGGACGCCTTGCCGGTCGAAGCGAAGCAGACCTTATTACAGCAGATTGCCCTCGGACGTCTGGGGCGGCCGGAGGACATCGCCGCCGCCGTGCTGTTCTTGGCTTCGGACCTGGCGGCATACATCACCGGCCAGGTGTTGGTCGTTGACGGTGGGATGGTCATCTGAGACGGACCCTCAATCTCGAAACGAGGACGACATGAGCGACGTAGAAGAGAAGGTCAAAGATATCATCGTCGAAGAGCTGGGGGTGGAGCGGCAGAAGCTCACCTCCGAGGCGAGCTTCATGGAGGATCTCGGCGCCGACAGCCTCGACACGGTCGAGTTGGTCATGGCGTTCGAGAAGGAGTTCGACATCGACATCCCGGACGAGGAAGCGGAGAAGCTTCGCACGGTCGGCGATGCGATGACCTATCTGCACCAGAAGATCGGCAAGTAACTTGGCCCACCGAGTCGTCGTCACCGGCCTAGGGCTGGTGACCCCTGTCGGCAACGACGTCGAATCGACCTGGACCGCTCTGTTGGCGGGGCGCCCGGGGGCCGCACCGATCAAGAAGTTCGACCCGTCGAGGCTGCACGTTCGATTCGCGTGCGAGGTGAAGGGGTTCGATCCGCTCCAGTACGTCGACCGGAAGGAAGCCAAGCGGTTCGATCTCTTCGCCCAGTTCGCGCTGGCGGCTGCCGAGCAGGCGATCACGCAGGCCGGCTTGAAAGGCAAATTTCCCGCGCCGGAGCGGACCGGCGTCATCATCGGCAGCGGGATCGGCGGCATGCAGACCTACGAGGACAACTGCACCGCGTACATCCTGAAGGGCCCCGATCGCGTATCGCCGTTCTTCGTGCCGATGTACATCCCCAACATCGCGGCCGGGCTCGTCGCCATCCGCTTTGGGCTCAAGGGTCCCAACTTCTGCACCGTGTCCGCCTGCTCGTCGTCGGCGCACGCGATCGGCGAGGCCTACCGGCTGGTGCAGCGCGGCACGGCGGAGGCCATGGTGGCCGGAGGATCGGAGGCGGCGATCACCGGGCTCACGATCGCCGGGTTCCAGAACATGAAGGCGCTCTCAACCCGCAACGAGTCGCCGGAGACGGCCAGCCGGCCGTTCGACAAGGATCGCGACGGATTCGTGCTGGGTGATGGCGGCGCGGCGGTGGTGCTCGAGAGCCTGGAGCACGCCGAGCGCCGGGGCGCCACCATTCTGGGTGAGGTGCTCGGCTACGGCATGAGCGACGACGCCTACCATATAACCCAGCCGCCGCCGGCGGGCGCCGGCGCGCAACAGGCCATGCGGGAGTGTCTGGCGGACGGGAACATCGACCCCAAGGACGTGCAGTACATCAACGCCCACGGCACCTCGACGCCGCAAGGAGACGTGGCCGAGACGCAGGCGGTCAAGGCGGTGTTCGGCGAGTTCGCGCGGAAGCTGGTCTTCGGCTCCACCAAGTCGATGACCGGGCATCTCCTGGGGGGCGCGGGGGCGCTCGAGTTCTGCGTCTCGCTCCTGGCCTCGCGCCATGGGGTGATTCCGCCCACGACGAATCAATTCACTCCGGATCCGGAGTGCGATCTCGACTCGGCGCCCAACCAGAAGGTGGAGCGTCGAGTCGATGTGGCGCTCTCCAACTCCTTCGGCTTCGGCGGGCACAACGTGACGTTGGCGGTGCGAGGGTTCCCGGGCTGAACCATATGGTGTGAGCATGCCTGAACGGCGCGTCGCAGTGATCGGCGCGGGAATTATCGGTCTCGCGACGGCGTTTCGGCTCAGTAGAAGCGCTCGGAATCTCTCGGTCATCGTCCTCGAAAAAGAACCCCAGGTCGCCCTTCACCAGAGCAGCCACAACAGCGGCGTCCTTCACGCCGGTCTCTACTACAGACCCGGATCGCTCAAGGCCCGATTGGCGGTAACCGGCATACGCCAAATGACGGACTTCTGCCGGCGTCACGGCGTTGCCCACGACATCTGCGGCAAGATCGTCGTCGCGACGAGCCAGGAGGAGGTAGGGCGGCTTCGGAACCTCCACGAACGGGGGAGACGGAACGGGCTGTCAGACCTCGCCTGGCTCGAGCCGCAGGCCATGCGCGAGCGAGAGCCTTACGTGGAGGGCCTCGCGGCACTGCACGTACCCGAGGAGGGAATCGTCGATTTTCCGGCGGTCTGTCGAGCGTTGGCACGTCTCGTCGTAGAAGCGGGAGGTCGGATCGTCACCGGAGCGGAGGTGACGCGTCTGACTCGGGATCACGGCGGATGGAGGATCGTGACGACCGTCGGCGACTTCAGCGCCGAGCTGTTGGTCAACTGTGCCGGGCTCTACAGCGATCGAATCGCGGCGCTGGCGGGCGAGCGGGTCGGGGTGCGGATCGTGCCGTTCCGGGGGCAATATTACCGGCTGCGCGATGGGCGCGAGACGCTGATTCGCCATCTGGTCTATCCCGTTCCGAGCCCTGCATTTCCGTTCTTGGGCGTGCATTTCACTCGGTTGATCGGTGGCGGGGTCGAAGCGGGGCCCAACGCCTCGCTCGCGTTCAAGCGCGAGGGCTATAGGCGGCTGGATTTTTCGTTGCGGGATGCGGCCGAAACCATCGCCTTTGGCGGCATATGGCGGTTCGTAGCGCGGCACGCTCGCGTCGTGGCCGAGGAGACCTGGCAGTCACTCAGTCGCGACCGATTCTGCCGTGCTCTCCAGCGACTCGTTCCGTCTATTTCGTCCGACGATCTCGTCGATGGAGGGGCGGGGGTCCGCGCGCAGGCCATGCTGCCCGACGGCCGATTGGCGGACGACTTCTTGTTCATGGAGCGCCCGGGCGCTGTGCACGTGCTGAATGCTCCGAGCCCGGCCGCGACGGCCTCACTGACTATCGCCGATGAGATCGCCCGGCGGGTCGAGCGGGTCTGAGGCTCCGTTCAGCGCCGCGATGGCCGATTGTATCTCCCGGGCGGCGTGCCCCGTGCCGTACGCATCTCGCTGCCACGATGCCCGGGCCAGGCGTCCGCCCCGGCGCGCTCGCACCAGACCCGCCAGCTCTCCTTCGGCCCGCTCCGGCGGCAACAACACATTCGCGCCGCAGTCCACTGTTTCGGTCCACTCGGTTTCGCTCCGGAGGGTAATGCACGGCGTGCCCAGCCAATAGGCCTCGCGCTGGATGCCGCCCGAATCGGTCACGACGATGTCGGCGTCCCGAATGAGCGCCAGCATCCGAAGGTAGCCCTCAGGGGGCAGGAGGTGGACCTGGGGAGCAGGACGGATTTCCTGTTGCGACTCGAGAAGACCGCGGAGCCGCGGATGGAGCGGTAGCAGAACCGGCAGATCGAGCGCCCCGAATGCGCGGAACACGTCCGCCACGGAGCCTGCGTCGTCGGTCAGCTCGGCCCGGTGGAGCGTCGCCAGCGCAAACGGCTCGCCGGGCTCCAGCGGCCAGTCCGGAAGCTCGCTAGCGGGGTTCGCGCGGGCGGCATGGCGGACGAGAACGTCGCGAGCCACATCTCCGGTGAGCGCGATCGTTCCCGTCACTCCCTCGCTTCGCAGGTTGGCCACAGCCGCCGCGGAGGGTGCGCACAAGAGACGGCTCATGGCGTCGACGCGTCGGCGATTCCACTCCTCGACCAGGTGCCCGGCCGCCGCGCGAAGCCCCGCTTCCACATGGATCACGGGGATGCCGAGAGCTCCAGCGGCGAGCGCCGACCCCAGCGTGCTGTTGGTGTCCCCGATGACGGCTGCGGCCCAAGGCCGCCGTTCCCGGAATACCTGGGACATGCCCGCCGCGATGGCCCGGGTTTGGGCCGCCCGAGTACCTGATCCCACTCCGAGCCGGACGTCGGGGGCCGGCATGGCAAGCTCCTCGTACAGAAGCTCGGTAAGCTCTCGGTCGTAATGTTGCCCCGTGTCGACCGTGAGGAGCGGCCAGGTGGCTCCGAGCGCCTCGATCAAGCCCGAGGCCTTGATGATCTGCGGACGGGTGCCGTAGCAGAGGGCGAGCGGCGGGTTGCTGCGATTCGGCCGGGAGTGCGCATCCATGCTTGCCGACAGGTTGCCTCGCTGAGGATTTACGG
>JBGPVE010000247.1:0-4131 GCA_041491545.1 Gemmatimonadota bacterium | reverse complement strand
CCTCCCCGGTTCTGACTCCAGTTCCTGGGTCTGCTCCTGCGCTTGCTCCTGCGCTTGCTCCGGCTCCTCCGCCGCCAGGCGCGTGAGCAGTTCGATGAGATCGCCGTAGTCGGTGTCGCCCTCAGCCTGGGTGGCCTCGATGTTGGCCAAAATCTGCCGGACCGCATCCACCAGCCGCAGGAGCGCGCTCGTGATCTCCGGCGTGAGCTCGAGCCGGCCATCCCGGAGCAGCGAGAGCAAGCTCTCGCCGACGTGGCTGACGGACTCCAGCTTTCCAAACCCGAGGAAGCCGCAGGTTCCCTTGATGGTATGGATACAGCGGAAGATGGCGGCCAAGAGCTCGCGGTCGCCGGGGCGCTGTTCCAGCGCCACCAGATTCCGATCGAGCTGGTCGAGGCCTTCGTAGCTCTCGACCAGAAACTCCCTGACCACTTCGTCAAGATCGCTCATCCATCACCTCATGCATTGGTATTGAGCTTGGAGGCGAAAAGCGGGCCATGGTCCAGCACTGCAAGAAGGACTATCGGTCGATGCGGGATTGGAGTTGAGGTGGCAGTTCGTGCCGGATCGCTGGAAGAATGGTCCATCAACCCAGCATCGACGCGGCGTGTTCTCCGGCCGGTTCAAGCTCGAGCAGCAACTCGGGAATCAGGCTGTCCGGGAGCCCAAGCTCGATCAAGGCCTGCTCCGGGGTCACGCCCCCGTCTCCCTCCTCCGGCAGTCCCCACCCCTGCGTCGTACACACGATCTCGGCCGCGGCCACGACTCGGCAGGCGCGCAGGTACTCGGCCCGCGCTTCCGCCGGCCGGTGGTGGTAGGTCACGGCATCGACCACCGACTCCGGCAATCCCCAATGCCCGAGGAGCGCGCCACCCACGTCGCCATGGTGCATGCCGAGCACGACCTGCTCCGCCTGCCACACGTTCGAGCCCAGCGTCTGTCGCATCTGAACGACTTTATCGAAGTACTCGGGGAAGAACTGATCGACGACGAGGAGCCCGATGTCGTGAAGCAGGCCCGCCACGTACATGTCGTCGAGCGACATCGAGGCATCGGGCCGGGCCCGGGCCCAGATCAGCCTCGCCACCATGCCCACCGAGGCGCAGTGGGCCCAGAAGCTCCCGTAGTTCAGCGAGCAACGGCGGTCCTTGAAAGCGTTCACCACGGCGAGGACAAGGCAGAGCGCCCGGACCTGGCTTGTACCGAGCCGCTGGATCGCGGTCAGCACCGACGCGACCCGATCCGGGCCGCGGGCGAACGCGGCGGAGTTGGCCGCGCGAAGCAGGCGGGCCGTGAGCGCGGGGTCGCGCTCGATCACCGCCGCCACCTGTTCGTTCCCCGCCCGTTCGTCAGCGAGCACCGCGTGGAGCTGAAAAATGACCGTCGGAAGGGTTGGAAGCTGGTCCCCCGAGTCGATCAGAGCACGCAGTCCCTTGATGAAATCGCTCACGAGCAACGGTCCCTCGGATTCGAGAGTGGGGGCGGACGGTGGAATGCGCCCAAGACTACTATCGGCAATCGGTCATCCTAGCATAAAGGGGCCCGGTGCCGGCACGTCCTCCCGCCGACAAACCGTACTATCGGACCTCGCGGTTCGATCCTTAGACCCCGGTGGGATCGTCCCTTGTCCAAGCCGCGCTCAAGTGCGCTCCCGGTTCCACCGATAATTCGGGCCATGAACGACTTGGCGATTTCCGCCCCTCCGCTCGCCGTGGTGCTGACTCGATGATCGCGCTCGTCGGCTTCCTGATCGTGATCGGCTCGGTCCTGGGCGGCTTCGCCATGTCCGGCGGGCCGTTCGCCGTGCTCCTGGCATGGTCGGAGTGGGTCGTCATCGTGGGCACCGCCATTGGCACGATGCTCGTGTCCACCCCGCTGCCGGTGCTCAAGGCGATCTTCTCCAAGTCGCTGAAGACCCTCAAGCCGAGTCCCTACGGCAAGCCGCTCTACCTGGACGCCCTGAAGCTCCTCTACGAGCTCTTTCAGTCGGCTCGCCGGGACGGGCTCGTCGCGATCGAATCCCACATCGAGGACCCGAAGCAAAGCGCCATCTTCAAGCGGTACCCCCGGGTGCTGCACGAGCACCACGAGGTGACCTTCCTCTGCGACTCGCTCCGCCTGGTGCTCGTGGGGAGCGTGCCCGCGTTCGACCTGGAGTCGCTGATGGACGCCGAGATCGACGTCCACCACGAGAACGAGGCCAGAGCGGTTTCCGCCCTCTCGAAAGTGGCGGACTCGCTCCCCGGCATCGGCATCGTGGCCGCCGTGCTCGGCATCGTGGTGACCATGCAGGCCGTCGGCGGCCCGATCGAGGAGATCGGCCACCACGTCGCCTCGGCGCTGGTGGGCACCTTCCTCGGCATTCTGCTCTCATACGGCTTCCTCGCCCCGCTGGCCGGGAACATCGAATCGCGTGACGCGGACTCGACCCGCTTCTATCATGTGCTGAAGGCGGCCGTCGTCGCATTCGCCAAGGGCTTCCCCCCGATCGTCACGGTCGAGTTCGCCCGCCGCGCGATCATGGCCGACGACCGGCCGAGCTTCGGCGCCATGGAAACCGCCTGCAAGGAAGCGGTGAGGAAGGAAAAGGCGGCCTGACATGAACAAGGCGCGCGAGACCATCATCATCGTCAGGAGGAAGAAGGTCCACGGCCACGGCCATCATGGCGGGGCATGGAAAGTCGCCTTCGCCGACTTCATGACGTCGATGATGGCCTTCTTCCTGGTGCTCTGGATCGTCACCCAGAGCTCCGACATCCGGGCCGCCGTCGCGGGATATTTTCAGGATCCGCTCGGCCGCGCCAACGAGTTCGGCAGCTCGATCATCAAGGGCGACGGTGCCCAGGCCGCCAATCCGCGCCCGATTCCGCAGCCACAGACCACCGACATCCGCGCCGACCGGCTTCAGGTCTTGGGCGAGCGCATTCGGAAGCGCCTGGAGCAGACGTTCGAGTTTCACGAGCTTACCAACCACATCGAGATCCAGCTCACGAGCGAAGGGCTCAAGATCCAACTGCTCGAGGACTCGACCGGCGTCTTCTTCGAGACCGGCAAGGCCCTACCCCGCCCTCTCGTGGCCCGTTTGATCCAGCTCTTGGGCCAGGAGCTCGGCACGATGCCGAATCCCGTCGTGATCGACGGCTACACCGACGCGGTGCCCTACAGCCCAACGGCCACATACACCAACTGGGAGCTGAGTGCCGACCGCGCCAACGCCGCGCGCCGGATCATGCTCACCGGGGGGCTGCAGCACCAGCAAGTGCAGCAGGTGCGCGGCCACGCCGATCGGGATCTTCGGGTGCCGGACAATCCGGCGGCCGCGAGCAATCGGCGGGTGACGATCACCATGCTGTTCGGCGACACCGCCGGTGCCGGTCAGGCCGATTCGCTGGCCGAGGCCGCCAAGCGGGCGGACTCGCTCGCGTCACGACCCGCCACCGCCGACTCGGCCACCGTGCCCGTCGACTCCGCGAAGCTGGCGCACCGGCCATGAACGGCTCGGCGGCCACCATCATCCTGGTCGAAGATGACCCCGGCTTTCGCGCCCAGTACGAATCCATCTTGAAGCGGGAGCCCGGCTTTCGGGTTCACGCCGCGGCGGGCGGGGACGCGGCGCTCGCCTTGGCCCGCGAGATCAAGCCCGACTGCGTCGTGACCGACCTGCAGATGCCGGGCATGAGCGGTTTCGATCTGTGCCGGCAGCTCAAGAACGATCCCGAGTTGTCCGCGACGATGGTGCTGGTCGTGACCGGCACCACCGACGTGCAGAAGAAGGTCGAAGGTCTCGGACTCGGTGTCGACGACTACGTCACCAAGCCGGTCGGCGCGGCGGAGCTGATCGCTCGCGTGCGAGTGCTCCTGCGCACCCGGCGGCTCCACGACCAACTCCGGGCCGACAAGGTCGAAGTCGAGCAGCTCCACGCCGCGCTGGGTCAGAGCTTCGACCAGCTCCTCTCGCTGCTCATCTACATGATCGACCTCCGCCGGCCGGGCGCGGCCGACCGGGGGCGCCAGCTCGCCACCTCGGCCCTGCAGCTCGCGGCGCGGTTCGAGGTGCCGGCGGAGTTCCTCCGGGATCTCGAGCTCGCGGCCCTGTTGCACGAGATCGGCGTCGCGGTCGACCCTGCGGGT
>JBGPVE010000246.1:0-4153 GCA_041491545.1 Gemmatimonadota bacterium | reverse complement strand
TTGGCCGTGCCTAACGTCGAGAGGCCGATCAACAGGGACCACAAGTCTCATTGGGAGCACATCTCTGGCAACAACCCGCTCTCAGCGGCTCGGGCCAGTCGCCGAGAGAATCCTGAGCCAGGCACCGAGGAGCGGATCTCCCGGGTTGCGCGTCTGCTCGGCGCTCAGCGAATCCCGGACGACCATGCGAAGGCTCGCGGGGATCACGACAGAGGGTAACGGCCCAGACGTCGATCCGGACAACACCGCGACTGTCCTGGCGTAGGCGGGAGCCGGCTCGAGCTCCATGGCCAGGCGGGCGCTGAACGCCGCGAGCGCCGCCCGCACGCGCGCGAACTCTCCGGCCGCAGCGTACAGATTCGTGGCCCATGCGTACGCCTCCGTCATGGCCGGCACGGTGGCAAAGAGCTCACCCCCGAAATAGCCGGCCCGCCACAAGGAGTCCGCAATCTCGCGCGCTTCAGCGAGCCGGCCCAGCTCGCCAAGCAGAATCATGCGTCGTGCCCCCACGGCTTCCGCTTCCATTTCCAAGCCGAGCGAGTCCGCCACGTCGAGCTCGCGGAGCGCAGCCTGCAGCGTGCCGTCGAGCTCGAATACCCGGGCCGCGGCGCGGTGCGCTTCCGCTTCCGCTGGTCCGGCGGCGAGCCAGCGTCGGGCCCACGCGAGGGCCGCGGCCCGCGCGCGGGCTCGGGAGGCCGACACGGACTCCGGCGCGATCGCCGCAAAGGAGTCGAGCGGGACGAGTACGAGCGAGTCCTGAAGCAGCGGCACCAGCATCCGGTCCGGGTCGGAAGGGGCGTGTTGGGGTACCGAGTCGCGACCACCCGACAGCCCCGCCAGCCCCAAGTCGCAGCTGCACCACGCGCGGACCGAGCTCCGCACCGGGCGTGGCAATTCGCGGCGGTAGCCGGCCACCGCCCCCGGCGGCTGCCCGGCGGCGAGGGAGTAGATCGCCACCAGTCCCTGATACGCGCCGTGCCGCGAGGGGTCGAGGTCGAGTACACGCCGTGCCAGCTGGACCGCCGCGTTGAGCGACCCGCGGCGCTTTTCGCCCGCCGGCGTGGAGAGCAGCAGTGGGTCGAGGAACTCCAGGCTCGCCAGGGTCTCGAGCGCGTCCACGTCGTTGGAATCCTGGGTGACCAGGTGCTCTAACTCCTTGCGCGCCGCGGTGAAGTCCGCGTTCAGCAGGCTGTGCAGCGCGCGTACGTGACTCCCCGCCCGTGGCGGCAATCGGCTGCTCAGGGTCGCGGCCCGGTCGGCATACCCGTAGGCCGGATTGTTGGGATCGAGCACCGAGAATGCGAGGAGAGACACCTCCGCGAGTTTGGCGTACGCCTGAGCGAAAGTGCTGTCGATGCCCACCGCTTCCACCAGGGCGGTGCGAGCACGCCGGTACTCCGCACGGTTCATGTGGGCCATGCCGCGCAGGTACGCTTGGTACGCCTCCAGAGAGTTCGTCGTGGCCGCCAGCAGATCTGCGGTCGCGTGCTCGAGCCCGGCGACCCGCAACAGCGTCGTGGCGATTTGCGCGTACGCGCCCCTGAAGTCGTCTTTCGCGCGGACTTCCACGGTCGAGCGGGCCACCAAGCGCTCAGTCACGACGTCGTACGCCCGAGCGTTGATGCGTATCCCGTCCCCCACGGCGACAACTTCGCCAGTGACGGCCGTCCACCCACCCGTCTCCGCCGCCACGCGTCGGATGCGAGCGAGATCCATCACGTCACCGGGCCGAAGTCCGTTTCGGCGCAGAGCGGGATAGAGCCGTTCGTCGGAGACGACGCTTACCTCCGCCCACTGCCCGAGCGCGTCCGCCAGCATCGTGGGCGACGCCTCGATCAGCCACTGGTTCTCGGTGGGCGGCGACAGGTTCCGGAATGGCAAGACAAGAAACATTCGGGCGCGGTCGCGTGCCGCCGGGGGCGGCGAGGCTGCGATTGCTCGGCGTGACCATCCGGCGCACGGCGGTGGGGAGCCGTCGGGGCACTGTGCTCCGATGGATCTCACCAGCAGTGTGAGGAGCAACAGCCCGACCGCGGTGTCGCGCAGGCTCGGCGGCATACTGTTGGTCGAATCATCGTGCCGGGGGAGGGATTCGGCAAGATTGTGGGAGCGATCCTCGGTCCCACCGGGTCGCCCACCCAGTGGCGAGCGCCGGCCACTGGAACGATCGCGCCGTACTGGTCACCAGTTCGGTACGCCCGTATGTTCCCGCGCCATGGTCGCCGTCCAGGAGCGACTCTCCGCAGCGCTGGCGGACCGCTACCGGATCGAAGGCGAAGCCGGGCGGGGGGGGATGGCCACGGTCTACATCGCGCGCGACCTCAAGAACCCGCGCCGAGTGGCCATCAAGGTCCTCAACGAGGAGCTCGCCTCCGCCATCGGCGTCGAGCGCTTCTTGCGGGAGATCAAGACCGCCGCGGGCCTCACCCACCCGCACATCCTGCCGTTGTTCGACTCCGACCAAGCCGACGGCTTGCTCTTCTATGTGATGCCGTACATCGAGGGCGAAACGCTGCGCGACCGCTTACAGCGCGAGCGACAGCTTCCGATTGCGGATGCCATCCGGATCGCCTGTGAAGTGGCCGACGCCCTCGCCTACGCCCACAGCCTGGGCGTGGTCCACCGGGACATCAAGCCGGAGAACATTCTCTTCCAGGCCGGTCACGCTATGGTGAGCGATTTCGGGATCGCGCGGGCGATCTCGACGGCCGGCGGCGACGTGTTGACGGGGACCGGGACGCTCATCGGAACGCCGGGCTACATGAGTCCTGAGCAGGTGGAGCACGGCGCGTCCGTCGATGGCCGCAGTGACACGTATAGCCTCGCGTGCATGCTCTACGAAATGCTCGGCGGCGACCGGCCGTTCCTCGGCTGGTCGGCGCAGGCGATCCTCGCACGGCAATTGCTGGAGCCGGTCCCGTCCCTCCGGACCGTGCGGGACACGGTCCCTCCGGAGGTGGAGCGGGCCATTCTGCGAGCCCTCGCCAAAGTGCCCGCCGACCGGTTCGCGACCACCGCCCAGTTCGCAGAAGCGCTCGTGTCCCGGGAGTCGCCGATCGCCGATAGCGCGTACGAGGACTCCATCGCCGTTCTGCCGTTTGCAAACCCCGATCCGGAGACTGAATACTTCAGCGACGGGATCACCGAGGAAATCAGCAATGCGCTCGCCCGGATACCGGGGCTGAAGGTCGCGGCGCGGACGTCGTCGTTCGCGTTTCGCGGCAAGGCGGTCGATCTCGCGGAGGTCGGCGCGAAGTTGAAAGTGGCGACCGTGCTGGAAGGCAGTGTCCGGAAAGCCGGCAGCCGCCTGCGGGTCACCGTGCAGCTCATCAACGTCGCCGACGGGTATCAGCTCTGGTCGGAACGCTACGACCGCGAGATGACGGACGTATTCGCCCTCCAGGACGAGATCGGGAAAGCGATCGCCGACCGGCTCCAGGTCACCTTCCTGGCGACGAGCGGAGGGCCGCTCGTCACGCCGGCCACGGCGAACCTCGACGCGTACCATCTCTACCTGAAGGGACGGTATTTCTGGGCCCAGCGCGGACTGGGGTTGAAGCACGCCGTCGACTGCTTCAACCAGGCGCTCGCGCTCGATCCGAACTACGCCCTGGCCCACGCCGGACTTGCCGACGCCTACACGCTCCTGGCGGAGTACGGTATGGTGCCGCCCAACGTGATCCTGCCGCAAGTCCGCGCCGCCATCGAACGGGCGCTCGCGCTGGCCCCTCAGCTCGCGGAGGCGCACTGCGCGTCGGGGGAGCTGAAGCTCGTCTTCGACTGGGACTGGCCCCACGCGGCTCGCTCGCTGCGTCGGGCGATCGAGCTGAATCCGCATTACGTCGCCGCCCGCTACCGGCTCGCGCTGTATCTCAGCCTGGTCGAGGGCCTGTTCGAGGAAGCCCTGGACCAGGCCCGGCGCGCCGTGGAGCTCGATCCGCTCGCGCCCCTGCCGGTCGCCCAGCTCGGGGTGGTGCTGCTGGCGGCCGGGCGTCACGAGGAGGCGATCGTGGCGTTGCGGCGCTCCGTCGAGCTCGCCCCGGGGATGTTCGTCCCCCACCTCCATCTGGGTGTGATCTACAATCATCTCGGCCAGATCGAGCAAGCCCTGGGGTCCCTCGAGGTGGCGGCTGCCGTGTCGGGGCGCCACCCG
>JBGPVE010000245.1:0-4171 GCA_041491545.1 Gemmatimonadota bacterium | reverse complement strand
GAGCTCCGTGCGATCGGGGTTCCGCTGACAACGCTTGGCCTGGGCGGCGGTCTCGGAATCCGCTATGACGACCAGGAGCCGATCGCCCCGGCGAGCTTCGCCGCCGCGTTGCTGCCGCGGCTGGAGGCGGCCGGCCTCAGTGTGGAGCTGGAGCCGGGTCGATACCTCGTCGGGAGCGCTGGAGTGCTGCTCGCCGAGGTGCTGTATCGGAAGCATTCGGGCGGCAAGGAATTCGTCATCCTCGACGCCGGGATGAACGACCTGCTCCGCCCGAGCATCTACCAAGCGTACCACGAGATCGTCGAGCTCGAGGCCAGGGGGCGGCCGCCGGAGCTGGTCGACGTAGTCGGGCCGGTGTGCGAAACCGGCGATTTTCTCGCGCTGGATCGCCCGCTACCCGGACTCAGGCCCGGCGAGTTTGTGGCGGTGCTGTGCGCGGGTGCGTACGGCTTCGTGATGGCCTCGAACTACAACAGCCGGCCGCGGCCTCCGGAGGTCATCGTGGATGGCGGGCGCGCGTGGGTGGCACGGCCGCGCGAATCGGCGGAGGATCTCTTACGCAACGAACGGATGGAGGCACCTTGAAGCCAGACCACGGCGGCATCCTGATCATCGACTTCGGGTCGCAGTATACCCAGCTCATCGCGCGTCGAGTGCGCGAGGCGCACGTGTATTGCGAGATTCACCCGCCGTCGCGATCGGTCGCCTGGATTCGGGAGTGGAACCCCAAGGGCGTCATCCTCTCCGGCGGGCCCAGCTCGGTGTACGACGAGAACGTCCCCACGGCCGACCCCGCGCTGCTCGACGTCGGCGTGCCGCTGCTCGGTCTATGCTACGGTATGCAGGTGCTCGCGCAGCTGTCCGGTGGCAGTGTCACTCGGGCGGAGCGCCGAGAGTATGGGCGCGCAAATGTGAGGATCGAGGGCGGCAAGCTCTTCGAGGGGTTCGGGGTGGGCGAAGAGACGCCGGTCTGGATGAGCCACGGAGACCACGTCGATACCGCGCCTCCCGGCTATCGGGTCACGGCGTCGAGCGACAACACGCCGGTCGCCGCGATCGAGCACCGTCAGAAGCCACTCTTCGGCGTGCAGTTTCATCCGGAGGTGGCGCATACGCCGCGCGGCGGCGAAATGCTGAACAACTTCTTGTTCGAGGTATGTGGCTGCACGCCGGACTGGACGCCGGCACATTTCATCGACGCCGAGATTCAGCGTATTCGCGATCTCGTGCCGGCGAGTCAGCGGGTTATCTGCGGGCTCTCGGGCGGCGTCGATTCGTCGGTGGCGGCGGTGCTGGTGCACCGGGCGATCGGCGATCGGCTCACCTGCATCTTCGTCGATCACGGTTTGCTCCGGCTCCACGAGCGGGATCAGGTCGAGCACACCTTTCGCCGGCACCTGGGCATCGATCTTCGCGTGGTCGACGCGGCGGGCATGTTTCTGGAGCGCCTCGAGGGCGTGGCCGACCCCGAGGAGAAGCGGCGCCGCATCGGCCACACCTTCATCGAGGTGTTCGAGGCGGAGGCCAAGCACGTCGAGGGCGACGTCGGATTCCTGGTGCAGGGAACGCTCTACCCCGACGTTATCGAGTCGCTCTCGCCGCGTGGAGGACCGTCGGTGACAATCAAGACCCACCACAACGTGGGTGGACTGCCGGAACGACTCCCGTTCAAGCTCTTGGAGCCGCTGCGCGAGCTGTTCAAGGACGAGGTGCGACAGGTCGGGCGCGAGCTCGGTCTGCCGGAGGAGATGGTCGGGCGGCACCCATTTCCCGGGCCGGGGCTCGCCATCCGGATCATCGGAGAAGTGAATCGGGCGAGCTTGGAAATCCTGCGGCGCGCCGATCACATCTACATCGAGGAGATCCGTGCCGCGGGATTGTACGATTCCATCTGGCAGGCGTTTGCCGTGCTGCTGCCGATCCGGTCGGTCGGTGTGCAGGGCGACGGGCGAACCTACGATCAGGTCATTGCGCTCAGGGCGGTCACCAGTCGCGACGGGATGACCGCCGATTGGTTTCCCTTTCCCCCGGACGTGCTGGCCCACGCCGCGAGCCGGATTGCGAATGAAGTGAACGGCGTCAATCGCGTGGTGTACGACGTGAGCTCCAAGCCGCCCGCCACGATCGAGTGGGAGTGAGGCGCCCTCGGGCTAAACGCCCTTCTCCTCGAGGAGACTGAAGAATTCGGCGGGACTTCCGAGCGCGAGCAGGCGCTCGGGCACGTCGAGCTCCTTGGCAAACTGCGCGATCCGGCCGAGCACGGGCAAGTACAGATTGGACGCCTCGACCGGCGGTGCCACGATGAGAAAGAAGTGATGCACCGGCTTTCCATCGATCGCCTGATAGTCGACCCCCTCGCACTGTCGGCCATACGCCAGTCGAAGCTGATCCACCACGGGCGAGCGGCAGTGCGGGATCGCGATTCCGCGACCCACGCCGGTCGATCCGAGACTCTCGCGACGGTGCAGCGCCTTGAGGAGCGTCGCGGCCGGATCGTCACCCACGTGGAGCAGCGCCACCAGCTCGGGCAGGATGTCGTCGCGCTGCTTCCCGGCAAGCGAGAGCTGCACGGCGTCTTCGGCGAGAAAGTCATGGAGGTGCATGGGGCGGGAACCTACGCGGCTTTCGGGACGCATGTCAATTCCCTCCTCTGGTTCGGCGTTGCCGGAGACTCGTGCGACAAGTATTTTCCCACCATGGGCTTGCCTTATCACTCCTCGCATCCGTTCCCGCTGATCCTGGCCCCGATGGCCGGGGTTTCGGAGGCGCCGTTCCGCCAGGTCTGCCGGCGGATGGGCGCGGATGTCGTGCTGTCGGAATTCCTCTCGTCGGAAGCGATTCGGCGCCGGATCCGCAACACGCTCGAGGGCGCTGAATTCGAGGAGTGCGAGCGGCCGATCGGTATCCAGATCTACGGTGCCGATGCCAACGCCATGGCCGAGGCCGCGGGACTCATCACCGAGCACTACAAGCCGGAGTTCATCGACATCAACTTCGGCTGCCCGGTGAAGAAGGTGGTCCAGCGAAACGGCGGGTCGGGATGCCTGCGTGACATGGACTTGGTCGCGCGGATCGTCAAGGCGGTGGTCGGTGCCACCCACCTACCGGTCACGGTGAAGACCCGAAGCGGATGGGATGATCAGCTTCGCGATCCGGTCGGCATCGCGCTCCAGATGCAGGATGCCGGCGCCAAGGCATTCACCCTGCATGCGCGGACCCGCACCCAGATGTTCTCGGGGCGCGCCGATTGGGATGAGATCGCCCGCGTGGTCGAGGCGCTCGACATTCCGGTGATCGGCAACGGAGACATCCAGACCGCGCAAGACGTGGTGCGGTTGCGGGAGCACACCCGGTGCGCCGGCGCCATGATCGGACGAGGGGCGTTCGGAAATCCCTGGCTCTTCCGCGATGCGCGAGCGCTGCTTTCGGGCCGACCGGCACCCGCTGCTCCCGACGCGGCCGAACGGTTTGGCGTGGCCCTCGAGCACGCGCGGCTCGCCACCCGCCTGCAAGGCGATACCCGCAAGACGGTCATCGAATTCCGAAAGCACCTCGGCTGGTACGCCAAGGGGTTGCGTGGTGCCAGCGACCTCAGGCAGCGGCTTTTCCGGATCGAGTCGATCGCGGAGGCCGAAGCCATCTTTCTCGAGTATCTCGAGCCGGTAGCTCGAGTGGCGTGATCCCCGCCCAGCTTGAGACCTTGCTGGCTGATGTCGCGGCCGGCCGCCTCACGCCACAGGTCGCCCTCAGTCGCCTGCGACACCTTCCGTACGAAGAGCTCCCGTTCGCCCGCGTCGATCACCACCGTGCGCTCCGGCAAGGCCAGCCGGAGGTGATCTTCTGCGAGGGCAAGACGACGGATCAAGTTGTTGGTATTGCCGAGCGCCTCGTCGTCGCCAACGATTCGTTCCTCGGCACCCGCGCGAACGAGCGGATAGCGGCCGCGCTGGCGGAACGATTCCCCCGGCTACAGTGGAACGCGCTGGCCCGCACGGTTCATCTCCCCCCATCCGAGCCCGCCGACCGGGCGGCCACGGGGAATGTGCTGATCGTGTCGGCTGGGACCAGCGACCTTCCGGTGGCAGAGGAGGCCGCGGTCGTCGTACAGGTGTTCGGGCACTGCGTCGCTCGCCTCGCCGACGTCGGCGTGGCCGGACTCCATCGCTTGTTG
>JBGPVE010000244.1:0-4283 GCA_041491545.1 Gemmatimonadota bacterium | reverse complement strand
AGGGCGTCGCGCTGTTCGTCGCGGTGATCGCGTTCTTGATCCAAGGGAAGATTGCGTTCTAGTGAGCTGAGTCTCTGATCCCATAGCATAGGGCTCCGCGGGGTTCGGTGCCTCGAGTGCCTGACCAGTCGAGCCATGCTATGGGACATCAGACTCGCTCCGGGTTCACGGTATTGCATTCTGGAGATGTCTCACATGCACAGATCGCTCGTGCTCGCGGTGTTGAGCCTAACTGTCGGCGCATTGCCGGCGCTCGCACAGGAGAGGGGCGGTGGTCCGCTCACCGTCGAGGGCGGGCTCATGGTCTGGACCGTCTTCATCTTCCTGCTACTGCTCTTCGTGCTAAGGCGGTTCGCGTGGCCGCAGATACTCGGCGCGGTCGAGGCGCGAGAGCGGCGGCTCGAGGAGCAGATCGCCGAGGCGGAGCGGAACCGCACGGAGTCGGCGCGGCTGCTCGAGGAGCAGCGGAAGCTCTTGGCCGATGCCAGGCAGTCGGCTCATAGCATCGTGACCGAGGCCAAGTCGATGGCGGAGAAGGAGCGCACCGCGGCGTTGGAGAAGGCCAGGCACGAGCAAGAGGAGTTGGTGGCGCGTGCGCGTCGGGAGATCGCGGCCGAGCGGGAGCGGGCGGTGGCGGAGCTTCGGCGCGAGGCCGTCGAGCTGTCGCTGGCCGCCGCATCAAAAGTCATCGGCGAGCGGCTGAGCAGCGACACGGACCGGCGCATCGTCGAAGAGTATCTCGCCAATCTGGAGACCGGCCCGTGAGGTCGGTGACGATCGCGCGCAACTACGCCGAAGTGCTCTTCACACTGGGCGAGGAGAGCGGCCAGGCGGAGGTGTTCGGGGATCTGATCGACAGCGTGGCCGCCGCGATCGAGACCACACCCCAGATTCGCGATGTGCTCATGTCGCCGAGGGTTCCCAAGAGTGAAAAGCAGCGACTCTTTTCCGCGGGGCTCAAGGACACACCCAGGTCGTTCGTGCTGTTCGTCGAGGCGCTCATCAAGCGCGGTCGCGCGCCGGTCCTCAGGGAGGTGGCCAGCGAATACGCCCGTCTGGTCGACATCAAGCTGAACCGGGTGCGAGCAGGCGTGACTGTGGCGCGCGCGCCGGGGGAGGCGCTCCAACGCAGCATCCAGGACAACCTGACCCGGGCGTTCGGCAAGCAGGTGATCGCGAGCTTCACGACCGATCCGGAGATCCTGGGCGGCACCGTGGTCCGGGTGGGAGACCGGACCTACGATGGCTCGCTCAAGCGGCGGATGTCGGCGCTCCGACGGCAGATGCTCGGAGGCTGACGCGGGCAGTCTAGAGCTTGGGACCGGCGTTTTCCCGCGCCCGAGAGCGGCCCTCCGGAGCTCACATCTCGGAGGGCCGCTCGCGCTATTCCAGCACATGCCGCAGATCGTAGCTCACGCCGTGTCGCTCCAGGAGCCACAGATACTCTCCAGCGAAATCCCGCTCCCGGTGCCTGGTTTCCTGGTGGCGGATGTAGTCCAGGGTCTGCTTGTCGTCGTGGGGCGTGACGCTGAACGCGGCGTAGCCCGACTGCCACGCAAACCCGGCGCGATGGGCGAAGGTCTGCTGAATCCAGCGGCACGTACTACTCTTGATGGTGCCAACGATCTCCGCTAGCGATTGGCTGGCGGGAAGCTCGAGATAGAGATGAACATGGTCCCGCACGCCGCCGGCGCAGAGCAGCCGGACGCGGTGGGGGGCCACCAGCGAGTCGATATGGGCGAAGAGCCGGCCGCGCCACTCCGGATCGAGCAGGGGTTTGCGGCCTTTGGTGCTCCAGACCAGATGCACCCTCAGCTTGATGTAAGTTCCTGCCATG
Source organism: Gemmatimonadota bacterium (assembly GCA_041491545.1). Classification (GTDB taxonomy): domain Bacteria; phylum Gemmatimonadota; class Gemmatimonadetes; order Gemmatimonadales; family GWC2-71-9; genus DASQPE01. The sequence continues at coordinate 2,446 of JBGPVE010000244.1, read as the reverse complement.
GTGCCGCACTCCTTCGATTACGGTTGCCACCTCGCTACGTTGGCGCCGGATGCCCGCCGGGACGGTACCCCGGCCACGCACCGCGGGGCCGATGCACGCGGCGGCGCGCGGTTTGCCGGCGCCCTTCGCCGTCGCCCCGCTTATCTTTCCGCGCCATGACTCGGGGTCGCCCGTGATCAATTTCGGCGGCTCGGATCGCCGCAGCCTCCTGCGCTCCGCGCTGGGAGAATGGCTCGAGCGACTGGTCGAGGAGACCGAACGGCGGGTGATACAGCGGCGGTACTTCCGGCCGCCCGGGGCTCTGCCGGAGATCGGATTCCTCGCGGCCTGTACTCGGTGCGGGGCCTGCACGCCGGTGTGCCCCCCGCACGCGATCGTCACCGTCCCCGCCGAGGGTGGTTTCGCGGCGGGGACGCCGTACATCGATCCCGACCGCCAGCCCTGCACGGTCTGCCCGGACATGCCGTGCGCCCGCGCCTGCCCAACCGAGGCGCTCATCGTTCCGACCGCCAGCTGGGCGGGCTATCGGTTGGCCGAGGTCGAGTTTCTGCCAGAGCGCTGCATCACGTATCGGGGGAGCGAGTGTCGAGCCTGCGCTGACGCCTGTCCGGTGGGTTCGGACGCGCTGGTGATCGACCAGATGGGTCATCCGGTGCTGCGGCGGGAAGGCTGCGTCGGATGCGGGGTCTGCGTCGGGGCGTGCGTGACCCGGCCGTCGTCGTTCACAGTCCATTCCGCGGAGAGCTGATGCCCGAAGTTCCGTATCGCGTCGACAAGCCGTGGGGCGGCGAATTGATATGGGCCCGAACCGATCGCTACGTGGGGAAGATCCTTCACGTCAAGAAGGGGCATGTCTTGAGCCTTCAGTATCACAACATGAAGGACGAGACGATGCACGTGCTCTCCGGCGAGCTCATCCTCCGCACGCTCGAGGGTGAGCGGTTGGTGGAGCGACCCTTCGTCAAAGGGCAGACGGTGCACATTCCGCCCAAGATGGTCCATCAGATCGAGGCCGTGACCGACAGCGACGTGCTGGAGGCGTCCACGCCGGAGTTGGACGATTTGGTGCGGTTGCAAGACCGCTACGGGCGGGGGTAACCGATGCAAGTCATCATCCCACTGGCGGGAAAGGGCACGCGGCTCAGGCCGCACACCCATCTCGTGCCCAAGCCTATGCTCAAGGTCGCGGGGCGCCCGGTGATGGATTGGGTGATGGACCGGCTCGCCGGCCTCGCGGTCGAGGAGCTGATCTTCATCACGGGGCACCTCAAGGACCAGGTCGAGGCCTACGCGCGGAGCCGCTACAAGATTCCCTCGCGGTTCATCGAGCAGCGGGTGCAGGACGGCACGGCGGGCGCGGTCAATCTCGCTCGACCCTACGTGAAGGGCCCGGTGCTCATCATCTTCGTGGACACGGTCTTCGATGCCGATCTCACGCTGATCAATCGGATCGATGCCGATGGCATCATCTGGGCGAAAGAGGTGGAGGACTACCAACGCTTCGGGGTGGTCGTGACCGACGCTGAAGGGTATATGACGCGGATCGTCGAGAAGCCGTCGACGCCGATCTCGAAGCTCGCCAACATCGGGCTGTATTACATCCGCGCGGTGGACAGCTTGTGGCAAGGCATCGACTACGTGCTGGCGAAGCCGCAGAACAAAGGCGAGTGGTATCTCACCGACGCCTTCCAGTGGATGATCGAGCACGGCAAGCGGATCTACACCGCCGAAGTGGGCGGCTGGTACGACTGCGGCAAGCTGGACACGCTGCTCGAGACCAACGAGATCCTGCTCCGAAGGGGCGCCGCGCGCCGGCGGGAGTTTCCCGGGGTCACCATCCGCGATCCGGTCTATATCGAGGACGGCGTCACGGTCGAGCGGAGCACGATCGGGCCCAACGTGTCGATCGAGCGGGGAACGACGGTGACCGACAGCATGATCGCCAACACTATTGTGGGCCAAGACGCGAAGCTCCGGCGGGTGCGGCTGGACGGCGCGCTACTGGGCAACCGCGTGATGGTGGAAGGGTTGAGCGGCAGCGTGACTTTGGGCGACGACTCGGAAGTGACGGTCACCTCGGCATCTTGATTCCCCTCTACGTCTCGTACCTCGACCTCAAGTGGCACTTCGATCCGGCGGCGGCCAGCGCCGCCGGATTCGTTTCCGCCGACTCCCGGCTCGGCAGCTTCGACGCCGAGGCCACACGCCAGCACGTTGCGGCGCTGCGGGCGATGGGCAGCGCCGTCGAAGAACTCGAGGTCGATGGACTCGCGGAGGAGCTCGACCGCACGGCGTTCCTCGACGAGATCCGGAACACCATCGCCCGCTTCGAGCGGGAGCGCCCGCACGTCAGGGATCCGAGCTTCTGGCTTGGGCACGTGGAGCGGGCGATCCAGGTGCTCTTGCTTCGGCCCAGCGACGTCGCGGACGAGCGCGCCGCCGCAGT
>JBGPVE010000243.1:0-4285 GCA_041491545.1 Gemmatimonadota bacterium | reverse complement strand
GCTCGGCTCCGGGTTGGCCTATCTGCTCTTTGGATTGGCGCAGGCGTTGTGGGTGCTCTTCCTGGCGCGGATCCTCGACGGGCTGACCGGCGGCAACATCACGGCCGCCCAGGCGTACATCGCGGACGTCTCCGCTCCGGCTGACCGCGGGAAGAACTTCGGCCTCTTGGGGGCCGCCTTCGGGTTGGGATTCATCTTCGGGCCCGCGGCCGGCGGGGCGCTGAGCCACATCAGCCTCCAGGCGCCGGCATATGCGGCCGGCGCGCTATCGATCGTCACCGCGGCGTTCGGCTTCTTCGTGCTGCCCGAGTCGCTACCGCCGGAGCGGCGCCGATCGGGGCTGATCCTCGCGCGCGAGCTGAATCCGGTCGCCCTGTTGCGCCACGCGTTTCGGAGACCGGGCCTGCGCAAGCTGTTCCTGGCCATCTTCGCCTGGGGATTCGCGATGTCCGGGCTCCGGAGCAACTTCGCCGTCTTCACACTGGTGCGATTCGGCTTGGGCCCCAAGGGCAACGCGACGCTCTTCACCTTTCTCGGCGTGGTCGCGGCGGTGATGCAGGGCGTGGTGATCCGCCGGGTATCGGGACGGATTCGCGACCAGCGGCTCGCCGTGTTCGGGCTGGGAACGATGGCGCTGGGGTTCGCCTTGATCGCGGCGTCACCGGCCCTCTGGGTGCTTTACGCGGCGATCGCCTTCACGGCGATCGGGAGCGGCCTCGCCAACCCGACGATCACCGGCGTGGTCTCGCGCGCGGCACCCGCGGCCGAGCAGGGCGCCGTGCTCGGGGCCGCGCAATCGCTGCAGAGTCTCACGCAGATTGTCGGGCCAGCGTGGGCGGGGGCGGCATTCGACCTGATCGGCCCGAGCGCGCCGTACTGGAGTGGGGCCGTGTGGATCCTGGGTGCGCTGGCCCTCGTGGCCTCAGGTACGCCGGCCACGGTCGAGCCGGCCGCGGCGCAGCCGACACCGGTCGTCTAGGGATCACTCGTCCGGTGAGGCGGCCCGGTCGAGAAACCACACCGTGCGGTCCACTCCGCGGACCTCTGCCGCCGGGTATCGCGCGGCCGCATGTCCCGTCGCGCGGAGCAGCTCGCGCACGATCTCCCGCTTTTCCGCCCCCGCACACAGGACGAACACCTCCCGCGCGCGGTTCAACATCGGCAGCGTGAGCGTCACCCGCCATGGTGGCGACACCCCCGCCGGGGCATGCACCGGCAGCACCCACCGCTCCCCTTCGCCGAGGGTGGATTTGTCTCCGGGGAAGAGCGACGCCGTGTGGCCGTCGCGCCCGATACCGAGAAGGACGAGATCGAACGAGGTGAATCCGCTGGCCGCCGGGAACTGCTGCCGCAGCACCCGCTCGTAGCGCTCCGCGGCCTCGGCGGGCGGAAGCTCGCCATGGATGCGATGAACGGCGTCGGCCCGGAGCGGCAAAACCGACAGCAGCGTGGAGGCGGCCATGCCGTAGTTGCTCTCGGCGGAATCGGGCGGCACGCAGCGCTCGTCGCCGAAGAAGAACTCGAACTTGTCCCACGGGATCCGATCGAGATACTCGGCTGCCAGCAGACGATACAACTCGCGCGGTGTGCCTCCGCCGGCCAGCGCGAAGGTGAACCGATGCTGCCGCCGAAGCACCTCGTGCGCCAGACGGACGAGCCGCTCGGCGACCGCTCGGCTGAGCGCCGGGAGATCGGCGTAGACCTGCTCCTCGAATGTCCCGATCGGCGGACCGCTCATGGCGTGGACGCCTATCGAGCCGACCGGAACTCGGCCGCCTCCGCTGGCCCCCAGGTTCCGGCGGGATACGGCATGATCTCGGGTCGCCGCTCGAGCAGCGGCGCGTACACCCGCCAGGCCGTCTCGACTTCGTCGGCGTGGACGAACAGGGTCTGATCGCCCTCCAAGAGATCGAGAATCAAGGTCTGGTATGCCTCGGGCAGCATCTTGAATGCCTCCGAGTAGGCGAACCGCAGCGGCAGTCGCTGGAGCCGGAACGGATCGCCCGGCGCCTTGACGTCGAAGTACAGGCTGAACCCTTCGTTGGGCTGCATGGTGAGCACGAGACTGTTCGACCGGAGATCGTCGCAGTGCACCGAGCGGAACATCCAGACGGGGGCGCGGCGGAATTTGATCTCGATCTCGGTAAGGCGGCGCGGCAGCCGCTTGCCGGTGCGCAGATAGAACGGCACGCCCTGCCAGCGCCAGTTGTCGAGGTTGAGCTTGAGCGCGACGTAGGTTTCGGTGGTGGAATCCGGCGCCACGTCCGGCTCCTCGCGATAGCTCCGCACCTCTTGCCCATCGAGTGAGCCGCTCGTGTACTGCCCGAAGACGGCGTTCTCCGCCGTGATCGGCGCGATCGTCTTGAGCGCCTTGACCTTCTCGATCCGGATCGACTCGGCGTCCATCGCCGAAGGCACCTCCATCGCCACCAAACTGAGCAACTGCGTGAGATGGCTCTGGATCATGTCACGCATGGCGCCGGCCGTCTCGTAGTAGCCGGCCCGCGTCTCCACTCCCAACTCCTCCGCCACACTGATCTCGACACTCTCGATGTGGTCCCGATTCCAGAGCGTCTCGAACATGGCGTTGGCAAAGCGAAAGACGAGCATGTTCTGCACCGTCTCTTTGCCGAGGTAATGGTCGATGCGATAGACCTGGGACTCGTCGAAGAACTCGTGCACCAAACGATTCAGCGCTTGGGCCGAGGCGAGGTCCCGCCCGAACGGCTTCTCGATGACGAGTCGGGTCCAACCCGCGCTCTTGTTGAGGCCCGCGTGCCCCAGGCCCTGGATGGTCGAGGGAAATGCGCCTGGAGGCAGCGAGATGTAGAACGAACGATTCCCCGGAAGATCGAGCTTCCGCTCCAGCGATTCGATCCGGTCTCGCAGCGCCTTATAGTCCTCCGGCTTGCCGCCGCCGGTCGACTGGAAGTGAATGAACCGCTCCGCCCATGCCGCGACGTCGGCCGGCGCCGCCACCGACGATTCGATCGATTCCCGGGCGATAGCCCGGAATGCCGCGTCATCGATCGCGCGGTCGCGGGACACGCCGAGCACGACGCATCCCAGCTCCGTGAACCGTTGGGCCCAGAGCTGATAGAGCGCGGGCAGGATCTTGCGGCGGGAAAGATCGCCGGTGGCGCCGAAAATCACGAAGATGCTGGGCTCGACCGCCGCGCTCATGAATTACTCCTCATGCTTGATGGCATGTCCGCCGAATTGATTCCGCATCGCGGCGAGCAGGCGGTCGGTATAGGACTCGGCATCGCGGGAGCGGAGTCGCGCCAGCAGGGACAGCGTGACGACGGGCGCCGCCACATCGAGATCGATGGCCTCGGCCACGGTCCAGCGGCCTTCGCCGGAATCGGAGACGAACGGCGCGATCCCCTCCATCGTCGGATTGGCTTTGAGTGCTTCGGCGGTGAGATCCAGCAGCCAGGAGCGGACCACGCTTCCGTTGCGCCAGATCTCGGCGATCTGCCCCAGATCGAGCTTGAGCTCCGTCTTGTGCCGCAAGATCGAGAATCCTTCGGCGTAGGCCTGCATCATGCCGTACTCAATGCCGTTGTGCACCATTTTCACGAAGTGCCCGCTCCCACTCGGCCCCACGTGACCCCATCCGGTCGAAGGCCCTGGCGCCAGCGTCTCGAAGATTGGGCGCAGCCGCTCCACGGCGCCCGGCGCGCCCCCGATCATCAAGCTGTAGCCCTCTTTGAGGCCCCAGATGCCGCCACTCGTGCCGACGTCCACAAACGAAATCCCCTTGGGCTCGAGACCGGCACCGCGCCGCTGACTTTCCTTATAGTTGCTGTTGCCGCCGTCGATGACAGTGTCGCCGGAGGCCAGGAGCTTGGCGAGCGCCTGGACCGTGGCCTCGGTCGGGTCGCCCGAGGGCACCATGATCCAAACCGCGCGTGGCGGCTCGAGCTTGGCGACGAGATCCCCGAGCGAGGCCGCGGCCACCGCGCCGCCGGCCGCGGCCGTCTTCACCGCCTCGGGACTCCGGTCGAAGACCACGACCTGGTGCCCGCCCCGCGAGAGGCGCGTCGTCATATTGGCGCCCATCTTGCCCAATCCCACCATTCCGATCTTCATTGATCCCTAACGTCCTTTCGTGGGACGGAAGATGCGGCGCATCGAGTGCGGTCCGCAACGTGAGCCATCCGCGGGCGAGGGGTGGAACGCCTGACGATCACGATGCGCTCCGCTCTGGACGGTGGGTGGCGAGGAGCGCCGATACGGTTGGTGCCAGCTCCCGCGGATCCTCCACCATGCGGTCAGCGGG
>JBGPVE010000242.1:0-4366 GCA_041491545.1 Gemmatimonadota bacterium | reverse complement strand
TGCAATACGACTTCGTCAAGGTCCTCGATTTCGGCCTGGTCAAGTCCGCGGCGAGTGCGAGCGACGAGGGGTCGCTGGCGACCGCCGCCGGGCTCACGCCGGGAACCCCCGCGTACATGGCGCCGGAAATGGCACTCGGCGAGACGGTCGATGGGCGCGCGGACATCTACGCACTGGGCTGCGTCGCCTACTTCCTGCTCACCGGCAAGCTGGTGTTCGAGGCGACCAACGCGTTGCAGATAATCGCGCGGCACCTGCAGGACGAGCCGGTCCCGCCGTCCGAGCGGACGGGAATGCCGGTGCCGGCGGCGCTGGAGCGAGTGGTGCTCGACTGTCTCGCGAAGGAGCCGCACGATCGGCCGTCGAGCGCCGCGGAGTTGGGCCGATCCCTCGCGGCGATCGCGGTGGAGCCGTGGAGCGAGGAGCAGGCGCTGGAGTGGTGGACCGCGAATCCGCCGGCGTAGGCGCTGGCGAGGTCGGGGCCGCGGCCAGCCGGATCATTCCGAGCCGGTCCCATCGTGGCTGCGCTCGCGCTCGAGTGCCTCGAGCCGCTCCAGATCGGCGAGATCCTGGAGCCGTCCGGATGCCTTCTTGCTCGCGATCAAGTGCCGGAGTGAAAGGGTGGCTGCCGGCTCTCCGCCGAATCGTGTCCGCACGCGGTCGGCCCACGCGTCGGCGAACTCTACTCCGTCGATAGCGGTGATCACGTCGATACGAACGGGAGGAACCCCGATCTGGAAGACGAGGCCCGGCGTGGACAAGTCCCGCTCCGTGAGGCCTTCGGTTGGTGCGCCGAACGCGGCAAGCGCGTTCAATGTCCGCCGAGCATTCTCCGGATCCGGCCTGACCCACACGTCCAGGTCTTTCGTCGCGCGGACGTAGCCGTGCGCAGCCAGGGCATGCGCCCCCACCACGATGTGCTCAACTCCGTGCGCGTTGAATGTGGACAACAGATCGTTGAAGTCTTGGATCATCGGCCCCGGCCTTAGCCCCCGCCCAATTCAGGCAGAGTTGCGTGAGTGTCCAGACGGCCTCGATGCGCTCCTCCGGGGTCCGGTCGAGCCAGTCCCGGTCCGTCGGTTCCGGCTGTCCCGGGCGGAATATGCGCGCGGTGACGATGGTTCGGGTGGGATGCGATTGCACGCTCGAAATATACGCTGTTCCCGCCCCGCTGCCCATTGCGCGCGGGGCGCGTTTCGCGCACACTCAGTTCCATGGCGCACGTCGATCCGCTGGGTTCCGGCTACTCCGACTGGCCGGCGTTCGAGACGCTCGTCCGCGAGCAGTACGGCCGGCTCTGCGCCTCCGCCTACCGCTACGTGGGCGCAGCGGCGCGGCGAGATCGACGGCCCGCACGGCGTCGCCGTGGCGCCGGACGGACGACATCTCTTCATTTCCACCGCGCACGGCACACCGTTCGGCCATCTGCTCGAGTTCTCGACCAGCGGAGACTCGCTGCTCGGCAGCGCCGAGTTGGGCAAATTCCCGGCGACGCTGCAGATCACGCCCGACGGGCTCTCTGCCTACGTGGTGAACTTCAATCTGTACGGCGATATGGTGCCGTCCAGCGTGTCGGTGGTCTACACCGACAAGATGGTCGAGGTCGCCCGGATCCCCACCTGCACCATGCCCCACGGCTCACGGATCAATCCGCAGGGCACTCGGCAGTATTCCGCGTGCATGATGGACGATCTCGCCGTGGAGATCGACATTCGGGGAATGAAAGTGGCCCGGCACTTCATGCTCGCCAAGGGCAAGGAGGCGGGGATGGAGGGTGCGCCGGCGTCGGGCATGCCGCACGGCGCGGTGAGCTGCTCTCCGACCTGGGTGCAACCGTCCGCTGACGGCAGCCGCCTCTACGTGGCCTGCAACAAGAGCAGCGAGATCGTGGAGATCGACGTGGCGAGCTGGCGGCTGCTGCGCCGGATCCCGGCGGGGGAGGGGGTCTACAACCTCGCCGTGAGCCATGACGGTCGGCTTCTGGTCGCCACCAACAAGCGGGGCCAGTCCGCCTCGATCTTCGATCTCGCGAGCGGCAAGGAGCTGGCCCGGATTCCAACGAAGCGAAAGGTGGTCCACGGCGTCGTGGTGTCGCCCGACGATCGGTACGCCTTCGTGTCGGTGGAGGGGATTGGCTCGGAGCCGGGGACCGTCGAAGTCATCGATCTCATCGCGCACGCCGGAGTGGCGTCGGTGGATGTGGGGCAGCAGGCGGGGGGCATCGACTTCTGGAAGATCGAGTCGCCGCAGTAGAGCACCGCGATCACGCCCGTCCGCCCTCTGCGTGTTGCGCTTGCCGCGTCAGCGCGATGATCTCCTGAAAGATCCGCTCCACCTCGTGGGGGGACATCCCATGATCGCGGGCCAGTGCGGCCGCTCGCTGAATCACGGCGGCCTCCTGCGAGCGATCGGTGATCGGCAATCCCTCTTCGCGTTTGATGGACCCCGCCTGTCGGGCCATTCGCACCCGCTCGACGAGGAGCTGGATCAACGCCTCGTCGAGTCGGCCGATGTCGGCGCGCACTCGCTCGAGTTCACTGGGCCCTGCGTATTGGCGATCTTGGCTCATACCAGTCTCCAGGGCATGAAAAAAGAGCGGCCCGTCGCAATGACGGGCCGCTCGTGTAAGGGGGAGATTCGACGCCTAGCTTCTCGCGCGCACCCCTTCAGCACGGCCCGTCAGGCGGGACGCGGTAAAGAATCGCAATGAGGAGAAAAGCGCGCTCGGCATGGGTCAGATCATAGGAGCGGAGTGGGGCAGCGTCAAGAGCAAGAGCGGCAGGCACGCCGGTTCTGCGTCGCTACCGCACGCCTTATGAGTGGACTATGTTGGAGGTCGTAGTGGCAGTGGACGACCAAACCTTGATTGCATGGCCCTTCCGGAGTTTGGAGAGAACGCCGTGAGCTGTCAGCAGCGGGCCAGCGTCGGTGGTGGAGCCCCGCCCAATGTCTGATCCGACCCCTGACCCCACCTATCTCGATGCGCTCACGTGGGAGGAGAAGGCGCGGGTCAATCCGCTCTACGGGGTGATGTCGGTGCCGGAGTTTGCCGAGAGCACCACCACACCCTCGGCCGCCGAGCTGGCCCGCTTCTACGATAAGGGGCGCCAGAAGGCGGGGCGCTATGTGCTGCCGTGGCTGGGGTCGGATGCGGGATTGCGGGTGCTCGAGTTCGGCTGCGGCATGGGACGGCTCTTGCGCGCAGTGGCAGAGGTCGTTCCCAGATGCGCCGGCGTGGACATCAGCCCGACGATGCTCGACCTCGGCCGGCCGCATCTCCCACCCTCGGTCGAGCTCCGTCCGCTCAACGCGGATGGGACCTTCCCGTTTCCCGACCAGGTGTTCGACCGCGTTTACTCGATGGCGGTGCTCCAGCACATCCGGCAGCGGTCAGTCGTGCAACAGGCGTTGGGCGAGATCGCGCGGGTGCTCGTCCCCGGAGGACGAGCCAAGCTGCAATTTCTGATGAGCTACCGGCCCCCGTTCCAGACGGGCCGATTCGCGGGCGGGGACGCGTATGCGTTCGAGTGGCGCACGGTGGTCTACGGGTGGACCCGTCGCGCCGGGATCCCGCTCTGGCGGCTGCGGGTGCAGCCGCACACCCACTGGCGCGGTGCGCGGCCCGGCTACCGGCAGCTCTGGCGCTGGTGCGCTGAGGACGGGCTCACGGTGTCGGCGGTGGAGCGGGAGCCGGATTCGAGCATGGTCTGGCTCTACGTGGTGAAGGGGTGAGCCGCCTAGTCCGGCCGGCTATCTCCCGCGCGACTTCACGCCGCTCTTCGGCACGGCCCTTTCGACGGAGACTTTGCTCCGTTGCTACCAGCCGCCGGACGGGCGGACTATGTTGGAGGTCGTCTTAGGCGGCCACGAGCTCCCGTTTCTGACACGGTCGTCTATTTTGAGGAGTCCGCAAACAGCAGTGAAGTCTCGGTGATGCAGCTTTTTACGGGGTGTGGCGCAGCCCGGTAGCGCGCCTGCTTTGGGAGCAGGAGGTCCCGGGTTCGAATCCCGGCGCCCCGATACGTGGGAACGCATTGCGGGCCGCGAGTTAGCCAATGTCTCCGCCCAGCCCAATCCCACGCTTGCAGCTATCGGGCCCGGTCCATCCAGCGCTCCGCCCGGTGCGGTCCGCCGATGGCGGACAGCGGACCATAGAATTCGGAAGCCGCGGGCATTCCGCCCGCAGCTGAACCGCGAGGCGTTAGGCTGCTGCAGTCGGTCCGCGTGTCGGCTACTGGAGGAGAACTCGCGGTGACTGATCTTGGCTCCGGCTACGGTCCAGAAGATCCCGACAATCATTCGGGTACTCAAGAGGACGACGCCTGGGATACCGAGGCAGAGGTCGCCTGTCCGTACTGCGGGGAGG
>JBGPVE010000241.1:0-4370 GCA_041491545.1 Gemmatimonadota bacterium | reverse complement strand
CATCCGATGGAGCACGTCCGCTCACGGCTTCGAAAGGGCGGTGCGCTCGACAGTCGGGACCTCGCGCATCTCGCTGGGGGAGAGGAGATCGTCGTCGGCGGGCTGGTCACCATCCGGCAGCGGCCCGAGACCGCCAACGGAACGATTTTCCTTCTACTCGAGGACGAGCACGGCTTCATCAACGTCGTGGTGCCGCACCAACTCGTGGAGCCGAACCGCGAAGTAGTGAAGTTTGCGCCGTTCGTCTTGGTGCAGGGGCGATTCGAGCGTGACGGACAGGTGATCAACGTCGTGGGACGGCGGTTTCGGGAGCTTCGGGTACGCCGCCTCACTCACACGAGCCGCGACTTTCATTGAGGCGCCACCGATCCGCCTCAAGTCACGGCGAACGCTCGCACCGGGAACGTTCCGAATCCGACGACCTTGGGTGGGACCGCGAAGAACTGAAAGCCGGCCGCAGGCAACGCACGAAGATTGGTCATATGCTCGACGATCGGCACCTCCGCGCCCAGCAGGGTCGAGTGGACCGGCCGCACCAGATCGTCGAGGTCGTCGATGTTGAGGGAGTCGATGCCGACCAGCCGGACGCCGGCGTCCACGAGATATGCGGCGGCATCGGCGGTCAAGAAGGGGCTACCCGAGAGATACCGCTCCGTGCGCCAATGCAGGTCCCACCGCGTCTCCACGAGCACCGCTTTGCCTCCGAGCGCGAACCGCCGAAAAACATCTCGATCGACCGCGCGGGGGGCATCGGGCGGCACGCGGACCACCACCGCATCGAGCCCCGCCAGGGACTCGAGCGAGAGGGCCGCGAGATCCTTACCGCTCGCGTAGCGGTGAAAGGGGCTGTCGAGATAGGTCCCCGTATTCGCCACCATCTCGATTTTCCCGATCTGAAACTCGACGCCCGGAGCGTATCGCGTTCGCGATGTCTCGCGGCTCAAGTAGTCGCAGATGATGGGTCCGGGAAGGCCGGGATACGTGGTCATCCCGTGCTCGATGGCGTGGGACAGATCGATGAGCTTACGCGACATAAGAACCCGGGGACGGAATGGATGGATGCGCGGCGGGCAGGCGGATGGCGACCGACAGGTAGTCGGCCCTAGGCGATGGTCTCCCGCAGTCGATCACCCACGCCGGCCACCTCGCAGATCCGCGCGATCGTCTCGCCGACCTTGTTGTTCGGCGTCGAGGCCCCGGCGGTGATGCCGATCGTCGCCGCGTCCCGGAGCCAATCGGTGTCTACCCGCTCCTCTTTGGTCCCGACCGGCTGATGCCGGATCGAGCCGGTCTCGACGTCGACGCCGGCGGCGTCCTCGATGTGATAGGCACGCACCTGCTTTGACTGGACCAGCGCCGCAAGGTGGCAGGTGTTGCTGGAGTTGTAGCCGCCCACCACGATCATGAGATCGATCGGCTCCTCCAGCAGTTGCTGGACGGCGTCTTGCCGCTCCTGCGTCGCCGAGCAGATCGTGTCGAAGGTGCGGAAGTGATCCGGCACCGCTTCGGCACCGTAGCGACGCTCCATGCTCTTGCGGAACTCTTCGGCGATCGCGAGCGATTCTCCCGACAGCATCGTGGTCTGGTTGGCGAGCCCCACCTTCAGCAGGTCGCGGCTGAAATCGAAGCCCGGTGACACGCTCCTCGCGAATCGCCGAGCCAACGTCTCCGCGTCCCCGCCTCGCTCGATGAAGTCGCAGACCATCCGCGCTTCGGCCATGTTGAGGACGACGAGATAGCGTCCCATCGGGTACTTGGTCACCTGGCTCGCCGTCGCCTTGGTTTCCTCGTGATAGTACTTCCCGTGGATGATGGCCGCGTATCCGTCGCGCGCGTAACTCTCGACCCGCTTCCACACGTTGAGCACCGAGCCGCACGTCGTGTCCACCATCACGCAGCCGATCGCCTTGAGCCGCTCGAAATCCCGAATGGTCACGCCGAACGCCGGCATGACGACCACGTCCGTCGGCCCGAGCGAGGAGAAGTCGAACTCCCCATCGTCGCCGCGGCCGAGGAACCGGATGCCCATGTCCTGCAGCTTCTGGTTGACGTGCGGATTGTGGATGATTTCGCCGGCGAGATACAGCCGCCGATCGGGAAACTTGGCCCGCGCCTCGTAGGCGTAGTCCACCGCGCGGTCGACGCCGTAGCAGAAACCGAACTCCCGGGCCAGACGGAAGGTGAGTGGCCCCACGTTGAGCCGGTAATCGCTCGCCCGGAGCAGGTCGACCACCGTGCTGTGGTAGTCGCTATTGAGGCGGGCTTCGATGGCGCCCTTGAGCCCGAAGCCCTTGCGGAAATAGGTGGACTCCATGCCGTAACTTACACCGGGAACCGCGCGCCGGGATTGCTCATCAGCGCGGACACGCGCGGCCCCCCGGATGGAGCGGCACGTCGTCGAAGCGACCCTCGATCGAGAGAGGTGCGGAGCCGCTGAACAGGCGCGCCTTCGCTCGGAACTGGCCCGACACACGCCCGCTCTTCGGCGGCATAACCGTCAGCGTCCCGCTGTCGCTCTGGGCGCCCGTCGTCGCCGTCTGCCCCAGGAACCGCATGGCCAGAGCGGCTCCGGGCGTGGTCGCCTTGGCGGCCGCGGGATCGGTGATCGGATACCGGCCCGCCGGCGCGCCCAAGTCCTTCGGATGGATGAGCAGACCAAGTCCCGTGTCACCCTGCGCGGCCGTCAGCTCGATGATGCCCGGCGAGGCACACGCGATCGCGCTTCCCGGCACCGACATGTGGCCCGCCACCGCTCCCTTCCATGTCAGCTCCACCTTGCCGCCGCTCCCCGCATCGGAGTCCGCCCCGCACCCGAGCACGACCCCGAGCCCGAGCCCGAGCCCGATGAGCGCCGAGCCCAGCCTTGCCTGCGTCATCGGACTGCCGCGATGATGACATCGAATCGCAGCTTCGAGTCGCTCGGCGAGAGCGGCCGACTGAGATCGAATCGGAGAGCACCCCGAAGCAGGGAGAGCCCCACGCCGGCGCCCACCAATGCCTTGCTGGAGAAGAGACCGCTCGGCTTGGCCGCCTGCCCCGCATCGACGAAGAACACCGGCCGGATGCGACTGGGAATCGGCGCTACATCCAGTTGCGCCGCCCAGAACGCCTGGCCGCGAACGGCGCCGTAGTCGAACCCGCGCACGGTTTCGAGGCCGCCGAGTCGGAACGCCATTTGAGGTAGCGTGGGAGCGGTGGCGATGCCGGCCTTGGCCCGGACGGTGGCTCCCGACTTCCCTCCGATCGACCGCTTCACCTGACCGTAGATGCGTCCGGTCGTGGTCCCGGCTCCCGCGAGCCCATCCGCCGCGAGCCACCAGTCCAACCGCCCGGCGCCGCTCAGACGGGCCCCCAGTCCGGCGAATGTGCCGTCGGCGATGGGTGCGTTGTCGAGAAATTGGCCGTCGCCCCCGAGAAAATCGTTGACGTCCGACTTCGCCTGGCGGAGTATCGATGATTGCTTCTCCACCTTGCCCCAGATGCTCAGGTCCCGCCCCGTCGATATCGAGGTCTCGTAGGAAAGCGATCCGCCAATTGTCACCAGCGCGTAGTCACCATTGTCGTGCGCGGTGAAGATCGCGTTGAAGGTGTTTCCCGGCGTCTGCCCCGCCGTGAACGGATCGACGTCCGCGACGTCGCGGTACGCGCTCAACACCATGCGGCCGCTCGGCGCGTCCCGGATGAGCGAGAGCCGTCCGGTGACTCGCTGGTCCGAGAAGCCGTAGCGGACGGTGCCCTGCAGCTCGGCGAAGTCGATACCCTCGAGTCGCACCCGATATCCCAAACCCACGGAATAGCCCTGCACCCGGTCGTAACGAAAAGCGTCGGACAGGCGCTCGTATCCGATCCCATGGGAGCTCTGGCCGGTCAGCACGGAATCGCGGCGGGCCGACAGACCATACCGGATCCGCGCCGCGTAGTCGGTGACGGCCGAGTCCAGCGCGTGGCGCCGACGCATCGCCCGCTCGACCAGAGTCCGGATGGCGAGGCTGGCGTAAGACGAAGCGGTGTCGGACGGTGTCGGAGTGAAGCTGGGAGTGAAGCGGGGAACGGTGAAAAGGGGAAGCGTAAGAAGATGAAGCGCGAAAAGGGGAACGGTTACAAGGGTTGGGACCATTTGCTCCGGCCGTCTCGATGCAGCCCGTAGGCCTTGAGGCGCCGCCACAGGGTGGTTCGGCTGATCCCAAGCTGCTTGGCTGTCTCAGCCAACTTCCAGCCGTGGGCGTCCAAGGTGTTGACGATAGCCTGCTTTTCCCGCGCCGCCAACGTCGTGGGCCCTTCTACACCGGGGATGAACATCGCCTCCCCCAGCTCCATCGACCCAATCCGGAGCGGGCGCAGCCGCCCACCAAGCGCCGTGAGGCGGGGTT
>JBGPVE010000240.1:0-4371 GCA_041491545.1 Gemmatimonadota bacterium | reverse complement strand
GGGCGCGGTGTCGGCCGCCGCGGCGCGGGGCAGGTGAGCGCGCGTCTCGTGGTCCGGCTTCACGACGATAGCCCGCTCGTGCACTGCCAACTTGTGATCGACAACCAGGCCGCCGATCATCGCCTGCGGCTTCGGCTCCCGCTCGGCCTCGGCGGCTTCCCGATCGTGACCGGCACCCAATTCGGCACCATGCTGCGTCACCCGGTCGACACGATCGATCTCGTTCGCTATCCGGACGAGCGGCCGGTGACGACCGCGCCGGCCCACCGATTCGCCGCGGCAGCCCGCGGGCGGCGCGGGCTCGCGGTCCTCGCGCCGGGATTCTTCGAGATCGAGTGGACCGAGACGGGCGACCTCATGGTGACGGTGCTCCGCGCGGTGGGCCAGCTGTCGCGCGGAGATCTGCCTACTCGTCCCGGCCACGCCGGTTGGCCCGAGCCGACGCCCCTGGCCCAATGTCTCGGCGTCCATCAGCTCCATCTGGCGCTGGTTCCGATCATTGAGGACGATCTCCGTCGCGGCGACGTGCTGCCGCGCCTCTGGGAAGATGCGTTTCTCCCGGTGGCGGCCGAATGGCTGCCCGACGCCCCGCTGGCTCTCCCCGAGGACGCGATCGAGTTGGAGGGTGAAGGCCTCGTGCTGTCCGCGATAAAGCCCGCGGAGGAGTCGAGTGGCATCGTGCTCCGCTGCTACAACCCGACCGGCGCGCACGTCTCGGGCAAGTGGCGGTTCGGAGTAACGCGCCAGCGGGCAAGCTTGGTGCGCGCCGACGAGCGAGGCCCGATTCCGGTTCCCCTCCTCGAGCGCGGCCGCTGCCTGCCCTTCGAGGCGCCTCCCGGCGCCTGGGTTACCCACCATATAGGGTAGGGCCGGAGTGGTGCTGGTGCCCGCACCCGTGATATATTTTGCCCACCCCTGTCGTGATGATTCTGGTTCGGTTTTGCTGGCGATCCCGTGTCAGCGGGCCCGTTGGTGCTGGACCAAGGGTCACCCATGCGGCTGTCCCTACGTCGACAACTCGAGCTCGACTTCGCCATGGCGCTGCTGCTGCTGCTCGCCGTGGTCGTGGTCTCCTATGTCTCCTTCCGCGATTCCACGCGGCAGGCTGCGCTCGTGACGCATTCTCGCGAGGTGCTCGAGCGGCTTACGGGCCTCCGCTCCGCGCTGGAGACGGCCGAGGCCGATCATCGGAGCTTTCTCCTCACCGACGAACGGCGTTTCCTCGACGACTATTTGGCGGCTTCCGAAGCGCTGGATGGATCGTTGCACACGCTCGATCACCTCTCGCTGGGCAATCCCCCCCAACAGGCGCGCCTCGAGGCGCTCCGCCCGGTGCTGGCCGCGCACATGGCGTTGCTGCGGCGGAGTCTTCTGTATCACGAAAGCGGCGACAGCGTTGCCGCCCGCGGCATGCTGCGGGCGGGACAGATGCTTGCGACCCTGGAAGAGAGCCGCGGCCGCATCAGCGAGATGCTGTCCCACGAGTACGCTCTTCTGGTCGCCCGTGCCGCCGCCGCGGAGCAGAGCGCGCGCCGGGCGCGAACCTTCATTCTCGCTGGGGGCATTCTCGGTCTCGGCCTCGTGACCGCATCCGCGTACATGCTCCGCCGCGACGCGCTGGCACGCGAGCGCGTGGAGGCCGAGCTGCGCGAGGCGCACGCGGAGCTCGAGCGCCGGGTCGAGGCGCGAACGGCCGAGCTGCGCGAGAGCGAGCGACGCTTTCGGTCACTGGTCTCTAACCTTCCGGGAGCCGTCTATCGGGTCGAGGCGGCGGATGGCGAGGATTGGACCGTCGTGTACTTCAGCGACGCCGTCGAGGAGATCACGGGATACCCGGCCTCCGACTTCATCGAGAATCGGGTGCAGTCGTTCGCCGGCATCACCCACCCCGACGATCGCGAAAACGTGCATCGGAGCATGGACGAAGCCTGGTGCCGGCGCGAGCCCTCTGCCATGACCTACCGCATCGTTCGGCGCGACGGCGAGATCCGCTGGGTGATGGAGCGCGGTCAGAGTATGCGCGACGAGACGGGCCGGGTGCAGTTCCACGATGGCGTCATCTTCGACGTGACCGAGCGCCAGCTCGCGGCCGAGCAACAGCAGGCGCGCGAAGCCGCCGAGGCGGCGAGCCTCGCGAAATCACGGTTTCTCGCCAACATGAGTCACGAGCTACGCACGCCGCTCAGCGCCGTGCTGGGCTTCTCGGAGCTACTCGCCGACGATGCGTTCGGCGCGCTCAACCAGCGCCAGAAGAAGTACGTCGCCAACATCCAAACCAGCGGCCGGCATCTGCTCCAGTTGGTCAACGACGTGCTCGATCTGGCCAAGATCGAGGCGGGCCGCATGGCGTTGGAGTTCTCCGCGTTCGAGCCGGCCGAGGCCCTCGCCGACGTGATCCGCGCCACGGAGCCATTGGCCGCCGCCAAGGGCCATGCGCTCGTGGTCGATGCGGAGCCGGGCTTGCCGCTGATCACGGCGGATCGCGCCAAAGTCAAACAGATTCTCTACAACCTGCTCAGCAATGCCATCAAGTTCACGCCCGAGAGCGGGAAGATCGTCGTGCGGCTCAGCCGGCTGTCTCCGGGCCAGGTCGCGTCGGGTTCGACGCTCCACGGCGCGACCGGCGGCATCCTCTTCGAGGTCAGCGACTCCGGCATCGGCATTCCCGCGGAAGCGCAATCCCGAATCTTCACCGAGTTCGAGCAGCTTGACTCGTCGTACGGCCGCCGGCAGCAGGGCACCGGTCTCGGTCTCGCGCTGACCCAGCGACTGGTTCAGGGACATGAAGGGTGGATCACCGTCGAAAGCGCGCCGGGGCAAGGCAGCACGTTTCGCGTGGCGCTCCCGCTCATACCCAGCACGGTCGAAGCATTCGATTCATCTCGGGAGGTTGCATGATTGGATCGGGAGTGCGCGATGAGACGATCCTCGTCGTGGAGGACGATCAACTCAGCTTGGAGCTGGTTCGCGACGTGCTCGTCGCCGCGGGATTCTCCGTGCTGGAAGCCGCGACCGCCGAATCGGGGCTCACGCTTGCGGCCAGCCACCAGCCGGCCCTGGTGTTGATGGATCTCCTCCTCCCGGGAATGACCGGCCTCGAGGCGGCGGCTCTCCTCCGGAGCGACCCCCGAACGGCGCACATCCCCGTGGTGGCGCTCACGGCGCACGCCATGAAGGGGGATCGCGAAGCCGTCCTCGCGGCCGGCTTTGCCGGCTATCTCCCCAAACCGGTCGAGACCCGCCGGCTCCCGGAGGAGCTGCGCGCCTTTATCGCATCCCACGCACGGCGGTGCGGGAGCCCGGCCGCGTGAGCGGCGAAGCCACGCAGTCATCGGGGCGAGTCACCGGTCACGTGCTCGTTATCGACGACGAGCCCGCCAATCGCCTTCTGCTCACCGATCTACTCACCTCTCGCGGGCACGAAGTCAGCGAGGCGGACACCGGCCAACTCGGGCTCGAGCTGGCGCAACAGTCTCGACCCGACGCGATCCTGCTGGACGTGATGATGCCCGGTCTCGACGGGCTCGAGATCTGCCGTCGTCTCAAGGCCACGCCCGAGACGGCCGTGATTCCGGTCCTGTTGGTCACGTCCCTAGATAATCGCGACGATCGGATCAAGGGCATGCGGGCCGGCGCGAACGATTTCATCTCCAAGCCGTTCGATGCCACCGACCTGCTCCTTCGGGTGCGGAACGCCGTTTTCACCCGCCGTCTCTTCCAACGGCTCGAGCGCCAGTACCAGCAGCTCGAAGAGCTGGAGAGCCTGCGCGACGATCTGGTGCATCTCATCATCCACGACTTCCGCTCGCCGCTCGCCGGTGTGTACACCTATCTCGAGCTGCTCCAGATGCTCGCCACCGATCGCGGCGATTCCCAGGAGTCGAGCGCGATCGCGCATGCGCTCGAAACGCTCGTGCGGCTTCGTGAGATGACCGACCTGGTGCTCGACGTGAGTCGCCTGGAGGCCGGCAAGATGCCGGTCCACCGCGCCCCAGTCGAGCTGCCCATCCTCGTCACCGAAGCGCTCCAGCTCTTGGGGCCTGACGCGATCGGCCGGCGGGTTCGGGTGGAGGGCGTGCCGCCGGCCCTCGAGTGCGATGGCGGCCTGGTGCGTCGGATCCTCACCAACCTGATTGGGAACGCGCTCAAATTCA
The DNA here is from genome assembly GCA_041491545.1 of Gemmatimonadota bacterium. Taxonomy (GTDB): domain Bacteria; phylum Gemmatimonadota; class Gemmatimonadetes; order Gemmatimonadales; family GWC2-71-9; genus DASQPE01. The sequence continues at coordinate 217 of JBGPVE010000240.1, read as the reverse complement.
GCGCCCCGGACACCGAAGTTCGCGTCGTGCTCGCCGACGATGGCAGCGATGCGGCGGTGCGCGTCGTCGACGCCGGTCCGGGCATCGCCCCGGAGGATCGCGATCGGATCTTCGAGCGATTCGGCCAGGCGCGCGGCGGTGCTCGGTCTCGCGGCTCCGGGCTCGGTCTCGCCTTCTGCAAGATGGCCGTCGAGGCCCACGGCGGGCGTATTGGCTT
>JBGPVE010000239.1:0-4431 GCA_041491545.1 Gemmatimonadota bacterium | reverse complement strand
TGTTCCAGATTTTTCGGTTGTTGTTGGCCATGCGACGGCATGCTAACGCATCGGTCGTGGTCGCGCAAACAAAAAGCCGGTCCCGCCATGGCGGGACCGGTATCGTTACTTGAGAAGCGGATACTGCTTGAATCCGATGAGCCGGACTTCGACCTGATACGCTCCTGCCGTTAGATCGTGAATGGTGTAGCGCCCGAAGGGATCGGTCGAGGTTCGAGCGACGATCTGTCCGTTGCGCGAGATCAATACGTCGGTGCCGGCGAGCGGCTTGCCACTGGAACTATCTGTCACCGAGCCCGTGACGTCGCCCGCCACGGTCTTATGGTCGGGACGGACGGGCGCGGCCGACACGGCAATCGCCGCCGCGGCGAGGAAAGCAACGAGCATGAGCATCTCCACACGCGTGAGTGTGAACCGTCCCGGAGGGGAACGGTCCTGCCTGGCTCTCGAAATTGAGACGAGGGTGCTGCGATCAGGCGCTACGTGTGGGCGGAGCTCGGGACCGTTGGGAGGAGAAAAACTCCGACGCGCGAGGTGCTGGAGCAGGGGGCCGAGTCGCTGCGACCGTCACCCGGGTGGCTACGACATTCAGCTGCAGCGCGCCGGATGCGGACGGCTGGATGGTGAGGAGCCATCCGAGCGTGCAGGCGTCTCCGTGAGCGTGTCGGGTGCCCTGCGGCTCGAAGTGGGGTACGGCGTGTTGGGCGCGACCTGGATGACCGTGCCAGACTAGTGCGTCGACAACTGGCGCTCCCGATCCGCCGCCGAATACTCCGGCGATCAGCAGGACAGCGATGGTGCAACTGAACCAGGATCGGCGCATGGTTGACAATATATGACTAGTCGCGACTGGTCCACAATCCGCAGGCAACCACGGCGGCACCCACTAACGCACCCGCCAGCGTGAGGAGCGCGCCCTGAATGCTCCCCGTCCGATCCTTGACCACGCCGAGCAGGTACGGCCCCACGAATCCGCCAAGGGCCCCCATCGAATTGATGAAGGCGATGCCGCCCGCCGCCGCTTGGTCCTTGAGAAACGTCGTCGGCAGCGACCAGAAGACGCCGAGCGTGCCGAGCACGCCGAGCGCCGCGAGACAGAGGGCGAGGATGCCGGCAACAGGGGTATGTAGGTAGGCGACACCCACGAACCCCGTCGCCCCGATCAACGCGGCCGCGGCGATGTGAAGATGCCGCTCTCCCGTTCGATCGGAGCGCGCGCCGATGGCCACCATTCCGATGGCACCCACGATGTACGGAATCGCCGTCACCAGGCCCACCTCGAAGTCTCCCCATCCGGCCAGGCCGCGCACGAGCTGCGGCAGCCAGAGACCGAAGCCGTACAGCGCGACGACGATGAGGAAGTAGAGCAGCGCCAGCCACCACACGATGCCGGCGCCGAGCGCATCCCGCAGGCTCGCTCCATGGCGATCGACCACCTGCCGCCGCTCGACTTCCATCTCCCGCTCCAGCCACGCGCTCTCCTCCGGGGCAAGCCAGGCGGCGCCGCTCGGCCGATCGGGCAGGTACACCAGCACCGCCAGTCCGACGACCACGGACGGCAGCCCCTCCAAGAGGAAGAGCCACTGCCATCCCTCGAGGCCGAGCTTTCCGTGCAGCCCCAGCAGCGCGCCGGACACCGGCCCGCCGACGATGCCGGCGAGCGGAATCGCCGCGAGGAACCAGGAGTATGCCCGCGCTCGCTCTCGCGCAGGATACCAATGGGTCAAGTAGAAGATGATGCCTGGAAAGAACCCCGCCTCGGCGGCGCCCAAGAGAAAGCGAAGGAGATAGAAGCTGGTCGGCGTTCGGACGAACATCATCGCCGATGCCACCAGCCCCCAGGAGATCATGATCCGCGCGATCCAGAGCCGCGCACCGGTGCGCAGCAGGATCAGATTGCTGGGCACCTCGAGCAGCGCATAGGCGAGAAAGAAGATCCCCGCGCCCAGACCGTAGACCGCGGGGCTGAACCCGAGATCGCGGTTCATCTGCAGCGCCGCGAATCCGACGTTGACGCGATCGAGGAAGTTGAGAATGTAGAGAAGGAAGAGGAACGGAATCAGCCGGCGGGTGACTTTGCGGCGCGTGACGGCCGCGAGGGGCGCGGCGCTTCGGGAAACAGCTCCGACGTCGATGGCAGGTTGGGCCGGCACCCCGGTAATATGGCCTACTGATACTGGATGTACACCGGCACCGGCGACAGCGACAGCACTTCGTCCGGCGTCATCATCGGCCGGTCGTTCTTGAAGAAGAGCTTGAATCCGGTGAACTGCACCGGCTCCTTCACGATGAAGTCCCGGTACACGCTCCGCTTGAGCGGCCGCCCACCGAAGCCGTCCATGTCGATGACCACCTGCACCCGGGGATCGAGGGTGATTCGATCGTAGTTGGTGAGCATGCGCTGGGTGAACCGATGCACCACCAGCACCTTGGGCGGTAGATGCAGACTGTCGACCAGACCGCTCAGAGTGTGGACGGCAACATTCACCTCGACCGCGTCCATCGTACCGATCCGCCGGCCGGGCGCGGAGCCGTCTTTCATCGCGAACTCGGGGTCGAGCGCGAGATGCACGTAAGGCCGCGCCAAGTACGGCAGAAGCCGGGGCAGCTCGGCCGCGACGGTGCTGTGTCCCACCTGGACGTCCAGGAACAACAGCCAGTCGTTTGCCTCGGCCCACCCCGCCACCTGCTCGATCAAGCTCTCCGGCATCCGAAGCCGGTGCTTCCCGTCGCGACCGGCTTTGCCCTGCGCCACCGACACGATGAGGTGAAGCGCCGGTTTCACCGGCACCGTCGAATCCGCGGAAGCCCAGTCGGCGGCGGTTTGCCGAAGGCTCGCCATCATCGAGTCCGGCGGAAGCTCGCCCAGAACCCCCATGCGCTTGGAGTACGGGTTCCCGTAGTAGGCCACGATCCGGTGCGTCGGGAGGATGGCTCCGGGAAGCGGCACCGGGCCCGGTGGCCAGGCGGCCGGGGTATGGCCATGGGAACCGGCCGGCGGACGCCCCGACCCCGAACTCAGAGCCGCCGGATCGTGGATGGTGGTGGGTAACGGCACTCTGGCCGGCGGCGATGTCGCTACCAATCTGACGCCGGCTGGCGCCGACCTCGGGCCCGATGCGGGGAACGGTAGTGCAACGGTCGGCACCGGAGTATCCGGGCGGTCTGTCTTGCGATAGGGGAAGCGCGAAGCCGCGCCGAGCGCGGCAAGTCCGATGAGCAGTGCGACCAACCGGCCGGGCGAAGTCCGACTGAATGGCGTGAGTTGCACAAATCCTCGCGAGGGTCGAACCGATCGGGCCGCGTTGCGCTCTGCACGGGCGCACCCGGGTTCCGCCAGGGTCGGCCGGCGTCCGAATGCGTTGCAGCAGCGATTGGGTCGGAACGCGTCCGCCAAAGGCAAGAACCTCGCCAGCGGGCTGCATGGAACCTCCGCGCAATTGGTGGCGTTGCCTCTTACCGAACGCGTGCTCGCGGCTTATAAGTGAAGTGACCCACGCGACCCCGTTCCCACCAAGAGGACCCCGATGCTCAAGGAATTCAAAGCCTTCGTCCTGCGCGGAAACGTCCTGGACCTCGCCGTCGGCATCATCATCGGTGCAGCCTTCGGGGCCATCGTCAACTCGCTAGTGAACGACGTGCTCATGCCGCCGGTCGGCCTGGCCATCGGCAACGTCGATTTCTCCAACCTGTTCGCCGTGCTGAAGGAAGGCGCCAAAGCCGCCGGGCCCTACGCCTCATTGGCCGACGCCAAAGCCGCCGGCGCGGTGACCCTCAACTACGGGCTCTTCATCAACCAGATCATCATCTTTCTGATCGTCGCCTTCGCGATCTTCATGGTCGTTCGTGTCGCCAACCGGCTGCAGAAGCCGGCCGCGCCGGCACCGGAGCCGGGCCCGACCAAGGATCAGCAGCTCCTCACCGAAATCCGCGACATCCTCGCCCGCCGATAATCCGCCGTCCGCCCCGGTCGCTTCCGAGCAAGCGACCGGGGAGTCTTGGGGGCGGCCCTTGCAGGCTGCACTCCCTCGCCGTACTTTGTGATACAAAGAACTTGCTCAACCTTAGGGCTCCTTCTACTATGTCGGCCATGGCATCCGTCACCCCGATCCGCCAGCCCCGCGGCGAGCCGCCCGAGTTGCACGCCCGTGCGATGGACAATCTCTCGTTCATCCGCCGAACGATGGAGCGGGCGACGCCGTTCACGGCTGTGCCCGGGTGGGGCGGGGTGGCTATGGGCGTCATCGCCATCGTCGCCTCGGCGGCGGCGTCGCGGCACTTGGCCGACCGGGAGTGGCTCGCCGTCTGGCTCGCGGCGGCGGTGTTGGCTCTGACGGTGGGCGGTTGGGCCATGTCCGCCAAAGCGAAGCGTGCGGGCACAACGGTGTTCTCCGCGTCGGGCCGGCGCTTTGTGCTGAGTTACATCCCTCC
>JBGPVE010000238.1:0-4474 GCA_041491545.1 Gemmatimonadota bacterium | reverse complement strand
GCTCACTGACGAGTATCGCCGTCTCGCTGCCCAACTGCAGCAGGGCGGCGGCGCGGAGCGCGTGGCGAAGATGCACCAGCAGGGCAAACTCTCGCCGCGGGAGCGGGTCCAGCGGGTGCTCGATCCCGGAGCGCCGTGGATCGAGCTCGGCCTGCTCGTCGCCTACGATCTGTATGACGGCCAAGCCCCGGGCGCCGGCGTCATCACCGGTGTCGGCGTGGTCGGGGGACGCGAGGTCGTCATCGTCGCCAACGATGCCACCGTGAAGGCGGGATCCTGGTGGCCCGAGACGATCACCAAGATGCTTCGGGCGCAAGAGATCGCGATGCGGCAGCGCATTCCGATCATTTACCTGGTGGACAGCGCCGGCGTCAATCTGCCCTATCAGGGTGGCGTCTTCCCCGGGCAGTACGGCGCGGCCCGGCTCTTCTATTACAACTCCATCATGCGCCGGTATCTCCACGTTCCGCAGATCGCGGCCGTGATGGGGAACTGCATCGCCGGCGGCGCGTATCTCCCCGCGCTCTCCGACGTCATCTTCATGGTCGAGGGCACCAGCTTCATGGGGCTCGGCGGTCCCAACCTGGTCAAGGGCGCCACCGGTCAGACCATCGATTCCGAAACGTTGGGTGGGGCCCGTACCCACACCGAGACCAGCGGCGTGGCGCACTATCGGGTCGCGAACGACGCCGAGTGCCTCGATCGAATCCGCGAATACGTCGGCCGCTTGCCGCGGGTGGAGGGGGTCCGTCACCGGGTGCGTCCTGCCGTGCCTCCGGCGCGCCCACCGGCCGATCTCTACGACATTCTGCCGCAGGATCATCGCCTCTCCTACGACATGCGTCATGTCCTCGCCTGCCTGCTCGACGGCGGGACGCTGGACGAGTTCCAGGCGGATCTCGCCAAGGAGATGATCTGCGGGCACGCGCACATCGAGGGCTGGCCGGTGGCGGTGATCGCGAACCAGCGCGGCGTCATCAAGGGCCGCCCCAATGAGCGGCCGAGGTTCGGCGGCATCGTATACACCGAGAGCGCGGAGAAGGTCGCGTACTTCATCGAGACGGCCAATCGGGAGCGGCTGCCGCTCCTGTTCGTTCAGGACGTGAGCGGCTTCATGGTGGGGCCGGAGGCGGAGCATTCGGGGATCATTCGCGCCGGCGCGCGCTTCGTCGAGGCCATGGCGACCGCCGTCGTGCCCAAGATCGTGCTCACCGTCAACCACGCCTCCGGCGCCGGCTATTACGCCATGGCGGGGCAGGGCTTCGATCCCGACTTCATTCTCTCCTGGCCCACGGGACGCATGGGTGTGATGGAGGGCGAGTCGGCCGTCATGGCGGTGCACGGTCCCGAGCTACAGCGCACGCAGCAGAGCGGGGTGCGGCTCGGGCCCGAGAAGCAGGCGGCCGTCGATGCCATGCGCGCCGACTACGAGCAGCAGCTCGATGCCAAGTTCGCGGGCGCCCGCGGGTTCGTCGACGCGATCGCCGCGCCGGAGGACAGCCGCGATCAGCTCGCCTTTCTGCTCCGCGTGACCGCCAACTATGCCGGGCCTCATCTTGGTCCGTTCGTTCTTCCTCCTCTGGATGCGGCGCTCCGCTGAGCGCCTGGGAATAGCATGTTGAGTCGCCGCCTGACGCTTGCGATCGTGGGGGCACTGGCCGCCTGCGCGTCGCCGGCGAGAAGTCCCACGCCCCCCCCCGCGCCTGCGCCCGCGCCGGCGCCGGCGTCCGCCGACCGGCCGCCGCCGGCGAAGACCCACTCGAAGCCCAACATCGATCCCGCGCCGCTCGATCGGCCAAACGTCACTCTCAGAGCCGACACCACGCCGCTGCCGCCGCCCAAGGAGCCGGCACGAATCGCCCCGCCCGCGGCCGCGTACGCACGCGGTTGGATGGCGCTCGCATCGACCGGCGTAGACGCGTTCCGCGCGCTGCACCCGGCGGCCGACGGCCGCGGCGTGCTCATCGGAATTCTGGACACCGGAATCGATCCTGCCGTGCCCGGGCTCGTCACCACCAGCACCGGCGAACGCAAGGTGCTCGACCTCCGTGATTTCTCGCACGAGGGCGAGGTCGCGCTGGAGCGCATCGTTCCGAAGGGCGATACCGTCGTCGTCGCCGGCCGGCGCCTCGCGGGGTTCGGCCGGATCGTCGCGCTCAACAGCGTCGGGCCGTATTACGGCGGGGCCATTCGCGAGATTCCGCTGGGCGAGGGACCGGCGGCCGATCTCAACGGCAACGGAAGGGTGAGCGACACCCTCCCGGTGATCGTCACCCGCGCCACCGATGGCTGGATCCTCTTCGCCGACACCGACGGCGACGGCTCCTTGGCCAACGAGAAGCCCATCCACGACTACCTCGCCGGACACGAGATCTTCGGCTGGACCTCCCGCGCCCAGCCCGCGCCCGTCAGTATGGCGGCGAACTTCTCCGATGGGGCGCGCGAGCCGAAGCTCGATCTCTTCTTCGACAACGGTGATCACGGCACCTTCGTCTCCGGCGTCGCCGCCGGTCACGACATCTATGGCGTGGCCGGCTTCGATGGCGTGGCGCCCGGTGCGCAGCTGATCGGCCTCAAGATCGCCAACAACGCTCAGGGCGGCATCTCGACCACCGGCAGCATGCTGCAGGCGATGGACTACGCCATTCGCTTCGCCGAGCGGCGCCACATGCCGCTCGTGCTCAATATGAGCTTCGGTGTCGGCAACGAAATCGAGGGAGAGGCGCGCATCGATCACATCGTGGACTCGGTGTTGGCGGCTCATCCCGACTTGGTCTTTACGGTCAGCGCCGGCAACGACGGTCCCGGGCTTTCCACCATCGGCTTTCCCGGCTCCGCCACCCGGGTGCTCACGGCCGGCGCGACGCTCCCCGGAGTCTTCCTTCCGCGCGCGGGTGCCGAGCCGGTGCCGGATCAGGTGGCGCCGTTCAGCGCGCGCGGCGGCGAGCTGGCCAAGCCCGATGTGCTGACGCCGGGCTTTGCGTACTCCACGGTGCCGCGTTTCAACACCGGAGACGAGGTCAAGCAGGGTACCAGCTTCTCCTCTCCGCATCTGGCCGGGATCGCGGCCATCATCCGATCGGCGCTGTTGCAGGACAAGATCCAGGTCGATGCCCGTGCCATCAAACAAGCCATCATGGTGACGGCCCGGCCCAAGGACGATCTGCCGTTCATCGACGAGGGCGCCGGTGTGCCTGAGGTCGAGGCGGCGTACCGTTGGCTCAAGCAGAAGCACAGCGTTCCCGAGGTGACCGTCCGCGCGGGTCGGGGCCATGGCGCGACGGCGGCGTTCCGCACGCGCGGCCTCGCTCCCGGCGACACATTGCAGACCTTCGAGCTGCTCCGCTCCGGCGCAGCCGCGGCCACGACCTTCACGCTCCGCTCCGATGCCCCCTGGCTCACCGCACCGCGCACGGTGACGGTAGGAGGAGCCAAGACCACCGTGACGCTCCGCTACAAGGCATCCGCCCTGCGGGCGCCGGGCAGCTACAGCGGCGTCGTGAGCGGGTGGCTCGCCGACACGATGGCCGGCCCGGCGTTCCGCTTGATCAACACGATCGTCGTCCCCCATCCCGCGGGAGACGCCGAGCTGATGCAATCGGCGCGTCTCGAGCCGGGCGCCACGCGCCGCGCGTTCTTCGTCGCCGACAGCACCCGCCCGTTCCTCGTGCGCGTGGCCGCGTGGAGTGGAGCGCAGGGGGCCTTCGCCTTTCTCCACGAGCCCGACGGCATGCCGTTCCGCGATGGAGCGCAGCAGCAAGCGGGCGCGGACAGCAATGCCGCGGTCTTCCGTGTGGACGGTCGCGATGCCGTCGCCGGCGTCTACGAAATCGACGCGGTGGGTGAGCCGACGAGCGGCAGCACGGTGTCGGCGCGCGTCCAGCAGGCCCCCTTCCGGATCGCGGGTGCGCGAGACTCCGCCGGGATAGCGGCTACGCTCACCAACCTGACGGCGCAAGCGGTGTCGGCCGACGTCGGCGCCGTGCTCGGCGGGGCTCAGCGGGTGGAGACGGTGGAAGGTCGGGGATCCGATACCGTGCGGATTCCATTCGTCGCCCCGGCTGGGGCCCGCGGTGCCGTGGTGGACGTGACCATGTTGCGCGGGCAATGGGAGCGGTTCACGGACTTCGGTCTCACCGTCTTCGATTCGGCCGGTCGCCAGATCGCCAAGCAGCCGCTCAACTATGCGCTCGGCCGGCTGCAGGTGCCGCTCGCGCAGGGACATCGCGACGCCCCGGTCGAGGTGCGACTCTTTCCGGGCCTGGCCGATCCCGGCAGCACCGAATCATGGAAGGCCACCGTCACCATTCGTCTCTACGCCGACTCCACCACCGCGCTTGCGACCACGGCGGGACCCAAGGCCAGCCTCTCGATTCCCGCCGGCGAGAGTCGGACCGCCACCTTCGCGATGGTGCCACCGCCCTGGCCGCTCGGCGAGGGCTTTTCTCCGCTCGCGGTCATCGTCGCTCTGTCG
>JBGPVE010000237.1:0-4589 GCA_041491545.1 Gemmatimonadota bacterium | reverse complement strand
CGGTGCCCGCATCTCCTGGGTACTCGACGGGCGCGGGAAGAAATAGTCGCCGGGGGGGATGGCGAGCGGACGCATCGCATCCATCACCTTGTCTTCGTTGGGCATCTTGGGGTAATCGCTCTTGTGCCAGGGCAGCACCATATGGATCAGGGAGCTGACGAGGAACACGATCACCGCCGAGAGCAGGATCGGCAGCCATAGCGCGGACAACCCGGTCATGACATTCTCCGAGGAGGCGAATTGCGATTCAAGGTGCGGTCTTTCGTGGCGAACCGTCAAGCCGGCTTACCTGTTGCGGCACGCCTAGGTCCGATCGGCGAGCCGTTGTATCTTGTATCACGACCTTAGATCGGAGCCACACAACGTGTCCAAGAGCGACGACGAGAAGCTGGCGAAGCTGGTGCGGAAGAACGCGGCCAAAGCGGCCCAGGTGAAGAAGACGGTGCAGCGCCGCTACGACACCACGCTGCCGCCCGAGACCACGGACGATGATATCGAACGGCGTGATTTCTTTTCGGAGATGAAGAAGCGGGAATTCTGAACCGGCGGCGATCCGCCGTGATCGCCCTCGCGGGGCTCGCGTGCGCGGGCGCCTCGAGCCGCCCGCGCGTCGTTCCGCAGGAATACCCACCGGTGCCCCCGGACTCCGTCCGGGTGTTCCATTCTGACCGAGAGCTCACGGACTCCGGCTATCGTTGGACGACGCTCGCCGTGCTCTCACTGCTCACCCAACCCGAATTCGTGGACGTCCCGAGACTCGAACGCCGCCTGCGTGCGGCCGCCGGCGAGCTCGGAGCCAATGGGGTCATCATCCCGGACTTGTCGGATCTGGCCAGTCCCGGCGGCCCGATGCTGGTCCATCCTCCGGGAAGTCTCCGCGCCGTGGCGATCCGTTGGTCGCCCGCGAGACCCGCACCGCGATGATCATCCAGCTCAAGAAGGGGAGGATGGGCAGACCCTCGAGATCCCGTTTCCGGTGATCCCGCTCACGTCGGCGCGCTGATCCGCGACCGGCAGTTCCAAGCTGCACCGGTTCCACGGCAACTCTCGCCGAGTGGTCGGGGTAGCTCTGAACGATCCTCTTGTTCGGAGGCACCGATCATGAAACGCACACTCGCTGTCGCCGCCGTCCTTCTCGGTCTGCTCCCCGGCGCCGCCATGGCGCAGTTGGGGTTCAAGGGCGGCTTTTCCTACGGCAACGTCACCAACCGGGGCGTGTTGCCGGGCGCGCTACACGAACGGAACGGCTTCGCCGCCGGCATTTCGCTGGTGAGCACGCGCAGTCTGTTGGGATTCGGGGTCGAAGGCCTGTACGCCCAGCGGGGCGTCGCGAGCAGCTCGGCTCCCGATTCCCGGAAACTCGACTACATCGACGTGCCGGTGTACCTGCGGGTCAATCTGCCGACGCCGGGCGTCGCGCCCTACGCCTACGCCGGGCCGCAAGTCTCCTTCGAGCTGCACTGCAGCGACTCCTGCCCGAGCGGTCGGCCCAAGACGACCACCGCGGCCGTCATCGGCGCCGGCGTCCGGCTCGGCGCTCAAAGCGCATTCTCGCTCGAGGGGCGCTACCTGTACGGGCTGACCGACCTCAAGCTCAGCACGGTGACCAGCTCGCAGAGCTACAAGACCCGCTCGTTCCTCATTCTGGCCGGCATCGACTTCTAGCGCCGGACCACGTACAGGCGTTTTCGGGGCCGGTCGCATTGCGCGGGCCGGCCCCGACTCGCACCTTGGCGCACTCTCGTGCGCCTGCGCTCCTTGACCGCAGCGCCTTGCTCGAGCGGACGATGCGCTACCCTCGATGCGTGCGGCGTGCCCTGCATGAACCTGGATGCCACGCCGCAAGGACAGCCCCTGTACGAGAAGCATTGAACGCAACCGCCTGGCGCTGCGCGGGGATGCTGTTCGATCTGGATGGCGTGCTCGTCGATTCACAGCGCTGCATCGAGAAGATCTGGCGCGCCTGGGCCGCAGGGAAGGGGCTCGACCCCGAGCCGTTCATCAGCGTCGCGCATGGGCGAAGGAAGCGGTGCGCCGGGGAAAACCGGCGCCCGATGGCTACCTCGCCGCCGCCGCGCAGCTCGGACTTCGCCGTGCTGACCACACACCAGGAACGGGAATTGGCGACTGCAGACATGCGCCTCCCGGCGCTCCGACACCTCCGGATTGCGCCGGCGCCGGAGCCTCCGGGGATCATCCTGGAATGGGATCCCGCCTAGCGTGCCCTGCGCCCGCCAGGCATACTCGCACTCGTGATCACACCGGCAGCGACACGCCCCAGACTCCTCCAGGCGGCGCTGAATGGAGCGAGACGGCGCCCGGAGCACCCGGCGCTCCCCACTTCAGCGGCCGAGGTCGCCGATGCTGCCGCCCAGAGCGTGGCGGCGGGCGCGATGGCGATTCACGTGCACGTCCGCGACGCCCGCGGAGCGGAGAGTCTCGCCCCCGATGAGGTCGCCCGGACGATCGAAGCCCTGCGCAGCGTGGTCCCCGGCATCCCGGTCGGCGTGAGCACCGGCGCCTGGATCCTGCCCGATACCGAGCTCCGTCATCGCACCGTCGCGGCCTGGACGCTCCAGCCCGACTACGCGTCAGTCAATTTCGACGAGCCGGGCGCGGACCGGCTGGCGACCCTGTTGCTCTCTCGTGGCACGGGGATCGAGGTGGGACTCTCCAAAGCGGTGGCCGCCGAACGTCTCGTGCGCAGCGGCCTCGCGCCACGCTGCCTGCGTGTGCTGATCGAGCCGCAAGCCCAGCAGATCGACGTGGCCCTCGGCGCCATCGCGGAGATCGAGGCAGCGCTCGACGCGGCCGCGGTACGCCTGCCGCGGCTGCTGCACGGCATCGACCACACCGCCTGGCCGCTGATTACCGTCGCCGCCACCCGAGGCTACGACACGCGCATCGGATTCGAGGACACGCTGACACTGCCCGACGGCTCCGTGGCGACGAGCAACGCCGCCCTCGTCGCAGCGGCCCGACGCACGTTCGACTGAACGCGCATGGATGACTTTCTGCACGCCGCGATCGCGGAGGCCGAGCTGGGCGCGAGCGAGGGCGGCATCCCGATCGGCTGTGTCCTGGTGCACGACGGGAAAATCCTCGGCCGGGGACACAACCGGCGCGTCCAGCAAGGCAGCGCGGTGCTGCACGCGGAGATGGATGCCCTGGAACGGGCGGGTCGGCAGCTGGCAGCCGTGTACCGGGCGAGCATCCTGGTCACCACGCTGTCGCCGTGCGCCATGTGCAGCGGCGCCATTCTCCTGTACGGTATCCCGCAGGTCGTCGTGGGCGAGAACCAGACGTTCCTGGGGGAGGAGGATCTGTTGCGTGCGCGCGGCGTTACGGTGACGGTGCTCCAGGATCGTCGCTGTCGTGAATTGATGGTGCGGTTCATCGCCACCCGGCCGACGCTCTGGGCCGAAGACATCGGGCGCTGACCTTTCCCGAGGCTATCGGCCGGTGCAAGTTTCGACTGGAATCGCGTAGCCCGGACATCCACCGCCGCGCGCCGGAGACCAGCATGCAGGGCATCACCCGGCGAGAGCTGCTCGCCGCCACCGCCGGAGCGGCGGCGCTCGCCGCGCTCGACGTCGCTCCCGCCGCCGCCCGTTCCGAGCGGCCGGCGTCCCCACCGGAACGCCTCAAACAGTCGGTGTGTCGCTGGCCCTTTCAGACCATCCCCCTGCCGGAGTTCTGCCGGGCGGCACAGGCGATGGGGCTCGTCGCGATCGACCTGCTGCAACCCGACGAGTGGCCCGTCGCGCGCGAAGCGGGGCTGATCTGCTCGATGGGATACCCGTCCCGGCGTCGTGACTTCATCGCGCGCGGCTTCAACGATCGGACGAGCCACGACCTGCTCGTGCAGGAGCTCACCGATACCATTCCGTTGGCGGCCCGGGCCGGTGTCCCCAACCTCATCGCGATGTTCGGGAACCGGAGCGGGCGCAGCGATGAGGACGCGGTCGCCGCCTGCATCGACGGGCTGCGCCGCGTCGCGCCGCTGGCCGAAGCGCAGGGAGTCACCGTCTGCGTCGAGCTGCTGAACAGCAAGGTGGACCATACGGACTACCAGGGCGATCACACCGCGTTCGGGGCCCGCGTGATCGCGGGCGTCGGCTCGCCGCGCGTGAAGCTGCTGTACGACATCTACCACATGCAGATCATGGAAGGGGACGTGATCCGCACGATCCGGGATCACATCGCCCACATCGGCCACTTCCACACCGGCGGTGTCCCCGGCCGCCACGAGCTGGACGACACGCAGGAGCTGAACTATCACGCCATCGCCCGTGCGATCGCCGACAGCGGGTATGGCGGGTTCGTCGCCCACGAATTCGTGCCCACCCGGGAGCCGCTCTCGGCGTTGCGCGACGCTGTCGCGACCTGCCGCGTGTGACCCTGAGCATCACGTTTCGCCAGCCGGCGTTGACGCCGGCCGAAGCCGAAGAGATCGCCGAGCGCCGCTTCGGGCGGCCCGGCGCGGTGCGCCCGCTTCCCAGCGAGCGCGACCAGAACTTCCTGATCCGGTTCACCGACGGCAAGCGAGCCGTCTTGAAGATCGCCCACGCCGGCGAGGAGCGGGACGT
>JBGPVE010000236.1:0-4606 GCA_041491545.1 Gemmatimonadota bacterium | reverse complement strand
GGTCTCGCGGTATCGCTCGATCTGCGCGGCCACGGTCGTGCTCAGGCCCAGTCGACGGGCAACGATTTCGTGGGCGAGCACCTCGAGGCCGTCCTCGACCGGTGTGTCGAGATTCCGGATGGCCTCCAGCAAGCTCAACGGAAGAATGGCGGGGATCGCTAGAGCGTCGGACACGGGACCGGGTCGGGAAGTGACGGCGATGCGTATCGCTGACGTGCGACGGCGCGGAACATAGCCGGGACGCGCCCCCCCATCCAGGGGGTCCTTGCGCCTCGGCCAAGCCCTGGGAACATTGCGGGATGGCCGACCCCGATGCTCGCCGGGAATCCTTCGAACGGGAAGTGCTGCCGCAACTGGACAGCCTCTACCGCCTTGCGCTCCGGCTCACCACGGAGCCGAGCCGAGCCGAGGACCTCGTCCAAGATACCGTACTCAAGGCGTTCCGGTCCTGGGAGCGGTATCAGCCCGGAACCAACGTCCGTGGCTGGCTGTTCACCATTCTGCGTAACACCTTCATCAATGACTACCGAAGGCGTCAGCGCGAACCGATAGCGATGGATCTCGAGGCGGTGGAACCGTATTCCATATCTCGCGCTCCGGCCGACGAAGACCCCGAGGGAATGTTCTTCTCGCAGATCATCGATGCCAAGGTGCTGGAGGCGATCGATGCGCTCCCCGAAGATTTTCGTGAGGTCCTGGTGCTGAGTGACGTGGAGGATATGAGCTATGCCGAGATCGCGGAAGTGTTGAAGATTCCGGTCGGAACCGTGAAATCACGCCTCTTCCGCGCACGCCGCCAGCTCCAGGGCACGCTCTACGACCACGCGCGAGAAATGGGATACATCAAGGTTCGGGGAGCGCACTGATGGCGGACCAGGTGGACTGCCTCAAGGCGCTCGAGCTGCTCCAGGATTATCTCAAGCAGGAGCTGACGCCGGACACGGCGACGCAGATCGCCGTCCACCTGGACCACTGCCGGAGCTGCTTCGAGCACGTCCAGTTCGAGCAAAGCTTCCTGGCGATGCTGGAGGTGACGGTCAAAGGACAGTGCTGCCCCGACGGGCTCCGTGCTCGGATTCTGTCGGCGCTCCGCAAGACCCAGTGACCCTACCCCTGCCCCTCGCGGCGGCGGTATCCGCGACGGTGACCGCCCTGGGATGGCGGCTTGGGGCACTCACCGGCTCGGGAGCGATGGCCGCTTGGACCGTCGGCACACTCATATTGGTTGGCACCGGATGGCCGGGCGGCGCGACACTCGCCGCCTTTTTCGTGTCGAGCAGTGCCGTTTCGCGTCTCGCAGCCCCCCGCCAGGGCGCCGTGGTCGACGCCAAAGGGAATTGCCGCGACCACTGGCAGGTCTTGGCAAACGGGGGCGCCGCAATGCTCGGCTCCCTGGTTGGCCTCCGCAATGCCGGCCTCGGCCTCTGGATCGTGACCTCGAGCTTGGCGGCTGCGGCGGCTGACACGTGGGCCACCTCGCTCGGTGCATGGAGCCGGAGCCTGCCACGTCACCTGCTTACTTGGCGGTCAGTACCGGCTGGGACGAGTGGGGGTATGACGCTCACCGGCACCATCGGGGCGCTGGTCGGAGCCGGGTTGGTCGCCGCGGCCGGAAGCGGTGCCGGCCGTATGCCTTCGCTCCTGCCGGTGGCCTCACTGATAGGTTTCGGGGGCATGGTGCTGGATTCGGCTTTGGGGGCCACCGCACAGGCTGGGTTCCGCTGTCCGCGCTGCGAGGTGGCATCCGAATGGGCCGTGCATCGCTGCGGAACCCCCACGGTTCGCTTGAGAGGATGGGCGTGGCTGAACAACGACGGCGTCAATGGGCTCGCTACCGCGGCCGCGGCTGTCGCTGGCTGGGTCGCCTGGGCGTGGGTATCGCCTGCGTCGGGCTGATCGCCGCGTGCAGCCCGCAACCCACCGAGCCGGCGGGCAGCGTCGGAGTTCCGCGTCCGGGAGGCGGCCAGCCGGGCGGTACCCCGCCGCCGCCCCAGCCATCTCTGCTCCTGGGCACCTGGCGTAGCGTGACGACGGCCTTCCTTCCGAGCACGATTCAGACGACGACCTGGCGATTCGCGCCCGAGGGCCTCTGCCAGGAAACCTTCCTCACGATCACGGACGGCGCTCAGCTCACCACCGATCGGGCCTGCACGTACGAGGCGGATGCGACGAGTGTCACGGTGACGTACGCCGGCCCGACCGGCCCCGTGACCTTCACAATGCGATACAGTTTTCCCACGCCGAACCTCCTCCGGCTCGATGCGGATGAATTCGACCGCGTGGCCTGAGCGGAGGCGGCGATTGCCGATGGTGGACGTACTGATTGTCGGCGCCGGTCCCGCAGGCAGCGCGTCGGCGGCACTGCTGGCCCGGGCCGGCCTGTCGGTCGTCGCGATCGATCGCGTGTCGTTCCCGCGAGAGAAGGCCTGCTCCGAGTATCTGAGCCCGGAGGCGGTGCGCGTGCTCGACCGGCTGGGCGTAGTGGGCGATCTGGAGCGGGCGGGCGCGCAGCCCCTCGAAGGAACGATCGTCTACGGACCGGCGGGCGCCCGGCTCCACGGCCGATTCGCGCTCGCGAGCCCGCCGCCCTTCCGCCCGACCGGGCTCTCCGTCGCTCGGCGGGTGCTGGATCACCGCCTGGTCGAGGCGGCTCGCGCAGCGGGGGCCGTGGTGCTCGAGCGGACGACGCTGGAAGAGCTGCTCTACGACCGGGGGGCGGTGGCGGGAGCGGTCGTGCGAGCTTCGGGGAGCCGCCGGACCATCCGGGCACGGCTCACGATCGGCGCGGACGGGCTCCGCTCGGTCGTCGCGAGGCGGATCGGCGGCCGGTCGACCGGCTGGCTCCACCGGATGGCGTTCGTGGCGCATGTGGCCGGCCTGCCGGGACTCGAGCGATCGGCCGAGATGCACGTCGGCGCTGAGGGATACGTCGGACTCAATCCGATCGGTGGCGACATCGCGAACGTGGCGCTGGTGGTGGGAACCGCCCGAGCCATGGGAGCGCGGGGCCGGCTCGCCCGGTTCTTCTTCGAGGAGCTGGAGCGGTTCCCCGGTGTCCGCGGACGGGTCGATCCCAGGCGCCTCACGCGCCCCGTGCTGGTGACCGGCCCGTTTGCGAGCTGGTCCCGCCATGTGACGGCCGACGGCGCGCTGCTCGTGGGTGATGCCGCAGATTTCTTCGACCCCTTCACGGGCGAGGGGATCTGTAGCGCGCTCCGCGGGGCCGAGCTGGCCGCTGCGCACGTCGGGGAGGCGCTGGCCGAGAGCGGTATCGTCACCGCCGGGCGCTTGGAGGGCTATCGTCGAGCCCGGCGCCGTGCCTTCGCCGGAAAGTGGGCAGTGGAGCGACTCATCGGCTACGCGATGGTATGGCCGCGACTCTTCGACGGGATCGTGGCCCGACTCGGGCGCAAGCCCGAGTTGGCGCACACGCTGATCGGCGTGACCGGCGATTTCGTGCCGGCGCGAGAGGTGCTCAACCCGCTCTTTCTCGCCAAAATGGTGCTCTGATCCGTGACCGACGTCGATGCCGCACAATTTCGCCAACTGCTCGGCCGCTTCGCCACGGGGGTGACGGTGATCACCGTCGTGGCCCCGGGCGGGCGACCGTGTGGGATGACGGCGAATAGCCTGGCCTCGGTCTCGCTGGAGCCACCGCTCCTCTCGGTCAGCATCGATCACGCGGCCGAGATGCACCGGGTCATCACGCAGGGGGAGACGTTCGTCGTGAACATTCTCGCGAGCCACCAGGAAGCGCTCTCGCGACGATTTGCCGATCCGCATGACGATCGCTTCGAGGGCGTCGGGTACCGGATGAGCGACCGCGGCGGCGTCCTCCTCGAGGGTGCGCTCGCGCACATCGAGTGTGTCCGCCTCGCGCTGCACGAGGCCGGCGATCACACGATCGTGATCGGTCGGGTGGTCGGCGGCGCGACGACCGACCGCCGACCGCTCCTTTACTACCGTGGCGGCTACGCGGTGCTCGGGTAGCAATGGCAATGCTATCGATCAGTCGAGTCGGCACCGAGCTTCTGGACGACCCGACGGCTCACCCGGACAGGGTGGCGGAGTCGTTGCGCAACATCGCACGCTCCAATCGATGGTTCGGCGCGCTCGCCGCCTTGCGCCACGGACTGCGCCGGACGCTCGGCGCCCTGCCGCCCGGCACGACCGTGACGCTGCTCGACGTCGGCACCGGCTCCGGCGACGTCCCCCGCGCGGCGGTCGATTGGGGCTCGCGCCGCGGTATCCGCGTCGTCCCGCTCGGACTGGAGCGCAGCAAGATCGCCGCGCGTCTCGCGGTTGCGCAGGGCCTGCCGATGGCGGTTGGATGCGCCGGCATGCCACCGATCGGCGACAAGAGCGTCGACCTGGTGTTGGTGAGTAGCGTCGCCCACCACTTCGAGCCCGATTCCGTGGTCGAGCTGCTCCGCACCTGCAATCGATTGGCTCGGCTCGGCGTCGTGATCCTGGATCTGCGGCGCAGCGCTCTGGGCCCGGTCGCTTTTTGGTTTGGCGCCCGGCTCCTCCGCTTCGACGCAGTGACCGTGCACGACGGGATGACCTCGATCCGCCGGGGCTATACGCGGAGCGAGCTCACCGGCCT
>JBGPVE010000235.1:0-4622 GCA_041491545.1 Gemmatimonadota bacterium | reverse complement strand
GTTCCAATAGCGTTCCCTCTGCTCGGCGCCCCAGGTCGAAGGTCGGCCGACGTAGTCGAGTCCGTTGAGCACCCGGATGGCCGGCACGCCGGCGCGCACGAACGAGTACTGGTCGGAGCGATAGAAACGGCCGCGGCGGAGATCGTCCGGATCCTCGATCACCGCCAGCTTCTCGGCCTTTGCGGCCGCGCGAAACGCGCGACCGAGGGAGGATTGGCTCAACCCGAGACTCCCGATGTCCCGCGTGCGACCGTAGAGGTTCTGCACATCCAACGCGATTGCGCCCACCACGCGCCCAAGCGCCGGCGGCGGGTTGACGGCGAGCTCGTCGGAGCCCATCAGCCCCAGCTCCTCCGCGCCGAACGCGACGAAGACGAGCGAGCGAGCGGTGCGGACACCGCTCTTGGCAAAGGCCTGGGCGGCCGCGAGCATGGCAGCCACGCCGGACGCGTTGTCCTCCGCGCCGTTGTAGATCGAGTCGCCGTGCTCGGGGCGCCCGATCCCCAGATGGTCGTAGTGCGCGCCCAGCAGAACCGACTCGCCGGCGTGCGCACCGCCTCCGGGAAGTCGAGCGACGACGTTCATCGTGTTCACCGGCCGGAGCGCGGTGAGGATCGTCGCGTCGAGACGAAGCGGCAACGGCACCGCCCGAAAATCGCGCGTCTGCGCGGCGGCGATGAGCTGCTCGAGGCTCTGCCCCGCGCGTCCGAGCAGATCATTCGCGGCACCGGCCGTGATCCACCCCCAGAAACGCACTGGTCCCGGCCGAGCCCGCAGCGCGATTCGCTCGCTGCTGAGGGCGGCGGCCACCGACTTCCACGCGCCGACAGACGGGGTGTGGATGACCAGCACGCCCGCGGCGCCCCGGCGCGCCGCCTCGTCCATCTTTTCGCGCACGGCGGTCCACGGTCTTCCGGACGCCCGATCGAACACCGTCGAGTCCGGGTCGTTGGCCAGGAGCAGGACGATCTCGCCCCGAACGTCTGCGTCTTTGTAGTCGTCCCACCGCCGGTTGGCCGCCTCGATTCCGTAGCCCGCGAACACGACATCGGCGGTCAACTCGGTCACCGTGTCGTTGGTGACCGGCACCAAGACGTAGTCTTCGCGGGGGCGAAAGGTCACCGTGCTGTCCCCGACAAGCGCCCGGAGCGACGGCGTCGGGGTGCGGCCGAGCAGGGGAACGGCCTGGAAGTAGGTGCCACTGTCGCCCGCCGGCTCGAGGCCGAGCCGGCGAAACTGGGCCGCCACATACTTGGCGGCGATCAGCCCACCGCGGGTGCCGGTGCCCCGTCCTTCGAGCGCATCGTCGGCCAGAAACGTCAGATGCGCCAGGATCGCGGCGGCACTCACTCGATTGGCGACTTGGTCCGCCGAGACCGATGTCGGCTTGGTTTGCGGACGGGCGCTCGCCAGGGGGACGAGTGACGAGATGAACGCGATGAGGGCAGGACGGACGAGAGCGGCCGGAAGATTCATGAGGGCTGTTGGTGTTGCGCGAGTGGACGCTGGCAGCGCACCTCGGTCAGAGTTCCGGCTCGCAGGAAGGCGCGCTCGCTGCCCAGAATCAGCCGGCTGTCGTCGAGCCAGGCGAGCCCTTCGCCCTGCAGCTCCAGGCCCTGAACGTTGCAGGCCACCGGATCCGACGGCAGCCCGAGCGGGCCCGCGTCGGTGGGGACGAAGAAGTAGATCTCGCCGTAGGTGCGGATCGCGACCCAGCGGCCGTCCGGCGACGGCGAGGCGGCGGTGACGAGCCGGTGTAACCAGGCGTCCACCGGGATCGGGAGGCTGTCGAGGCGCTCGGCCACGACCGGCTGCGCGCTCGTCCATGCGGCCGCGGGTAGGCGGAAGTGGCGCGCTCCGTGGCTTCTGCCTTTCGTGACCAAGTGAACGGCGCCCGTGGTGTCGACCCAAATCGCCTCGACATCGTGCGGTCCGTCGGGGTAACGAAACTCGAGCACGTCGGCTGGCGCGGTCTCGCGCAGCCGGCGTGGATGCCGGGACGGAAGATCGGGCTCGGGGATCCGATACAGCGCGACAGAGCGGCGCCGCTCCCGGTTGTCGCCGGTGTCGGCGATGTAGAGGCATTGGGCCCGGCCGCACGGCCCCAGTGAGATCTCCTCCCAGTCGACGTTGCGCGAGCCCCGAACCCGGAACGTGCCGAGGTCGGTGCCAGCGGTATCGGTGGCGAAGATGAACGGGCCGTTGCCGGAATCGTTCAGGGACCAGAGGACGCCGGGTTGGCGCCGGCTCGCGGCTAGCCCCGAGCTTTCGGTGAGCAGCGGATTGCTGAAGATGCCGGTGCGGTGCGCCATCTCAGGCTGCTCGACACGCCAGGCGGCCTGCGCTTGGAGGGGAGCGGCGCACACCGCAAGCGCCGACAAGACCAGTTTATGCACCCGCTAATGGTAGCGGGGCCGGGGGTCCGCCTCCACTCCTCGCCTTGTACGGCGTGACGAGCGGCGCCAGCTTTCGCGCGTGTCTCCAACCATCCGGTTCGACGGCCGCATTCTGTATCTGACCGAGGATCCCGCGTTGCTCAGAGAGCAGCTCGACGGGCGGGATCTCGATTGGACTCCAGCGATCAAGCTCCGGGACGACATCTCGACCGACGAGATCACCCCCGCGTACGTCTGCTACTACTGCGACGAGCGGCTGGGCGACTTTCCCTATCTCGGCCTCGACTGCCGCGGCGAGTTTCCGATCGTGCCGGGTGCCGTCCGCCGCGCCGGCTTCATGGTCTCGGTGAGCGGCCGGCGGCGCGGCAAGGGCTCAAGTCGTGAGGCGTCGCCCTACGCGGAGCGTGCCGCCGGGATCCGGCTGATCATCGCCGAGAGCTTCGAGCGGATTTATCGGGAGAACTGCGAGCACCTGGGCATCCTGACGAGCACCGACTTCGACCTGTTGGCCCTGCTGCGCCGCGGCGCTCCGATCCCGCTCGGCCGCTTCACCGAGGGTCGAGGCGCGGTCACGGGCGCGGTGATCGAGCACGGCGGGCTCCTCGCGTATGGCCGGGCGCGCGTCGCTGGGAGTGAGCGAGCGCCGATGCCGAGCGCTTCGCCCGGCCCGATGACGCTGGCGGAGAAGATCGTCGCCCGCCATTGGGTGACCGATCTCCACGGGCCGGCCGGCGTCTCCGCGGTACAACCCGGGGACGAGGGCTTCGTTCGTGCCGACATTCGCTTCAGCCACGAGTATGTGACGCCTATGGCGGCGGCGCTCTGGCGGGCCGCGATGGGGCCGGGAGCGAGGCTGGCCGAGCGCGAGTCGATCTTCTTCTTCCGCGATCATCTCACCTTGCTCGACCAGGCCATGACCGCGGAGCGCAAGGCCAGCGGCCTGCTCGATCTGGCGCGCGGGCTCGAGCGGGAGCAGCGGGAGTTCGCGGTGGAGCAGGACGTCGTGCTGTACGACGACGCCATCTGTCACTCCAGGATCCTCGAGCGTCACGCGCTGCCGGGTCAGCTCGTCGTGGGGACCGACAGCCATACGCCGCACAGCGGCGCGATCGGGTGTCTGGCGGTCGGCGTGGGAACGACCGCGATCTGCCAGGCCTGGCTCACCCGCGACGTTCGGCTTCGGGTGCCGCCATCGATCCTGATCACGGTGAACGGCCGGATGCCGGGCAACGTCACCGCCAAGGATCTCATGCTCCAGCTTCTCCGCACGCCGTTGGTGCGCGAGGGACGCGCGCTGGGTCGAATCTTGGAATACGGCGGCTCCGCCCTCGGCGAGTTGCCGCTCGATGAGCGCGCCACGCTCACCAACATGGCGGCGGAGGTGGGCGCGTTGAGCGCGATCGTGCCGCCGGACGAGGTGGTCGTGAAGTTTCTCGTCTCGGAGCGCGGGATGGAGCGAAGCGACGCCGAGCGGCTGATCGCGGGGCTCGTCTCCGATTTGGGCGCGCGGTACGAGGCCTCCGTCGAGATCGACGCGGCGAGCCTCGAGCCGATGGTGGCGCTGCCGGGAGATCCCGGCAACGGGCGCTCGATCGACGAGTTGGGCGACGCAGTGAGGATCGACATCGCCTACGCGGGGAGCTGCACGGCGGGCAAGCGGGAAGACATGGACATGTACGCTCGCGTCTTCGCGGAGGCGCTCGCCCGGGGCGAGCGGGTCCATCCCGACGTGAGATGCTACGTGCAGTACGGCAGCCAGGAGGTGCGCCGCTACGCCGAGCGGCGGGGATATGCGGAGCTGTTCGAGGCCGTGGGTGCGCGGGTGCTCGGGCCGTCCTGCGGCGCGTGCATCAACGCGGGGCCGGGCGTCAGCTACGACCGTGAGACGGTGACGGTGAGCGCGATCAATCGGAATTTTCCGGGGCGGTCGGGGCCGGGGCGGGTGTATCTCGCAAGTCCGTATACGGTGGCGGCGTCGGCGATCGCGGGGCGTATTGTGAAGTGGGGCGGGGGCTGAGTTGCCAAGTGTATATACAAATGGTATATTGCCTTGATGCGCTTCGACTGGGACGCGGCCAAGAACACGCGGAACATTCGCGAGCGTGGAATCGACTTCGCCGATGCTGTTCGGATCTTCGATGCGCCGCACCTCGAGTGGACGCGGTTGCCGCAGAACTACCCAGAGCGGCGCGTAATGGCGTTGGGGCAGGTTGCCGGCGTACCGCT
>JBGPVE010000234.1:0-4661 GCA_041491545.1 Gemmatimonadota bacterium | reverse complement strand
TGGCGCCGAATTCGACGGCGATGTCGGCGAGGGAGAGCACGGCCATCTCGGAAATATGGTCGGGGACGCTCCGGGCTGACACTCGCAGCGCCGGATGGCCCGGATCTACCTCTCCGCGTTCCTCGACGCCACGGTCAAGGGTAACCGCGAGTATCCGCCGCTCTTTCTCGACCACTGCACCATCGGGGGGTGGCTCCCCAAGACGATGTACGTCACTCGATTCCAGGAAGGCAGCTTCCCTGCAGGGTCCTCGCGACAGAGGAGGAATTCAGCGGCCCAGAACGTCTTGATCAACGGCGCCGCGGGAGGTGTGGACGATCGCCGTGCGGATCGCCAATTGGTTCGGGGCGGACATCACCGGCGTGGGGAGCACGAGGAATGTGGACATGGTCCGATCGATCGGTGTGGTAAAGCGGTTGGGTTCGCAGCCCTGGGCTGCGGCTGGCTGGGAAACGAGCATTGCACACTGCCCCATCTCCAACAGTGTGAACTTCCTCATCGGGCCTCATTGCATCGGGGCAGACACCCGTGCGTCATCCCTCGTACCTAATTACGACTTCCCCACCCCAACTACGATAGCGGAACCTGGCCGGGCCACGGGAATGATCGCTCATAGGCCTGGATTCGCCTGGTCCTCCAGCTCGATCGCTCCGGCTTGTCAAGCGGCACTCCTACCGTGCTATCGGCGGGGTAGCTCGATCAGCACCACGTCCGAGTTCTCGCGCACCCGCTCGAACAATACGCGCTTGCCGTCCGGCGACACATCGAAGCGCTGGAGTGCATCCCCCGGTCGCAGCCGAGTCAACTGCCGCCGCTGCCCGGTCGTGAGATCGAACAACCAGAAATCCTGGCGCCGGAATCCACCGAGCTTCACCACGAGCCGTTTGCCATCCGGAAGGAATCGATAGCTGTCCCCGACCCGATCAACCAGGAGGGGCGGGAGGGAAAATGCCTGGCGATCCGGCGTGACCGCCTTCAACGGAGCGCTGCGTGCCCGGGGGGTTCCCGAGTACAGAATGAATTTGCCGTCCGGAGACCAGACGGGATTGGAGGAAACCGAATCCACCAATCGAACCGGCGTGCCCCCGTCGGCCGGGATCGTGAACACGCGAACGCCGGGGCCGTCCATGGCGCCAACGGCAATCCACTTACCATCCGGAGACCATGACGGAGCCCCTCTCACGTCGAGCGACTCGGCGAGGAGGGAGACGCCGGTTCCCTCCGCGGTCGTGCAGTGGAGTGTCGAACGGCCCTGCCAGCGCACCGGAAAGCACACCCTTCTACCGTCGGGCGATACCGCCGCTGCGCCGACCACCGCGCCGTGGCTGGGTTTCCAGAGCTCGCTCGCCCCCGCGCCGGAAAGCCGCCATACGCCATCGGCTCCGCCCCGCGAAGCCAGATAGAAGAGCGAGGAGTCGGGGCCAAAGCGTGGGGCGGCTGATCGTCCGGTCGGCAACGTAATGCGACGGGCGGCTTGCTCGTCGGCGACCCCGTTCGCAATCGGCACGGTCCACAGCTCCACGCTGGGATTCGAGACGGTCGCCACCAGGCGCCTCGGTTGCCCGGGCGTCTCGGCGCTCGCCGAGATCGAGAGGTAGTGCTCGACGCCCGTGCTCACGCGATCGGCGACCCGGTGCTCGAGGTCCATCGAGTACAACCAGGGGCCGGTGCCGTCGTCCGCGGTCGCCGTGTAGACTAGCGTGCGATCGTCGAGCAGCACGGGATACGCCACCTTCGAGTTGTGGTGGGTGATCCGCTCCGGTTGACCGCGGCTCGACGGGATCCGCCAGACGTCCATTTCGTCCGGCGGCAGCCCGTGCGAGAAATACAGGAAACGGCCGTCCGGCGACCAGCTCAGGTGGTGGGAGTGGACACCCGGATCGCCGATGAAGAGTCGCCGCGGATTCCCGCCATCACTATCGGCGACGTAGATCGGATCGCCCGGCGTGGTCTCGTGGTACGCGACCTTGGATCCATCCGGAGACCACGCGGCCATCACCGCGGTGTTGAGGAAGGGGCGCGTGGGGCCGCCGATGGTGGGCACCAGAGATACGCTGGCCGGCGACGTGATGTCGGCCACCCGGATCCACACGTGCGCGGCGTCGGCGGAGAATCCGATGTTGCGAACGTCCTCGTTGAACAGCTGCGGCAGACGTCCGCCGGTCAGGTTCACGAACTCCCCGCTCCCCACCTGGCCGACAAGTGCGTCAAACACGCTGTCCCGGTCGGCCAGGAACGCCACGAACTGGCCGTTCGCGGAGATCGCGGCATCCACCTCGGAGCCGGGGAAATCGGTGAGTCGTTCGATCCGTGCGTTGGACCAGCGATCCCGCCACGAGCCGCCCGGCCCCGCGCCGCGCCGCGCTGCCACCACGGCAATGGCCACGAGACCGAGGACCCCTGCAGCCACCGCCGCCGCACGCATCCAGCGTCGTCGCGACAACGGCAAGAGCGTCGGTTGGCTCCGGGTGAGCGGGAACGCTTCCAGGCGTCGCACCAGGTCCGCAGCGGTCTGCCAGCGATCCGCCGGCCGCTTTTCGAGGCTCTTCATCACCAGCTCGGAGAGCGAACCGGGCACGTCCGGCCGAAGCGCGGTGATGGGCACCGGCGCCTGCGTCAGGTGCGCCGCCAGGATTTCTTGCGGTGCGTGACCCGTAAAGGGCGGCCGGCCGGCCAACAGCTCGTAAGCCAGGACGCCGACGGCATAGATGTCGGCCCGATGATCGATGCGCGGATCGGCCGCGATCTGTTCGGGCGCCATGTACGCCGGCGTGCCGAGGGCGATGCCGGTCGCGGGGGGGGCCGCACCCGCGGTCGCATCCGTTGCGGCTTTCGCCACCCCGAAATCCGTGACCATCGCGTGGCGGCCGGAAAGCAGCACGTTGTCCGGTTTGATGTCGCGGTGGATGATCCCGTGCTCGTGTGCGTACGCCAGCGCATCGCACACGTCATGGAGGACGAGCACCGCATCTTCCAGCGAAAGCGGCCCGTCGCGCGCCAGCTTTTGGCGCAGCGACAACCCCGCCTCGTACGGCATCACGTAGTACAGGCACCCGCCGGCTTCGCCGGAATCGTAGAGCGGGACGATATGGGGATGGTGCAGCTGGGCGGCGATCTCGATCTCGCGAAGGAACCGCGCCGGTCCTAGCGCCGCCGCCAGAACCGGATGCACCACCTTGACCGCGACATCGCGGCCGTGTTTGAGATCGTGGGCGAGAAACACCGTCGCCATGCCGCCACGGCCCAGCTCCCGCGTCAGCCGATAGCGCTCGGCGAGCGCCTCGGGAAACGCTGCGACGTCCTCGTCGAACAGCGCCGCGAAAGAGTCCGCCGCCGGCCGCCTGAGCAGGGCCGGTTCTCGCCCGCATTCCACCAAGAGACGCTCCAGATCCGCCCGGCCCGCCGCGTTGCCGCCGGAGAGCTCCTCGATGAGCGACGGGCGCCGTTCCGGCAGCGCGTCGAGCAGCGCATCGATCAGCGAGGCGAGCTCCGACCAGTCCTGGCTCACGATTCGAGCGAGCGCCGGAGCAGCACGCGCGCCTTCACCCAGTCCCGCTGGACCGTGCGGGCCGTAACCTCGAGGGCTTCGGCCGTCTCCGCTTCCGTCAAGCCGCCGAAGAACCGGCACTCCACTACCCGCGCGAGGCGTGGCTCGGCGGCCGCCAGGCGAGTGAGCGCCTCGTCGAGCTGGAGCAGCGCCTCAGGCTGATCCTCGACGGTCAGGGCCTCTTCGTCGAGCGTGATCCGACGGCGCTCCCCTCCCCGCTTGAGTGCGCTTCGCTCCCGCGCGCGATCGACCAGGACGTGCCGCATGGCCAGGGATGCCAGGGCGAGGAAGTGCGCGCGGTCCTGCCATTGCGCTCGCGACTGGTCGACCAGCTTGAGGTAGGTCTCGTGCACCAGCGCCGTCGTCGATAGCGTTCCACTCCGGCCGCGGGAGACGAGGCGACGATGGGCGATTGCGCGGAGCTCCTGATAGGTGAGTGCGACGACATGGTCGAGCGAAGGCTGCGCGCCGCTCCGTAGCTCCGTGAGTACGTCTGGGGGTGGCGCCGGGGCGTCCATTGCGGTGTCCGCCGGCCCGCACCAACACTGCCCGCCGGTCGTGAAGGGCGATGTCGTGTTTGGGCACGGCTCTCCGTTAAGCCTGGTGAGAAGGCACGCCTTCGCACCGGCGACCCGAATATACGGCGCCGCAGGCCACTTCTCCACTCGCTTTGGAGGGCTCTATGGCGCTGGGGACAGAATTGCCTCAGACAACTCGGCCGAGGCCGCTTCGTCTACGAGACGGTTCCGGCCGACGTCGTGCTGGGTTGGTGGGACTACTAGGCAGCGCGCGTCTGAGCAATCTGTGCGGTCCCGTCCCTCGAACGGTCGCACAACCCCGATGGCGGACCGAGTCGGTCCGGAGGTGTTCGATGCGCACATATTTCGCCGCTGCTTTGGTGGCCCTCGGTCCTGTGGCCTCGATGGGCTGCGGGGTGACCACCGATTCCACGTCGCCGGTCGTGCTGTCGATCCGCCTGCAACCCGCCGCCGCCAATCTCAGCACAGGCGAGACCCTCCAGTTGACCGCAATTCCCCTGGACCGCTCGGGGCATCAGGTGACCAGTCGCGCCGTCACCTGGGCTTCGGCTGCCCAGGCGGTCGCCACCGTCTCG
>JBGPVE010000233.1:0-4730 GCA_041491545.1 Gemmatimonadota bacterium | reverse complement strand
GATGAACACCGGGACCCAGGCGGCGAAGGAAGCCGGCAACATGATCGACCTGGACTCGAACCCGACCAAGCTGATCGAGGTCGTCGAGATCGGGAAGCAGCTCCTCATCACCCGGGGCTCGCTCACCACCTTCTCCATCGCCAACGACGTGGCGAAGTACTTCGCGATCATCCCCGCGATGTTCGCCGCCACCTACCCCGAGCTCAACACGCTCAACGTGATGCGGCTCCATTCGCCGACGTCCGCCATCCTGAGCGCCGTCGTCTTCAACGCGCTCATCATCATCGCGCTGATTCCGCTCGCGCTCCGCGGCGTGCGATACCGCCCCGCCGGCGCCGCCAGCATCCTGCGCCGGAACTTCGTCGTCTATGGAATCGGCGGTGTGATCGTTCCCTTCGTCGGGATCAAGATCCTCGACGTCGCTCTCGTGTTTCTTCACTTGGTGTGACTATGATCGGCAAACAGATCCGCCCCGCCATCGTCCTCACGCTCTTGCTCTGCGTCATCACCGGGCTGGCGTATCCCGGCGTCGTGACCGTGGTGGCTCACCTGCTGTTCCCGAAGCAGGCGAACGGCTCGTTGATCGTGGTGAACGGCACGACGGTGGGGAGCGAGCTGATCGGGCAGGGGTTCGGCGGCCCCGCCTACTTCCACCCGCGCCCGTCCGCGGCGGGCAGCGGCTACGACGCGACCGCCTCGGGCGGAACCAACAAGGGACCGACCGACGTGAAGCTGGCCGACACGCTCATCGCGCAGGCGGTCGACAGTGTGGTGAAGAACGACGGCGCAATGAAAGGGCACATCCCAAGCGACATGGTGACGTCATCCGCTTCCGGCCTCGATCCGCACATCTCGCCGGCCAACGCTGCGCTTCAGGTATCGCGGGTGGCCCGGGAGCGGGCCGCCGACTCTCAGGCGGTCCGTGCGCTGGTGGATCGGCACACCGAAGGCCGCCAGTTCGGGTTCTTGGGCGATCCGCGGGTGAACGTCCTGCGGCTCAACATGGCGCTGGACAGCACATTCCCTCGTCCCGCCGCTCCGCGCTAGGCGCCGACCGCCGGCTGACCCGATCGCGCCGCCTGCGCTGGCGCCGCGCCCTCGGGTGAGAGTCCGGCGACCGGGAGGGTGAACCGGAAGGCGGCGCCGCCACCGGGACGGTTCGCGGCCCAGATACGCCCGCCGTGCGCCTTCACGATCCCGCGGGCAATCGTGAGACCGAGCCCGTCGAAGATCCTCGATTCCTCACCGGGGGGCAGTCCGGGTCCGCGGTCCGCCACTTCGACCGTGATGGCGTCGGGATCGGCCGTCGCCGAGACTTCGATCGGTGTCCCCGGAGGCGCGTATTGCGCGGCGTTCTCCAGCAGGTTGATGAGCACCTCCTCGATGAGCAGCCCATCGATCGGCACGACCGGGAGATCGGGCGGTAGCGATGTCGTCACCGGATGGTCGCCCGACCGCTCCCCCAGCCGGATCAGCGCGATGCCGATCACCTCGTCGAGCGGCTGCACTTCCCGTTGCACCTGCAGCGCGCCGCTTTCCAGCCGGATCATCTCGAGCAGGCTGGTCACGAGTCGAGCCATGCGCCGCGATTCGCCCAGAACTGTGCCCGCCAGCTCGCGCCGAGCCGGCGGCGCCAGCGCCTCGTCGTCGACGAGGAGGCCGGCCGCCCGCTCGATGTCCGCCAGCGGCGTCCGCAGATCGTGGGACAGCGAGCTCAACAACGAGGTCCTGAGCCGCTCGGCCTCCATCTCCAGTTGACTCCGCTGGTTCCACTCCGCGAGCGCCACCCGCTCCAGCGCCGCGGCCGCCTGGCCGGCGAAGGTCTCCAGCAACTGCCGCTGGATCGGATCGCGGAACCGCTTCGGCTCCGAGGGCCGGATGCCCATGACCCCGAGCGTCCGCCCCGAGGACGTGAGCGGCACGTACATCAGCTCGGCGCCGGGGAGGGTGCTCGTGCCGTATCCCGCGATCTGCCCGTGGTCGTAGACCCATTGCGCGACGCTGCGCTCTTTCTCGGCGAGCACGGCCGGACTCACCCCGTCGCCCCGAACGGCGAGCCGCCCGCTCTCGTCCGACAGGAGGAGCACCACTTCGCTGGCGAAGGTGTTGCGGAGGTGCCGAAGCGTCACGCCGATCAGATCGCTCTCGCGCCGGTTGGCGGCGAGCTCCCGGCTCATCGCGTACAGCGCCGCCGTGCGCTCCTCCCGCTCGCGCGCCCCCTGCGCTTGGGCCCGGACCCGCGCGGTGAGCCGGCTCATGACCAGCGCGATGACGAACATGACCGCGAACGTGAGCGAATAGCGCGTGTCGGACACGGAGAAGGTGTAGAACGGCGGGACGAAGTAGAAATCGAGCAGCGCGATGCTGAGCAACGAGGCCGCGATGGACGGCCCTTGCCGGTGGCGGGTCGCCACCACCACGACGGCGAGCAGGTAGACCATCGCCACGTCGATGGTGGCGAACACGGGCCGGAGCAGCACGCAGAACAGCGTGGCGGCCAGCACGATGAGCGCGGCCTCCGCGTACTCGGCGAGACCTGACTTGGGCGCGGGCCGGAGCTCGGGGCGCGGGCGGCCCTCCTCGGAGTCGCCGGTGATGACGTAGACGTCGATCGCGCCGCTGGCCCGAACCAGCGCGTCCAGCAGCGAGCCGCGCAGCTTGTCACGCCAGCGGGCGTGCGTGGGCTTGCCCACGATGATCTTCGTGATGTTGTGGGCGCCGGCATAGGCCAGCACCTCGTCGCTCACACTCTGTCCGCCGAGCGTCACCGTTTGCGCACCGAGCTGCTCGGCGAGCCGGAGGTTCTGCGCCACGGCGTCGCGATCGGCCGCGGGAAGACGCTGGTGAGCCGGCGTCTCCACATAGACCGCCACCCAGTCCGCCCGGAGCCCCGCGGCCATGCGCCGCCCGGCCCGGATGAGACGCGCCGTCGCCGGATTGGGCCCGACGCAGACCAGGATCCGCTCTCCCGCCGGCCACGTCTCCCGGATCCCTTCGGCCACCATGTAGCCGCGCATCTGCGCATCGACCCGCTCGGCGGTGCGGCGGAGCGCGAGCTCGCGGAGCGCCGCCAGATTCCCCTTGCGGAAGAAGCGGTCGAGCGCGAGCGTCGCCTGCTCGGCGACGTACACTTTCCCCCGCTTGAGCCGCTCCTGCAGGACGTCGGCGGACACGTCCACCAGCTCGACCTCGTCGGCCCGGTCGAAGATCGAGTCCGGAACCGTCTCCCGCACCGTCACGCCCGTGATCTGCGCGACGACGTCGTTCAGGCTCTCGAGATGTTGGACGTTGAGGGTGGTGTAGACGTTGACGCCGGCGTCCAGCAGCTCCTCGACATCCTGCCAGCGCTTCACATGACGCGAGCCGGGCGCGTTGCTGTGGGCCAGCTCGTCGACCAGCAGCAGCCCG
This sequence comes from Gemmatimonadota bacterium, assembly GCA_041491545.1. Lineage (GTDB taxonomy): Bacteria > Gemmatimonadota > Gemmatimonadetes > Gemmatimonadales > GWC2-71-9 > DASQPE01. The sequence goes on along the minus strand of JBGPVE010000233.1, from coordinate 1,322 downwards.
GGGTGCCGCGCCAGCGCCGCGTCGAGATCGAATTCGTGAATGGAGGTGCCGCGATAGTCGATGGTGCGGCGGGGAAGAATCTCCAGCCCCTCGATGAGCAGCCGGGTCTCGTCCCGCCCGTGGGTCTCCACGATGCCCGCGACGACGTCGACGCCTTCGATAAGCTTGCCTCGGGCGGTCTCGAGCATCGTGAACGTCTTGCCCACACCGGGCGAGGCGCCGAAGAAGAGCTTGAGCCGGCCGCGTCGCTCCCGCGCCTGCTCCTCGCGGACCTGGGCCAGCAGCGCATCGGGGTCGGGGCGGCGGGCGGTCATGCGGTTGAAGTTAACACCGACGCCTGCGCGCGCCCGCCCGTCGCCGCAATGCCAACCGTGAGCATTGTCATTCCGTAAACGGCCGCCACATAGTACCTTGGACTGCAAGTTCCCGCGCGGAGACCACGCCATCAGCCGCAGTACCATACTGTTCGACTTCGGCGGGACGCTGGACGCCGACGGCCTCCGTTGGTGCGTGCGCTTCCACCAGGCGTATCAGGCGCAAGGCGGACGGCTGTCGCTCGACGAGTTCGAGCCGATCTTCAAGCAATCGGATCGTCTGCTCGAGCGGGTGCCCGACATTCGAGGGCTCGACTTTTCGCGGATGGTCGAGCGACAGGCAGAGCTGGTGGGTGCATTGTTGCCGAAGCGCGAGCGAATAGACACCGGCGGGCTCGCCCGGATCTTTCAGGCGGAGTCCGCCATATCGGTTCGACAGAACAAGCGCATGCTTGAGCGGCTCCGGGATCGTTTCCGCCTCGGCGTCGTATCGAACTTCACCGGCAACCTCGACCGCTGCCTCGACGAGCTCGGCCTCCTCTCGCTGTTCAACGTGACGGTGGATTCGGCAATCCTGGGAACCGCCAAGCCGGAGCCAGCCATCTTTCAGCATGCGCTGCAAGCGCTCGGTGCCGACGCGGCATCGAGTTGGATGGTCGGCGACAACTTCGAGGCCGACATTCGGCCGGCCGCGGCGCTCGGCCTTTCGACCTGCTGGCTCGCGGAGCGGGAGCGGCCGGCGCCGACGCCCGGACTGGCCACCGCGCGGATCGAGCGTCTGACCGATCTCGAAGCGCTCGTTCGCTGAGATGCACGGTCTGATTCTCGCGGGCGGGGAAGGCAGCCGGTTGGCGGCGAGCGGCATCACGACGCCCAAGGCGCTCGTCCCGGTGGCCGGCGTGCCGCAACTTCTCCGGCTGGTGGGGACCTTCGAGCGACTTGGCTGCGAGTCGGTGACTTGTCTGTTGCGGGAGGGCATCTCCGACGCACCACTTCAGGCACTGCGTC
>JBGPVE010000232.1:0-4761 GCA_041491545.1 Gemmatimonadota bacterium | reverse complement strand
GTGGCACTGAGCCGACCGGTCTGGGGCTATCGCGCGCGGTGGAGCGGCACGGATCTCTTGCTCGAGATCCGCCGCCCGCCCGCCGTCGATCGCGGGCACCCGCTCCGCGGTCGGCTGCTCGTGATCGATCCGGGCCATCCTCCGGCCGGGGCCACCGGTCCCACCGGGCTCACGGAGGCGGAGGCGAACCTCGGTATCGCACTTCGGCTGCGCGCGCTGCTCGAGGCGGACGGTGCCAAAGTGGTCCTGACCCGATCCACCGGCGCATCCCTCGATCTCTGGCCTCGGGTCAAGCTGGCCGACAGCGTAGGCGCGGACCTGCTCGTCTCCATTCACAACAACGCACTGCCCGATGGTCTCAATCCATTCAGCAACAGTGGCAGCACCGTCTTCTACAATCATCCGCTGAGCATCCTGCTGGCCCGCGCGATCCAGCGCCATCTAGTAGAGCGGCTCGGCCTCCGCGACCTGGGTATTGGTCGCGGAGATCTCGCGCTCACGAGACCGACGTGGATGCCCGCCGTGCTCTGCGAGGGCCTCTACATGATCCTTCCCGACCAGGAGGCGGCGCTTCGCTCCCCAGAAGGGCAGGAACTCTATGCTCGGGCGGTGTATGAGGGGATCAGGGACTTTTTGGGCGGCAGAGGGTGGTAGACCTCCCCCTTCGTCACAAGGGCCACGGCACCGGACGAGAAGGCGCCAGGACGAGCAGGGGCTGCACCAGGGTATCCGCTTTGATGGCCGCCTCGACTTGGACCAGGTTCTGGGTCGCCCCGGCGCTCGCGTCGAACGTGGCAATATGCATGACGAGCGAGACCAGGGGGGCATCCGGCGCCTTTTGAGAGCCCTCGTCGATAGCCTCGATCGGCACCCCCCGGGCCAGCGTGATCCGGGCGTGCCCGAATAGCCAGAGGGGGAGGCCTTCGAGCGATTCCAGGAGCCGGCGATTGAGCGAAAGGCTCTCCCCATTGAGCGTGATCAACCCGAGGGTTGGCCGCTCGTTCTGCCGGCGTGAATGGACCACGAATCCATAGCTCAACGCCGGGTCCTGGCCGGCCGATCGACGCAGTGCGGCGCGCAGCTTCTGCTGGCTGAAGGCGATCGTATGGTAGGGAACCACGGGCGCTCCCAGTCGGGAAAGAGGTTCAGGGGGAGACGACAAGTCGTTGCGATGAGCATGGTTCGTGCCAATGGCGGACCGGTGGCCGCGAGCGCTGTGCCAATGGCATATGAGGTGCCATTGACTCCCCGACCACCCTAGATAGCTTGGGCCCATGTTCTGCTCCCGCTGCGGAAACGAAGTCGCCAGCCAATCGAAATTCTGTCCGTCCTGCGGTCTCGACCTCAAGGCCACCACGCCGATTCAGGCGTTGGCCGGCGGTCCCGTGGCGGAGACGGATTTGGTGCGCGAGGCGCTGCGCGCCGAATACGAGATCATCGAGGAGCTCGGACGCGGCGGCATGGCCCTGGTCTACCGCGCCAAGGACCGCCATCTGGAGCGCGAAGTCGCGGTCAAGGTGCTGCCGTTCTCCCTTGCCTTCGACGGGGAATTCGTCGAGCGTTTTCAGCGCGAGGCCCGCACCGCCGCTCAGCTCGAGCACCCCAACATCATCCCGATCTATCGCGTTGGTCAGTCCGATCGCGTCATCTACTTCGTGATGAAGTTCCTGCGCGGCGGGTCACTGTCCAACGTGCTGGGTGAGCGCCGGACCCTCACGCCGCCTGAAATCCGCCGCCTCTTGCTGGAAGCCGGCAGCGCCCTCGGTTATGCCGCGCAGCGGGGAATCGTCCACCGCGACATCAAGCCCGACAACATCATGTTCGACGAGTTCGGGCAGTGCGTGCTGACCGACTTCGGCATCGCGAAGGCGGCGTCGGGCCAGCGCCTCACCGGCACCGGGATGTCGATCGGCACGCCGCACTACATGAGCCCGGAGCAGGCGCGGGCCCAGCCCATCGATGGGCGGAGCGACATCTACAGCCTCGGTGTCGTGGCGTATCAGTGTCTGACCGGCTTGGTCCCCTACGACGGCGAGGACAGCTTTTCGATCGGCTACAAGCACATCACAGAGCCGGTGCCGACGCCCCAGCTCATCACTGCGGACGAGCGTCGCCTGTTCGACGTGATCAAGCGGATGCTGATGAAGGATCCCGCGGACCGGTTTCAGGCCTGCGAGGAGCTCATCGCATCGCTGCAGGGGCAGCCGATCGCGGCGCCCGGCTCGGTGCGCGCGACATCCGGGGGCGCGGCCGCCACGGCCGCCGCGATCGCGAGCCAGCCGACCACCCCGATCAATTCGCCCTCGGTCAATCGCCGGGCCATCGAGCGGCGGGACTTGCCGCGCCGAGTCGCGGATCGCTCGGTCGCGATGCGGGATCAGTCGTCGCCCAAAATGTGGCCGTGGGTTCTCCTCCTGGTGGCGGGCGGCGGAGCCGGCGTCGCCTACTACGTGACGACGCATGGCGTGGTCCCAAGTCAAGCGGCCGTCGCGCCCGCGGTCGGCCCGCGGTCGGATTCGGTGCCGGAGTCCCGCGATAGCAGCGCGGGGCGCGTCGCTCTTGCGGCGCGTGATACGGCGGCGCGAGCCGACAGCCAATCGGCGCCGCCGGCGGCGCGTTCGCACCCGGCGCCGGCGCCGGCGCGTCCCGCCGGGGGCACCGGTCCCCATGACACGGCGCAATCCCGCCCCGCGGCTCCGGCGGGACCGGTCGACAGCGGAGGCATCCGGCTGGTCAACCTGCCCCGCGGCTCCGACGTGCTGATCGATGAGAAGCCGGTGACCGATGCAATCACCCGGCTCCCGCCGGGACCGCACGCCATCGCCATTTCCGCCCCGATGCACAACTTTTACGCGGACACGGTGCTCGTCGAGCCGGGCAAGATCGCGGAGTTGAGCCCTCCGCTCACTCGATTGGGTGCACCCGTGCCGGCTCGAGTGCGGCGCGAAATACGGGAGCTCGCGTCCCGGGGCACGCCCAGTTGCTCTCCAGGCCTGGGTTACAACGCCGATGGCTCCTGCTTCGACGAGCGTCCCAAGCCGGTGTCCGCCCCGTTCGTTCCGGTGCCTCCCGACGCCGAGGGGAAGCCGCGGCCGTCGCTCCTGTGGGTCAAGGTGTCGGTCGAGGGGAAGACGCTGGAGGTGCAAGGCCTCCGGCCCTCGAATGACGGCGCGTTCGAGCGGGACGTGCGCGCCTTCGCCAACGGCATGGCCTGGTACCCCGCCACCAAGGGAGGGGCGCCGGTGGAAGCGTGGACCCAGATGATCTTCCGGCCCCAGCCCTAACTGCGCGGTTCCACCCTTCGCCTGGATCGCAGCGCCACGCCCATGCCGAACATCCACTCCACGGCGTTCATCGCGCCCACCGCTTGCGTCATGGGGGACGTCACGCTCGAGGCCGAGACCAGCGTCTGGTATCAGGCGGTGCTCCGGGGCGACGTGGCGGCGATCACCATCGGGGCCCAGAGCAACATTCAGGACGGAACCATCGTCCACGTGGACGCCGGCGTGCCCTGCCGGATCGGACGGCGGGTCGGAGTCGGGCACCGGGTGATCCTGCACGGTTGCACCGTGGAGGACGAATGTCTGATCGGGATGGGCAGCGTCCTGCTCAACCACGTGCACGTCGGCGCCGGGAGCGTGGTGGCGGCCGGCGCGGTGATTCCCGAGGGGATCGCGATCCCCCCGGGCTCGCTGGTGATGGGCGTGCCGGGCCGGATCGTGCGGCAGGTGGACGCGGAGCTGAAGGAGCGCATCGCGGGCACCTGGGCCACGTACATCGACGTCGCGCGCCGGCACCGGGAGGGCACCTATCCGCTCTGCCGGTGACGCTGACAAGACAGTGCTTTGATGCCGTTTGCGACCCTTCGGCTTCTCCACGCTTTCCACAACGCCGGTACTGATTATTTTTGTGATGTGAACAGCGAGAATGCGCGTTGTTACGCGCTTTTTACGAGGGATTGTGCGGGACTGTGGGATGGCCTAGCTTGGCGGTCCGTTTTCGGTTGGCTCTGGCACAACTCCACCACATGTCGGGGAAGCCTATGAACTCGTCCGCCCCACGGGACGCGGTCTCACTGTCGTCTAACGCTATCACGGTTCTCGAGAAGCGTTACTTGGTCAAGGACGAAGCGGGCAAACCCGTCGAGAGTCCGACCGATCTGTTCTGGCGGGTGGCGCGGACCGTCGCCGAGCCGGATCGGCGCTACGGCGCCTCGGCTGGGGCGGTCGAAGCCGTCGCCGAAGCGTTCTACGGGATGATGGTCGGCCGTCTGTTCATGCCGAACTCGCCCACGCTCATGAACGCCGGCCGGCCGCTCGGACAACTCTCGGCCTGTTTCGTTCTGCCGATCGACGACGCCATCTCCAACGGGCGGAGCGGCATTTACGATACGCTCCGCGCGATGGCGTTGGTGCATCAATCGGGTGGCGGCACCGGATTCAGCTTCTCGCGGCTTCGGCCCAAGAACGACATCGTGCGCTCGACCATGGGGGTGGCCTCCGGTCCGGTGTCGTTCATGTCGCTGTACGACGCGTCGACCGACGTGGTCAAACAGGGCGGCACCCGGCGCGGCGCCAACATGGGTATCCTGCGGGTCGATCACCCCGACATCCTCGAGTTCATCGCCTGCAAGGACGACATCACCAAGATCACCAACTTCAACATCTCGGTCGGCGTCACCGACAAGTTCATGGAGGCGGTCGAGGCCGACGGGATGTACGACTTGGTCCATCCCAAGACCCAGCAGGCCGTGGGGCAGCT
>JBGPVE010000231.1:0-4763 GCA_041491545.1 Gemmatimonadota bacterium | reverse complement strand
GATGAGCTCGCGCGGGGTACCCAGCGCGATCACCCGGCCGTGGTCGAGGATCGCGACGCGGTCGCACAGCCGCTCCGCCTCTTCCATGTAATGCGTCGTCAACAAGACCGTGTGCCCGCCATCACGGAACGCCGCCACCACGTCCCAGAGCTGGCGCCGCGATTGCGGGTCGAGGCCGGTGGTGGGCTCGTCCAGGAACAGCAGCTCGGGACGGTTGACCAGCGCGCACGCCACCGCCAGCCGCTGCTTCTGTCCCCCGGACAGCTTGCCGTACCACGCGCGCCGCTTCTCCCCGAGTCCCACGACGTCCAGCACTTCATCCACTGTGTGCGCCCGAGGATAAAAGCTCGCGAACAACCTGATCGTCTCTTCCACGGAGAGCTTCTCGGGGAGCTTCGTCTCCTGGAGCTGAATCCCCAGCCGCTCGCGCAGCGCCCGGTCGGCGCCGCCGCCGCTCCAGACCCGACCCAACACCTCCACGACCCCGGCGTCGGCCGGTGTGAGCCCCTCGAGGATCTCGACGGTGGTGGTTTTCCCGGCGCCATTGGGCCCGAGGAGGCCGAAGCATTCCCCGGCCGGCACCGTGAGGTCGAGTCCGGCGACGGCGATGACGTCGCCGTAGCGCTTCACCAGGCCGGCGCAGTGGATCGCCGGAGGTCGTGCCGCCGTCGTCACGTTGCGGGCGGGGGCTCCGTTCCGGAGGGCTGCTTTTTCTCGGGGGTCTGTGCCTGGGTGAGCGCGCGGTCGAGCTGAAAGTTCAAGCTCGAGACGCCATCGTGCAGCGCCCGGATCTTCATCAGCAATCCCGACGAGCGGTTGGCGACGATCGAGAGCTGACCGGCGACGTCCGCCACCGTGCCGATGTTCGAAGCAACCGCGCGGGCGCGCATCTGGGAGAACTCGCGCGCTATCCGCGTGCCGATGTCCTGAAGTACCTGGGTGCGGGCGGCACGGTTGGAATCCAGGTCTTCAACGAGCCGCTTGATATGGGCCAGCGACTTCTGAAAGCCCTCGATCAGCTCGATACGCTGCGCTTGGAGCGGGGTGAGCTTGTGCTGGGCCATGTCGCGAAGATAGCTAGCGCGTCACGGCCATGAGGGCGGCGGCGAGCACGTCCATGCCCTCATCGAGCACCGCATCCTCCACCGTGAGCGGCACGAGAATCCGGATCACGTTCCCGTAGCTGCCCGCGGTGAGCAGCAGCAGGCCGTGCCGCAGGGCTTCGGCCTGCAGCTTGGTGGCGAGCTCTTTGGCCGGCTCCTTGGTGATCCGGTCCGACACGAGCTCCAGCGCCAGCATCGCTCCGAGGCCGCGGACGTCCCCGATCGCCGGCACCCGGGCCGCGAGCGCCGATAGCCGGTCCCGCAGCCGTCCACCCAGCCGCTCGGCCCGTGCCGGTATCTGGTCGGCGACCAGCAGCTCGAGCACGGCATTGGCCGCGGCCAGGGCCACCGGATTGCCGGCGAAGGTCCCGCCCAGTCCCCCGACGTGGGCGGCATCCATGATCTCGGCCCGGCCGGTGACCGCGCCGAGCGGCAGTCCGCCCGCGAGCGACTTCGCGGTGGTGATGAGGTCGGGCGCGAGATCGTAGTGTTGGGCAGCGAACATCCGTCCGGTGCGGCCGAAGCCGGTCTGGATCTCGTCGTCGACCAGCACGATGCCGTGGTCGCTGCAGAAGGCGGCGAGCATGGCGACGAACTCGGGTGGCGCGGGAACGAATCCGCCTTCGCCGAGCTGCAGCTCGATCACCACCGCGGCGACCGACTCCGGATCCACGTGCGACGCAACCAGCATCTCGAAGGACTTCCGCGAGGCCCGACAGCACGGGGTGGAGCCGCCCGATTCGCAGCGGTAGCAGTAGGGATAGGGGAGGCGGTACACCTCGGGCGCGAACGGACCGAACCCCTTCTTGTAGGGCATCACCTTGGACGTCAGCGTCATGCCGAGCAGGGTGCGGCCGTGAAACGCATGCTCGAAGCACAGCACCGCGTCTCGCTTGGTGTGGTAGCGGGCGATCTTGACGGCGTTTTCAACGGCTTCGACCCCGGAGTTGACGAACATCGTCTTCTTGGGGAAGGTCCCGGGCGCGAGCGCGTTGAGCCGCTCGGCGGCGACGACGTAGGGCTCGTAGGCGGTCACCTGGAAGCAGGTGTGGATCAGCCGGTCGAGCTGGGCGTGGGCGGCCGCCACCACCACCGGGTTGCGGTGCCCGGTGTTGAGCGTCCCGATGCCGCCGGCAAAATCGATCAGGCGGTTACCGTCCACGTCGGTCACGAGGGCGTTTTCCCCCGTGGCGATGGCGATCGGCGCCGTGAGCGGCACACCACGCGGCACGGCCTGCTGCCGGCGCGCTATCAGCGACCGGCTGCCGGGGCCCGGGATCTCGGTGACCAGCCTGATGGCGCCCATCGCCGGGAGAAGCTAGCCGCCAAGCGGCATTGCGAAAGCCCGACCCTCGTGTACCATATTCCGCGACTCCCGCAATTCACGGTCCTTATGAGGAGGCACGGCCATGGTGGGTGGACGCTGGCGCAGGTTCGTCGCGCTCGGAGCGGCTTGTGCGTTGCCATTCGCCGCGGGCTGCAAGGGCAAGGAAGGCGGGGCCTCGGGTGGGGCGGCAACGAAGATCGTCATCACGCCAACCGGTGACGCCCTGGCGGACGCGAAGACTTTCCTCGCCAAGCTGTGCCCGCAGCCGATCGGCGGCGAGCTCAACTTCATGGTGTGGGAAGGGTACACCGACACGCTCTTCGCCAAACCGTTTGAGGATCAATGCGGCGTGAAGCTCAACTCGACCTACATGGGGTCGAGCGACGAGCTGGTCGCGAAACTGCACGCCGGCGGCGCGGGGACGATCGATCTCGTCTCGCCGTCGAGCGACGCCGTCACCCAGATCATCCAGGCCGGACTGGCTCAGCCGCTCGATCTCACGCGGATTCCGAGCTACGGCGATCTCATGGCCAGCTTCCGCGCCCTCTCCATGGCGAAGAAGGGCGACACGACGTACGGCCTGCCCTGGGCGTTCGGCCCCAACCCTCTGGTCTTCGACACCTCCAAGGTCACCCCGGCGCCGACGTCCTGGAACGTGCTGTTCGACCGCAAGTACCGCGGCCGTGTGACCGTCCAGGACGATAAGGCGACCCTGTGGATGATCGCGCAGCTGCTCGGCATGGATGACCCCAACGACCGCAGTCATATCTACAACCTGAGCGACGCGGAGCTGGCCCGCGTTCACGCCAAGGCGCTGGAGCTGCGGCCACAGATCCGGAAATACTGGGCGACCGCCGGGGACATGACCCAGCTGTTCCAGGGTGGTGAAGTCGTGATGGGCGAGGGCTGGCCGCTCATGACCGCGCAGCTGCGCCAGGCGCATTACCCGGCCGGCGAGGTGATCCCGCAGGAAGGGACCACGGCGTGGGCCGATCACTGGGTCCTGACCACCGGCGCCAAGAACTTGAACGCGGCCTACGCGTGGCTCGAATACGCGGCGCAACCGTTCACCCAGAAGCTGATGGCGGATGTGACCAACTACATCGTGGCCAACCCGGCGGCCAAGACCTACATGAGCCCGGCCCAGGTCGAGACACAGCGAGATATCGCCGACTACGGAACGCGGGTGAACTTCTGGCAGTGGAGTCCGATTCAGGACAAGTACGTCGAGATCTGGAATCAGGTGAAGGCTGGTAAGTAGCGGAGTCCGCAACGGCGTGGGATGTGGGATGTGGCACGTGGCGAGGGCCGTCACCTCCCGCGATTCCCTTCTCCACATCCCATGCCCGGGTTCCTGCCTCCGGTGACCCCCCCACTCGTCGAGCTGCGTACCGTCACGAAACGATTTGGCGACTTCGTGGCGGTGGACGACCTGTCGCTCGCGATCGCGGGCGGCGAGTTTCTCACGCTGCTCGGCGCGTCGGGCTCCGGCAAGACGACGACGCTGCGCATGATCGCCGGCTTCGAGCAGCCTACGACCGGCGAGATCTGGATGGACGGACAATCGATCCACGCCCTGCCGCCGTACAAGCGCCACGTCAATACCGTGTTTCAGAACTACGCCCTGTTTCCCCACATGAGCGTGCGCGACAACGTCGCGTACGGCCTCCGTATGCGGGGTATCGCGAAACCGGAGATCGTCGAGCGCGTGGATGCCGCGCTCGCCATGGTGCACCTCGAGGCGCTGGAGAGCCGGGCGCCGCGCCAGCTCTCCGGCGGCCAACAACAACGCGTTGCCCTCGCCCGCGCGCTCGTGAACCGGCCCAAGGTGCTGCTGCTCGACGAGCCGCTCGGGGCGCTCGACTTGAAGCTCCGCAAGGAGATGCAGCTCGAGCTGAAGCACCTGCAGACCCAGGTCGGCATCACGTTCCTGTACGTGACGCACGACCAGGAAGAAGCGCTGACCATGTCGGACCGGATCGCCCTGATGCGCGCGGGGCGGATCGAGCAGCTGGGGACGCCGCGCGAGATCTACGAGCGCCCGGCCACGCGCTACGCCGCCGACTTCATCGGAGAGACGAACCTGCTCGCCGCCCGCGTCCGTGCCGCGAGCCCGGGCCGCCTCACGCTCGAGATCGAGGGCCAGGCACTCGAGGTCCCCGCCCCGCCGAGCCCTGTCACCACGGGCCAGGAGGTCTGGCTCTCCGTCCGGCCCGAAATCATGACGATGGTCGATGTCTCGCCGCCCGCCGGGCACAACAGCCTCGAAGGCACGGTCGAAGAGGGCATCTACGCGGGGTCGCTCACCCGGCTGCGGCTGCGGCTGCCGGGCG
>JBGPVE010000230.1:0-4786 GCA_041491545.1 Gemmatimonadota bacterium | reverse complement strand
ATGGCGGGGAGCGCGGAGCAGCAGGTAAACGGCATGCGACAGGCCGACGCCCTGCTTCTCACCTTGCGCCACACCGCTGAGAGCAACGCCGAAGCGGCGATTCGGGTCGTGAATCTGGGCGACACGATCCGGCACGTCGCGGCGCACCATCAGACCGACGTGCAAGCGGCGGGCGCGGCCCTCCTGAGCGTGCGCGAAGTGGTGCGCACCTCGTCGGGCCAGGTCCAGCAGCTGGCGAAGTTGTCCGAATCCATCACCGACTTCATCGATCTGATCAAGCAGATCTCGTCGCAGACCAACCTGCTCGCGCTCAACGCGGCGATCGAGGCGGCGCGGGCCGGCGAGCACGGGCGTGGGTTCGCGGTCGTCGCGGAGGAGGTGCGCCGGCTCGCCGACTCAAGCGCGTCCGCGGCGGAAGAAGTCACCAAGACGGTCGAGTTCATTCGAAGTCAGATTCGCGACGTATCGAAGACCATGGAGCAGGGGTCGGCGCGCGTGAGCGGGATCGAAGGAGTGGCTACAGCGGCTGCCCGCGGGCTGGAAGAAATCACCCAAGCGGTCGAACAGGTCACGGCGGCGGCGGCGGCGGTGGCGCGGGAAGCCACGGAGAACCGGCGGATCGTAGACGACTTGGGTAAGCAGACGACGGCCGTGAGTCAGACTGCGACGGAGCACGCGACGATGAGCGAGCAGGTGACGGCGGCAGCCGAAGAGCAAACCGCCTCTACCGAACAGATGGCGGCGTCAGCGGGTGAACTCCTTCAGGGTGCTCAGCGGCTTGCGGGCCTGATGGGAGACTTCAAGACCTGAGCCCGTTCAGCGCTTCTTGCCGGTCTTAGCTGCCTTTTTGACGTTCTTGAGGGGCTTGACCGCTTTGGCTTTGGCTTTCGCCTTCTGCGCCTTGGCCCGATCGGCGGCCTTGTCGATCCGCCGACGCTCGGCGTCCTGGACGTCCGCGAGAACGCGATCCCCTTCCTCGCTCCCCAATAGTCCGCGGCGCACGGCGTAGCGAATCAACTCTTCGGCGTCCACCACCGCGAATTCCCCGATGCGTGCGGCCGCCCGGATCGTATTCACCAATGCATCCGCGACCGGGCTTCGCAGCACGTTTGCGATGCCTGGAAGGGTCTCGAGCAGAGTCGAGATCTGTGAACCGCCGAGCTCCGACACCAATGGACCTCCTTGAGAAGCCGCCGTTCGAAACGAGGGGCTGTAACCGGGCGCGGCTCTTGAGGCGGCAACGTATCACCGGGGGGTGGGCGCGTCAAGCGCGTAGAACTGCGGAAATGACAGAAACCTAGTGGTTAGTAGTAGCAATTACTACTATTCCGATGACTGCGCATCGCTCGCCCTATTTCGTGACGATCAGCTCGCCCTGCATGTCGTAGGCGCGGTGGGATACGCTGAAAAACAGGTAGCGCCCTGGAGGTAATGCCGGCACCCGGAGCCGATACTGGGCCCCGTTCTGCGCCAATAGCGGCCCGCTCAGGTCGCCGCTCCGATCGGTCAGCGCGCTGTTCAGCGCCTCGTGCGCCGCTGGCGTAAGTCCCGCGGCCTCAAACGCGACGTTGTGGGGCGCGCCGCTCACGACACGGAATACCAGGATATCGCCGGGTCGCGCGGTCACCCGGGCCGGCACGAAGCGATAGACCTCCTGGGCCGTGTCCGCTTCGAGCCGAATGAAGTGAACGGCCTGAGCCGCGGCCGGCGGTGACAGGCCGAGCAGCAGTGCGCAAAACGCGGTGAAATAACGGTTTGGAGGTCGCCTTTGCGCCGTCATTGGGGATTTCATACATTGAGCATGGGTGGGATACGCGCAGCTTCAGTCACCATTCCCACCGAAGGGACCGACTTTGGGTCGTCGGGGCATCAAGGAATACCGGGCACCAGAAGCATTGATCTTGATCGCGGCTGATCGGGACCACAAACCTCTGGTCTGTCCCTCATGCGGTTCCGCCGCGGTCGAGCGTACCCCTCCTCGTTCCCCCCCGGATGACGATCACGCCGCCGGACGCGTAACCTTACACTGTACCGCATGCAGTCGAAGTGCCGTGTACATCGACCGGGGAACCGGCCGGCCCTCTACGGCCGCACCGACGGATTCCTAAACCAGGCTTATTCCGGGCTGGTGAAGATGCGGCTCCACCGCACCGCCGTGAGAAAGGGCAGCGAGCGCCAGCTGTTCGAGTCGTAGCTGTAGTACACCAGCAGCGGGCGTCCACGAACGTTCAGGCGGGGCAGGAAGCCCCAGTATCGGCCGTCGTAGGAGCTGTCGCGATTGTCCCCCATCATGAAAAACGAGTCGGCTGGCACGACGATGGGCCCCCAGTCCTGCAGATCGGGCTTGTAGGTGGCGGGGTCGCGCCGGACGAGGTGGGGCATCTGCCATTCGCGCATCTTGAGGCGCTGGACCGGATCCTCTGACCGGGTGGGATCCGAGTGCGCGGCATACGGCTCAGACACCTTCTCACCGTTGCGATACAATTCGCCGTTTTCCATCGACAGCGTGTCCCCCGGCATCCCGATCAGGCGCTTTACGACCTTGAGCCCTTCCTCTTCGACCGAATCGAAGACCAGGATGTCGTTGCGCCGCGGCTCCCGAAACGCCGGAAGTCGGGCATGGATGAGCGGCACCTCGGCGCCGTACAGCGCCTTGTTCACGAAGAGAAAGTCCCCAATCAGCAGCGTGTTCTCCATGCTGCCCGAAGGGATTCTGAACGCTTCGACCAGGAAGGTGCGTAGGAGAAACCATACCACGAGGGCGACCAGAATCGACTTGGTCCACTCCCACACCCACAGCGCGAACCGGTTGGGCGCGGGCGAGCCTGGACGCGGCGCGGTGCTGGGCTCGTTGCGGGAGGAAACGGTCATCTCAGGGCACCCATCCGGGGAATGAAAGGGTCGAAAACCGATGTCACCCGCGAAGCGCCGCCAGCACTTCCGCCGCGTGGCCTTCTGGCTTCACCTTCTCGAACACCCGGCTGATCGTACCGGCTGCGTCGATCAGGAAAGTGGTTCGCAGGATTCCCTCGTACTTCTTGCCGTACATCGACTTTTCGCCCCAGGCTCCGTATGCGGCGGCGACCTTGTGATCGTGATCGACAAGGAGGGGAAAGGGAAGCTCGAACTTCTGCTTGAACTTCTGGTGCGAGGCCACCCCATCAGGCGAGACACCGAGCACCACAGCCCCGGTCTTCTTGACGTCCACCCAGCTGTCCCGGAAGCCGCAGGCCTCCTTGGTGCAACCGGACGTGTCGTCCTTCGGGTAGAAGAAGAGCACGACCTTCTTTCCCTTGAGGTCCTGCAACGCGAGCGTCTTGCCCTCGTCGGTCGGAAGAGAGAACGCGGGAGCTTTGTCGCCGGGCTTGAGCATGGGATCGGGGTTGAGGTTCGCTGAAGTCTAAGGACGACCGGCGATTCTCACCACCGCGGCGGTAGGGAGAGCGGCAGGGAGCAGCCTCACCTCGCGTCCGTTTCGCCGACTCGGCGCCCGGCGGGCGCACGGTCAACCACCTTGGGCGCCGCCGGCGCCCCTTCCGCGAGACGTTCCTGGCCGCCGACGACGACCTGGTCACCCGGCTGAATCCCGGTCTTGGCCTCGACGAAACCGGGCGTGCGAACCCCCAGGTCGACCTGCCGGCGCGTCGCCTTTCCGTCCGTCACGACCCACACGAAATTCGAGCCCTGAAGCGGCAGCACCGCATCCTCGGGAATGACGACGGCGCGAGGCCGTACCGCGGTGGCGAGCCGGACCTCGATGAACATTCCCGCCTGCAACTCGCGGCGCGGGTTGGGCACCTGTGCCTTGACGGTGATCGTGCGCCCGGGCAGCCGCACGACCGGATCCACGAAATCCACGATTCCGACGAACTCCTTACCGGGCAGGGCTGCGACGCGAAAGACCACCTGCTGGCCCAGCTTGAGCTGATCGGCGTAACGCTCGGGCACCTGGAACGCGGCCCGCTGGGGGTTGACGGTCTGCAGCGCGACCAACCGGCTGGACGTGGTCACATAGTCCCCGAGGCTCACGAACCGCTGCCCGGCCGTACCGGCAAAGGGCGCCCGCACCGTCGTCCGATCGAGCCGCAAGCTGAGTAAGTCGAGCTGTGCCTGGGTGCTTCGGGACATGGCCTCGGCCCGCTCCAGGTCGGCTTGGGACGAGGCGCGTTGATTCACCAGGTCCTTGGTGCGGGCGAGCGCCTGCCGAGCCAAATCCCGGTCCGCTTGCGCCCGCGCCACCTCGGCCTTGAGCTCACCGTCGTCGACTTTGAAGAGCGGCGTGCCCTTGGCGACCTCGCTGCCCTCGCGCACCAGGATTTGAACCAGGCGGCCCTCCACGTCCGGCCGAAGCTCGACCGACTGAATCGCCTCGACCTGGCCCGAAGCCAGAATCGCGTCGGTCACCGTATCCTGCCGAGCCGCTACGACCTCGACCGGCATCGCCGGAGGTCCCGCGGCTCCTTTGGCCGCGGTCTGATCGGGATCCGCGCCCTTGGTTTCCGGCCGGGCCTTGGTGCAGGCCACGAGTGCGGCCGTGGCGAGCACCGCGCTGATGAGTGCCCTCACAAGACGTCCTTGTTCGAGAAGAGGCGTCGGCCCAGTATCGCTTCGAGTCCCGCGAGGGCGAGCCGCGTCGCGTAGTTCGCCTGAACCAAGTCGGCCTGCGCCTGGGTCAGGCTGATCTGCGCGTCCAGCAGCTCGAGGATCGTGGTCGCTCCGGAGCGATAGCGTGCATCCTGGACCCGGAAATTCTCGGTGGCTGCATCCAACGCCTCGTGCGAAAGAT
>JBGPVE010000229.1:0-4810 GCA_041491545.1 Gemmatimonadota bacterium | reverse complement strand
CCGCCGGCGTCCGCTTACCGAACCGCTTGCCCAGCGCCCGAAAGTTCGGCTTGGCACGGAGGCGCACGAAGTCGGCGTCGGACCCCGCGATCTCGATCGTCTTGACGTTGACCTCGAGGCGGAGGAGCTCCAGCAACTCGTCGAAGGCAGGCCCACGGGCGGCCCGGGGGACCGCCACCTGCATTCGCCGAAGCGGCTGGCGAACCCGGATGTCGGCATCCTCGCGGGCGGCGCGGGCAAGGGAGGCGAGCCGCCGCACCGCGTCCATGCCGGCCTCGAGCGATCGATCGCGTCCCGCCGCTCCCCGAGCCACAGGAAACCGGGCGAGATGCACCGAGGTTCCCGCGAGCGCCCGGTGGATCCAGTCGCTGGCGAAGGGGGCGGCCGGCGCGAGCAGCCGGGCAACCGTGACGAGCGCGTCGTGCAGGGTTGCCACCGCCGCCGGGTCGGCCACGCTGTCCGGGGCCCAGAATCTTGCTCGGGAGAGGCGAACGTACCAATTCGAGAGGTCATCGACCACGAAATCCATGATGGCCCGGATGCCCGCCGTTACGTCGTACCCGCCCCAATGCTGGGCCACCGCCTCGACGGTAGCTTCCAGCCGGCTTAGGAGCCAGCGGTCGGTGGGGCTCCGCTGGTCCGGTGGCGGGGCCAGGGCCGGGGTCCATTCGCCGGCATAGCGCCAGAAGAATCCGTAGGTGTTGCGCAGCGTGTTGAAGAATCCGCCGGCGACCTCCGGGATGGTCTCCCGGTCGAACCGCTTGGCCAGCCACACCTGGCTCGACGCGAGCAGGTAGAGCCGAATGGTGTCGGCGCCGAACTCCTGAATCATCTGCCAGGGGTCGACGACGTTGCCCTTGCTCTTGGACATCTTCTGGCCCTCGGCATCGAGCACCAGCTCGTTCACGATGACGTGCTTGTATGCCGGACTGTCGAAGGCGGACGCCGCGATTGCAAGAAGCGAGTAAAACCAACCCCTGGTTTGATCTACGCCTTCACAGATAAAGTCGGCTGGGAAGTGTGATTGGAACTCCGCTTCGTGCTCGAACGGGTAGTGCCATTGGGCGTAGGGCATCGACCCGGAATCGAACCACGCATCGATGACTTCCGGCGTCCGCCGCATCAGGCCGCCGCAATGGCACGCCCAGATGAACTCGTCGATGAACGGTTTGTGCGGGTCGAACGGCTCGGGGAGCGGCTTGCCCCACCGTTCGGCCAGCTGCTTGTAGTCGCCGATCACCTCGACGTGAGATGGGTCCCCGTCGCAGACCCAAACCGGAAGCGGGGTGCCCCAGTACCGATCCCGCGATAGCGCCCAGTCCACGTTGTTCGCAAGCCACTCGCCGAACCGGCCCGACCCCACCTCGGGCGGGTGCCAATCCACTTGGCCATTGATGCCGAGCATCCGGTCTTTGACGGCGGAGGTGCGCACGAACCAGGAATCCCGAGCGTAGTAGATCAGCGGGCTGGAGCAGCGCCAGCAATGGGGGTAAGTGTGGGTGTGCGGCTGGCTCAGGTGCCAGCGCCCGTCCTGCTTGAGGCGCTGGATGATGAGATCGTTGGTCTCGCGAGCCGTGACGAGCCGACCTTCGATCTCGGGCCAGCTCGTCCCCTGCAGCGTGCCGTCCGCCGCCACGGGCCGTACCAGCGCCAGCCCGTGCTGCTGGCCGACGGCGTAGTCGTCGGCGCCGAACGCGGGCGCCAGGTGGACCAGTCCCGAGCCGTCCTCGGCGGTCACGAAGTCGCCGGCCACCACCACACCGGAAACCCGGTCCTCCGGCAGTGGGACCACATCGAGCGGCCGCCGATAACGCAGACCGACCAACTCCCGACCCTTGAACGTCCGAATTGGAGTGAGCGACGCAAACGGCACCGCCGTCTTCCGAGCGCGCACCGACGAGCGATTCCCCGCCCCGACCGACCCGGCGTGTGTCCCGATCTCCTCCATCCCGCTCGGCAGCTCCGCTCTCGCGGTGGCCAGGATGATCGTGCGGCCGTCCACCGGATACTCGGCGTACTCCATCTCGGGGTTCACCGCCACCGCGACGTTGGAGAGCAGCGTCCACGGCGTCGTCGTCCAGATGAGGAGCTGCCGCTTGGGATCGTCCGCGAGCGGGAAGGTTACGTACACCGAGTTGGTCGTGACCTCCTCGTAACCCAGCGCCAGCTCATGGCTCGAGAGCACCGTGCCGCAGCGCGGGCAGTAAGGGAGAACCCTGTGTCCGCGGTACAGCAGCGACTTCTGGTGCAGCCGGCGGAGTATCCACCAGACGCTCTCGATGTAGTCGTTGCTGCAGGTGATGTACGGATGCTCGTAGTCGAGCCAGTATCCGATCCGATCCGACAGCGACTCCCACTCCGACTGATACTTGAAGACGCTCTTGCGGCAGCGGGCGTTGAACTCGGCGACGCCGACCTTCTCGATGTCGCGCTTGCCGCTGATGCCCAGCTCCTTTTCGACTTCAATCTCGACCGGCAGTCCGTGCGTGTCCCACCCAGCGATGCGGGTGACCGATTTCCCCTGCATGGCGTGGAAGCGGCACACCAGATCCTTGATGGTCCGAGCGAATACGTGGTGAATCCCCGGCCGGCCGTTGGCGGTCGGGGGACCTTCGAAGAAGACGAAGGGCGGCCCGTCCTTCGCCGCCGCAAGCGTGCGCTGAAAGAGCTGCTCCGACTTCCAGAGGTCGAGCTGTGTCTGCTCGAGCTGGTCGGATGTGAGATCGGGCCACGACGGAAATGGCATGCCTAGACTTGCTCCACCACCCGACGAATCAGCCGGGTCAGCTCCGGCTCCGCCCGCTGGGCGGTTTCGATGATGCGGCCGATGTCGGCCGGCTCGAGGGCGTCGGGCAGACACTGGTCGGTGACGATCGAGATGGCGAGGACCCGCATGCCCTGATGCCTCGCGACGATCACCTCCGGCACGGTCGACATGCCGACGACGTCCGCGCCGATGGCACGCAGCATCCGGTATTCGGCGCGGGTTTCGAGGTTCGGCCCCGGCACCGCGACGTACACGCCCTCGCGCAGCGTGATCTTCAGCTCGAGCGCCGTCCGCCGGGCCAGGGCGCGAAGCTCGAGATCGTACGGCTCGGACATGTCGGGGAACCGCGGACCCAGGCGGTCGTCGTTGGGGCCGACCAGCGGGTTGTCGCCCAGGAGATTGATATGATCGGCGAGCAGCACGAGATCTCCCGCGGCCCAGAGCGGATGCATGCCGCCGCACGCGCCGGAGAGGACGAGCGTCCTGGCCCCCAACGCATGCAGCACCCGAACCGGAAAAGTGACCTGCTGGAGCGAGTACCCCTCGTAGCGGTGAAATCGTCCCTGCATCGCGACCACCGGCCTGCCGCCGAGGCGGCCCAGCAGAAGCTTGCCCGCGTGCGATTCGACGGTGGACAGGGGAAAGCCCGGAATCTCCTCGTACGGTACCGCGGCGGTGACCTCGATCTCCGTCGCCAGGCCACCGAGGCCGGTGCCGAGCACGATGCCGATCTCGGGCCGAAGCGATGCGTGCGAGCGCACCACCTCGACCGCCGCCTGGATCTCGTGGAACAGCGTTGGAACGGCGATCACTCGGCGCCCTCCGCCATGAATTCCATCTCGTGTGAGACCGGGGTCGTGGTCGGCGGCAGCGTGACGGGTGGCACCGCCGGCGCCCGTGCCGCGGCCTGCAGGCCGTCCAGCTCGGCCAGCTGTCGCTCGAGCAGGAGGCGGAAGGTGGCTACATAGGCCGCGAACTGGCGGGTGGCCGCCTCGGCCCGCTCGCGGACGAGCTGCTCCTCCAGCTTGGCGTGATCGACGATCCGGGTTCGCTCGTTTCTCGCCTCGCCAAGAATGACCTCCGCTTCCCGCTCGGCCTGGGCCGCGACATCTACCCGGAGCTGCTGCGCGGCGACCAGGGCTTCGTTGAGCGCGCGTTCCCGCTCGCGATAGACCCGCAACTGGTCCTGCGCGCTCTTGAGCCGCTCCTCAGCTTGCACCCGCTCTCGGCTCAGATGCTCGATCTCGTCCGCCACGCGTCTCTTGAACTCGTCCACCTGCGCTCGGTCGTAGCCGCGGAGGGCGCCGACGAAGTCCTGCGTCCGCACATCGTTGGGCGTGAGATGAAAGGCGTCGTCCGTCATAGGCCGCGTTCCCCGAAAAGCAGTGTCCCCAGGCGCACCATCGTGGCCCCCTCCTCCACCGCCACCCCAAAATCGCCCGACATGCCCATCGACAGCTCCGGCAGCGTATGCCCGCCGCGCTCGGCGTCGTCCCTGACCGTGCGCAAGAGGCGGAATGCGCGCCGCTGTCCATCGATGTCGTCGGTAAGAGCCGCCATCGTCATGAGCCCCCGCACGTCCAGCCGGTCGAACTCGCGGAGTCGGTCGAGCAGCTCCGCCACCGCGGTCGGCTCCGCCCCGCCCTTTTGAGGCTCATTCGAGCAGTTGACCTGAACCAACACCGCTTGACGGCTCGCCGGCGGCATCCGCTTCGCGAGCTCTTGGGCCAGATCCAACCGATCCAGAGAATGGATCAGCGCGAACCGGCCGACGGCCTGCCTGGCTTTGTTCCGCTGCAGCGCTCCGATCAGGTGCCACTCGACGGCGACGTCGCGGAGAGCCTCCTGTTTGGCCAGGGCCTCCTGCACCCGATTCTCACCGACCGCCGTGAGCCCGGCGGCGACCGCCGCCCGCACGGCGTCGGGCCCATGGGTCTTGGTGACCGCGACGATCTTCACCGGATGGCGCCAACCCCCGAGCGCCTGGTGCCGGCCGATCGCCTCTCGGACATGGGCGAGGCGGGCTGGGAGCTCCGGGAACGT
>JBGPVE010000228.1:0-4813 GCA_041491545.1 Gemmatimonadota bacterium | reverse complement strand
GATCTTGGCGCGCCCCACCTCTTGCTTCCGAACCGCTTCGGTATAGTTCGACTCCTCGCCCCATTGAGTGATCGAGCGGTTCACGATCAGCTCCCACTCCGACGCGCCCGGCACGGTGTACAGCGAATAGCTTCCTGCGGGGACGGCGATGCCCGCGATGGCGAGTGGACCAGTCGTGTGGATCATTGTTGGCTCGTTGGCGCCGGTCCGCCACAGCTTGCCATACGGCACGCTCTCGCCTCCCAGCATCGTACGCCCGCGGCGTGATGGCCTGCCGTAGCACACCTTCACCGTCTTGCCGCCCACCGTGAACGATATGGAGTCGAGGGGACTCTTGCGTGTCTTGAGCGGCAGGTGCTCCGTGTTCATCGTGATGCAGGCCGGGTCGACCAAAGGCGCCGCGGGCGTCCCGGCGACGACGGGCGCCAGAATCGCGAGCGAGCTGAGCACGAATATCGACATCAATGCGGGTCCTTTCTCGGACGTTGCTCGGTGAGCGCGCGGTACGCCGCGAGGGCAAGTGCCAGAGAGGCGTCGGCCGACGCGGCGAGGCAGTTGAGATGTCCCATCTTGCGGCCGGGGCGCGGCTCGGCCTTGCCGTAGAGATGAAGCTGCACACCAGGTAGCGCAAGCGCTCGATCCCAGGCGGGCGGGCCCGCGGCCCAGACCTCACCGAGCAAGTTGATCATCGTGACCGGCGAGAGTAAGCGGGGGTCTCCGAGCGGGAGCCCCGTGAGCGCGCGCACCTGCTGCTCGAACTGGTCGGTCACGCAGGCATCGAGCGTATAGTGCCCGCTGTTGTGCGGCCGCGGGGCAATCTCGTTGACGAAGAGCCTCCCACCGGCCGCCACGAAAAGCTCAACGCCGAGCACGCCGACGTACTCGAGCGCGCACGCTACGCCCACGGCCAACTCGGACGCTTGTCGGGCCAGAGATTCGGCCACCCGCGCGGGCACGACCGAGGTGTCCAAGATGCCGTTCTTGTGCCGATTCTCCGCCGCCGGAAAGGCGGCGACCTCGCCGTCCGCTCCGCGCGCGAGCACGATCGACAGCTCCAGCTCCAAGTCGAGCCTGCGCTCGAGAATGCAGGGCACGCCGTTCAGCGACGCGAACCCAGCCCGCAGCGCCTGGAGCGAATCGACCACCACCTGACCCTTGCCGTCGTATCCGAGGCGGCTGGTCTTGAGCAGCGCCGGCGCCTTGATCGCCGCGAAGGCCGGCTCGATGTCGGCGGCCGTTGTCACCGGAGCGAACAGCGCGGTGGGGAAGCCTTGGCGATGGAGGAAGCCCTTCTCGCGCAGTCGATCCTGCGCGATCGCCACGGCCTCAGCCGATGGGTGCACCGGCCGCCGAGCGGCCAGGAACTCGAGCGTTCGGGCAGGGACGTTCTCGAACTCGGTGGTGATCGCGTCGCACAGGTCGGCCAGCTCCCCGAGCGCCTGCTCGTCGTCGTACGCCGCTTCGATCTGCTGATCGGCGATCGCGCCGGCGGGGCTGCGTGGGTCGGGCTCGAGCACCGCGACGCGATAGCCCATTTCGCGGGCCCGAATCGTGAACATGCGCCCGAGCTGCCCGCCGCCCAGCACGCCCAGAGTAGCGCCGGGGAAAATCACCCGGGCGGAGGCAGGGTGAGGCCCAGCACCCGGTCGGTCTGGGTTCGCCGAAAGTCGTCGAGGCGGCGCGCGAGCGCGGGATCGGTCGAGGCAAGCAAGGCCACGGCGAACAGGCCGGCATTTCCGGCGCCGGCCTCGCCGATGGCGAAGGTCGCGACCGGAATGCCGGCCGGCATCTGCACGATGGAAAGCAGGGAATCGAGCCCCTGCAGGTGGCGGCTCGGGATGGGCACGCCAAGCACCGGGAGGGTGGTCTTGGCGGCGAGCATGCCGGGCAGGTGGGCCGCGCCGCCGGCTCCCGCGATGATGCACCGAAGGCCGCGGCCGGCCGCATCCTCGGCGTATCGGTACAAGAGATCCGGCGTGCGGTGCGCCGAGACGACGCGGCGCTCGTGCGGCACGGCGAACTCCGCGAGGCGCGCGGCCGCGTGCTGCATGACGGCCCAGTCGGAATCGCTTCCCATCACGATGCCTACCAGCGGTTGTGTCATCGCTTCCTCACCGGCCATTAGACCGTGGACCTGGTGCGGTCCATAGTGCCCCGCTCGGCCAGGGCTGATTGCGCCGCGGCCAGGCGGGCGATCGGCAGGCGGTAGGGCGAGCAGGAGACGTAGTTCATGCCCAGTCGATCGCAGAACGCGACCGCGGCGGGCTCGCCGCCGTGCTCGCCGCAGATCCCCAGTTTGAGATCCGCGCGGGTCTTCCGTCCCAGCTCGCAGGCCATCTGGATCAGCTTGCCGGTGCCGGGGATATCGAGCTCCTGGAACGGGTCGCCCTCGATGATCCCCAGGTCGAGATAGGTGGGCAGGAAGCGACCCGCGTCGTCGCGCGAAAGCCCCCAGGTAGTCTGTGTCAAGTCGTTGGTGCCGAACGAGAAGAACTGCGCCTCCAGCGCCAGCTCGTCGGCGGTGAGCGCGGCGCGCGGAAGCTCGATCATGGTGCCCAGCAGGTAGGGCACCGTGATTTGACGCTCGTCAAACACATCGGCCGCGACACGGCGGACGATGAGCGCCTGCTTGCGGAGCTCGACCACGGTCGCCACCAATGGCACCATCACCTCGGGCATCACCCGACCCTTGCGGGCCGCCACCTCGCAGGCCGCCTCGAACAGCGCTCGGGCCTGCATCTCGGTGATCTCGGGATGCAGAATGCCGAGCCGGCAGCCGCGAAGGCCCAGCATGGGGTTCACTTCCTGGAGACCGTGAACCAGGCGGCGGATCTCGTCGGCCGGGCGCTTGAGCTCCCGGGCCAGGGCTTCGATCTCGCCATCTTCCTTGGGCAGGAACTCGTGCAGCGGCGGATCGAGCAGCCGAATGGTGACCGGGTAACCTTCCATCGCCCGGAAGATCGCTTCGAAGTCGGAACGCTGCATGGGCAGCAGCTTCGCCAGCGCCCGGCGCCGCCCGGCTTCGTCCTGGGCGAGGATCATCTCGCGCATCGCGACGATTCGGTCGCCCTCGAAGAACATGTGCTCGGTGCGGCAGAGCCCGATCCCCTCGGCGCCGAAGTCGCGGCCGCGATGGGCGTCGGCGGGCGTGTCGGCGTTGACTCGGACGCGGAGCTGCCGCACGCCGTCGGCCCAGCTCATCAACCGGCGAAAGTGATCGCCCAGCACCGGCTCGACCAGCCGCGCTTGCCCGGCGAACACCTCGCCGGTTCCGCCATCGAGGCTGATCCAGTCGCCTTCCCGAAGGATGCGTCCGTCCGCCACGAACTGACCGTTGCGCTCGTCGACCTCGATCGCCTGCGCGCCGGCGACGCAGGGCTTGCCGATACCGCGCGCGACCACCGCCGCGTGCGAGGTCATGCCGCCGCGCTGGGTGAGCACGGCCTTGGCCACGATCATGCCGTGGAAATCCTCCGGCGACGTCTCGCGCCGGACGAGGATCACCGGCTGTCCGCTCCGCCCGAGACGCTCCGCCTGGTCGGCGTCGAACACCACCGTGCCGCACGCCGCGCCGGGCGACGCGGGGAGTCCAACGGCGAGAAGATCGAGCTTGCTCGCGGGATCGATCCTCGGGTGCAGAAGCTGATCGAGGTCGTTGGGCGGGATCCGCGCGACCGCCTCATCCTGGCTGATGAATCCCTCGTCCACCATGTCGCAGGCGATGCGCACCGCGGCCGCGCCGGAGCGCTGCGCCCGGCGGGTCTGCAGCATGTACAGCCGCCCGCGCTCGATGGTGAACTCCATGTCCTGCACGTCGCGGAAATGCCGCTCGAGGATGCGCGACGTGCGCTCCAGCTCCTGATACGCGTGCGGCATGCGATCGGCGAGCGTGGAGATGGGGTCCGGCGTCCGCGCTCCGGAGACGACGTCCTCGCCTTGCGCGTTGAGCAGATACTCGCCGTAGAGGCCGGCCTCGCCGGTCGAGGGATCGCGAGTGAACGCAACGCCGGTGCCCGAGTCGTCGCCGATGTTGCCGAAGACCATCGCGACGATGTTCACGGCGGTACCCATCGAATCGGAGATGTCGTGCAGCTTCCGGTAGTCGATGGCCCGGCGGGTGTTCCAGCTCTCGAACACCGCGGCGACCGCGCCCCAGAGCTGATCGAGCGGCTCCGGCGGGAACGGCCGCCCGACCGTGCCGGCCACGTGCTCCTTGATATCCCGTACCAAGGCCTGCATCACCGGCACCGGGAGATCGATGTCCCGGCTCACGCCGCACTCCCGCTTTCGCTCGTCCAGCCGCTGCTCGAACGGGTGCTTGGACAACCCGAAGACGACGCTCGCGTACATCTGCACGAACCGGCGGTAGGAGTCCCAGGCGAAGCTGGGGTTGCCGCTCTGCGCCGCCAGCCCTTGGACCGTCTGATCGTTCAGGCCGAGGTTGAGGATCGTCTCCATCATGCCGGGCATGGAGACCGCCGCGCCGGAGCGAACCGAGACGAGCAGCGGGTTGTCGCTGCCGCCGAACTGCTTGCCGGTAGTGGCCTCGAGCCGCTGGAGATTGTGCTCCAGTTGCGAGCGGAGCCGCGGGGGGAAGGTGTGGCTCTGGAGATACGTGAGGCAGAGCGAGGCGGCGATGGTGAATCCGGGCGGGACCGGAATGCCGAGCGTGGTCATCTCGGCGAGGCCGGCGCCCTTGCCCCCGAGAATGTCCTTCATGGCCGCGGTACCGTCGGCGCGGCCTTGACCGAAGAAGTAGACCAGCGGCTGGCTGAAGGGCCTGGTCATGCCGGCGTGGCGATGAGGGGCGAGG
>JBGPVE010000227.1:0-4826 GCA_041491545.1 Gemmatimonadota bacterium | reverse complement strand
CGCAAAATGCGGCCAAGTCGCAGGGTTGGGACCCAAGCGTGCAGAGCCTGGTCCAATTCCCTCAGATCATCGACCGGATGTTCACCGGCCTCGAGTGGACCCAGGACTTGGGCGAGGCCTTCCTCGCTCAGCAACAGGACGTCTTGAGCACCATCCAGGCCATGCGGCAGAAGGCCTACGAAGCCGGCAACCTCAAATCCACCCCGAAGCAGAACGTGGTGGTACAGGAGAACACGATCGTCATCGCGCCGGCACAGCCGCAGGTGGTCTACGTTCCGAGCTACGACCCGACGGTGGTCTACGGCTCCGCATGGGTCCCTGCTACCTGGTACTACCCGCCGGCCGTCTACGCGCCACCGCCCGGCTACACCGCAGCGGCGGGCGTGGTGGCCTTTGGCGCCGGAGTTGCCGTTGGCGCGGCGTGGAGCTCGGCATCGAACTGCTCCTGGTCCACCGGCAGTGTGACCGTGAACAACAACTACTACCACGCGGGGAGTGGAAGCTATCACGGTGCAAACGGCTCCGTCGCCCACGCCGGCAACACGACCGCCGCCTACAACGCCAATACGGGACAGGTGAAGACCTACAATTCCGCTACCGGAAACACCCGTAGCGGACAGGTCGACCAAGGCGCGCGCGGCACTGCCGTCCAGGGTGAGAACGGCTCCGCTGCCCATGCCGGGAACACCACGGCGACCTACAACAAGAACACCGGCGAGGCCCACACCTACAACTCGGCGACCGGCCAGGCCAAGAGCGGGAACGTGAACAACGCCAGCGCTTCCAACTGGCAGCACGATTCCGCGCAACGGCAAGGGCAGCCCTACAGCAACTCTTCCCTCAACAAGCAGTACGGAAGCGGTGGTCAGAACAGCGCCGCCGCGCGGGGATACGGAGAGGGCGGTGGCGGCCAGCGACCGGCGGGCGCTTCGGGAGAGGGCGGCAGAGCTGAAGGCTTCGGCGGCGGCGGGCTTGGCGGCGGGGGAGGCTTCGAAAGTGCGGCCAGCGACCGCGGCTCGGCGAGCCGTGGTGCAGGCGGTGCCGGCGGTGGCGGCTTCAACCGGGGCGGCGGAGGTTTCAACCGGGGCGGTGGTGGTTTCGGCGGAGGCGGTGGTAGACGCCGCTGAGTTGAGTATGGACGGGTCGGTCCCGGCCAGCGCGAAGGCGTGCCGGAATCAGGGGGGTCCTGCGATGCTTCACACCAATCGAGTAAGCAGGCAATTGCAGCAGTGGCACCGCATCGGAGCTGTCGCGGCGATCTTTTTCTCCTCCCTCGCTCTCACCGACATCTCAGTCGCCGCATCCCCTGGCGCCAAGCTCTTCAAATCACCACAAGCTGCCGTCGATGCTCTTCTCGCGGCGGCGGCGCAGAAAGAGACAGGAGACCTCCTCGCCATTCTGGGCCCTGAAGGCAAGGACGTGGTGTCTTCCGGGGACGAAACAGCAGACCGGGCGGGCCGGGACGCCTTCCTCGCGGCGGCAAAGGAGAAGACGGTTCTCCTCACCAAGACCAAGGCCTCGGTCCTTCTCAAAGTGGGCGCGGACGAGTGGCCCTTCCCAATCCCGATCGTGAAGGGAGCGAAGGGATGGTTTTTCGACACGGCCGCCGGCAAGGAGGAGCTGATCAGTCGCAGGATCGGACGCAACGAGCTGCGCGCCATCGCCCTCTGCCAGGCCTTCGTGTCTGCACAGAGGGAATACGCTCAGGCGGGCCAGAACGGCGCGAGCTCCGGCGTCTACGCGCAAAAGTTGCTGAGCTCGGAGGGAAAGCGTGACGGTCTCTATTGGCCCGCCAAGACCGGAGAACCTCAAAGCCCTCTCGGCCCGTTGGCCGCGGAAGCCGCCACCGAAGGATACGAGGCCAAAGCGTCCGGGAGCGGCCCCAAACCCTTTCCCAAACCCTTTCATGGATACTTCTTCAAGATCATGACGGCCCAGGGCGAGAGCGCTCCGGGTGGGGCGAAGAACTACATCGTCGACGGCAAGATGACGGGTGGCTTCGCCCTCCTGGCTTGGCCCGCCGAGTACGGGGTCAGCGGGATCATGACCTTCGTCGTGAATCAGACCGACATCGTCTTCGAGAAGAACCTCGGGCAGACGACAGCGGACGTCGCCAGGGCGATGAATCAGTTCAACCCCGATATCACCTGGAAGCCCGCGAAACTCTAACTGCGCGGGCACGTGGTTCAAGTCCCTCCTACAGGCGAGCGGAGTTTACTATCGGAACGTGCCCGCACCCTGAAACCGCGCGCGCTCGGAGCGCAAAGCACACGTGCTTCCGCCGCATCGACGTGCTTACCGAAATGCGCAAATGATGATCGCACTCGCCAACCGTTTGCTCCTACTCACCGCCGTCATCGAAGCGGCCACGGGACTGGCGTTGATAGCCGTGCCCTCCGTCGTCGTTCGACTGCTGCTCGGTGGCGAAATCTCCGGGGCGAGCATCCCTCTCGGCCGTGTGGCCGGCTTTGGCTTGCTCTCGCTGGGAGTGGCGTGTTGGCCGGGACGCGATGCCACCGCCAGCACGGCTCCTGCCCTCCGGGCAATGCTGACCTACAATTCACTGACGACCCTCTATCTCCTTTGCCTCGGCATCGGCGGTAAATGGGTCGGGCCGCTCTTATGGGTGGCGGTGTCGTTGCACGGCATCCTGTCGCTCCTGCTTGCGCGCCAATGGATACAAGAAATGAAGGAGGATTCATGAAGCGAAATACCGCACCGAGGATCACGCTCGGCTTCGCCCTGGTGCTCACGCTTTTCCCGACGACGGCGGTGCCCGCCGCCGCTCAGGGGACCGCCGCCGCCCGGGTAGTGGTACCGACCGACCGCACCGTGCTGCCGATTCCGGAGCCCAAGTACCCGCCGGTCACGGAGCTCGACGTCCGCAAGGCCACGCCGCCGCCGCGGTTCGAGGTCAAGGCACCGCCCGGCGCACCCAACGTCCTCATCGTGCTGATCGATGACATGGGATTCGGCCAGTCGAGCGCCTTCGGTGGGCCCGTCCACATGCCGACGGTGGAGAGCTTGGCCAATAGTGGACTGCGCTACAACGAGTTCCACACCACGGCACTCTGCTCGCCGACCCGCGCGGCCCTCCTCAGCGGCCGCAACCACCACGTGAACAACTTCGGCTCGATCGCGGAGACCGCGACCGCCTTCCCCGGCCAAACCGGGCAGCGACCTGACAGCGTGGCACCACTGGCCGAGATGCTGCGGTTGAACGGATACAGCACCGCGGCCTTCGGCAAGTCGCACGAGACCGCGCCGTGGGAGGTCAGCCCCTCGGGTCCGACCGATCGCTGGCCGACCCGCGCCGGCTTCGACAAGTTTTACGGCTTCATCGGCGGCGAGACCAACCAGTGGGCGCCGCTGCTCTACGACGGGATGACCCAGGTCGAGCCGTCGACGGATCCGAACTACCACTTCATGACCGACATGACCGATCAGGCCATCCACTGGATGCGCTATGAGAAATCGCTCACGCCGGACAAGCCGTTCTTCATGTACTTCGCGCCCGGCGCCACCCACGCGCCGCATCACGTGCCCAAAGAGTGGATCGCCAAGTACAAAGACAAGTTCGATCAGGGCTGGGACGCGGTGCGCGAAGAGACGCTGGCACGGCAGAAGCGGCTCGGCGTAGTGCCGGCGGATACGAAGCTCGCACCCAAGCCCGAAGCCATCAAGGACTGGGCGGCGCTCAGCCCGGATGAGAAGAAGCTCTTTGCCCACCAGATGGAGGTGTTTGCCGCGTATGGTGAGTATGCCGACACGGAGATCGGCCGGCTGATTCACGCCGTCGAGGCGACCGGCGAGATGGACAATACGTTGATCTTCTACATCGTGGGCGACAACGGGGCGAGTGCCGAAGGCGGCATGAACGGGCTCTTCAACGAGATGACCTATTTCAACGGCCAGCACGAAGCGGTCGAGGACATCCTGAAGCACTACGACGAGCTCGGCGGCCCCACGACCTACGGCCACTACGCCGCGGGGTGGGCGGTGGCGGGGGATTCGCCGTTCGCGTGGACGAAACAGGTGGCGTCGAGCTACGGCGGGACCCGCAACGGCATGGTGATCCACTGGCCCAAGGGCATCACGGCGAAGGGCGAGCAGCGATCACAGTGGCACCACGTCATCGACATCGCGCCGACGATCCTGGAAGTGGCCGGCCTACCCGAGCCGAAGAGCGTGAACGGCACGCCGCAGACTCCCATCGAGGGTGTGAGCCTGGCCTACACCTTCAAGGATGCGCAGGCACCGAGCCGGCACACGACGCAGTACTTCGAGATCTTCGGCAACCGCGCCATGTACCACGATGGCTGGCTCGCCGGCACGGTTCACCGGGCCGCGTGGGAGTTCAAGCCCCGGACGACGCTCGAGAACGACACGTGGGAACTCTACGACACGCGAACGGACTTCAGCCTGGCAAACGATTTGGCTGCGAAGAACCCCGGGAAGCTCAAGGAGCTTCAGAAGCTCTTCTTGAAGGAAGCGGCCAAGTATCACGTCTTGCCCATCGACGACCGGACGTTGGAGCGCCTGAATCCCGGATTGGTCGGGCGGCCCGACCTGATGGCCGGTCGCACCTCCCTGACACTCGCCGAGGGGATGATCGGGATGTCCGAGAACGTCTTCATCGACGTGAAGAACCGGTCACACACGATCACCGCCGAAGTCGAGATCCCAAAGGGCGGGGCCAACGGCGTCATCCTGGCCCAGGCCGGGCGATTCGGCGGATGGAGTCTTTACCTGAAGGATGGCAAACCGACGTATACCTACAACTGGCTGGGTTTGCAGCGGTACACCATCGCCGCCAAGCAGCCGTT
>JBGPVE010000226.1:0-4881 GCA_041491545.1 Gemmatimonadota bacterium | reverse complement strand
GGACGCTCCAGCGGCCGCCTCCAGCCGCTCGCCGAACTCCGCCGCCGTCGGCCTGTTCTCCGGGCTCTTCTCCAGCGCGGCGAGCACCAGCTCCTCGACCGCGGCGGGAATGGTGGGATCCAGGTCGCGGAGCGGCACGGGCTGGATCCTGACCCCGGGGGCTACGCCACGGCGGACGACCTCGCGAGCGATCTCAAAGTGCTGGAGCGCGCACTGGCCGAGTCGGGCGGACCGTCGCTCGCCGGCAGCTTGGTACGGCCGGCGCGTCGCGAGGTGGAGCTGTTCCGCTTCAGCACCGTCCGTCTCGACATCCGCGAGAATACCACCAAGCTCAACCAGGCCCTCGCGGCGCTCTGGCGTCTCCGCACCGGACGCTCGGAGGACCCGCCGCCCGAGCCCGATTCGGCCGAATGGGCCCGCTGGGTCCAATCGGAGTTGGGCCGCCCGCGCTACGAGGAGCTCCGGCTCGCGGTGCTCCCGGCCGATGCGGCGGAGACGATCGGGATGTTTCGGCTGGTGGCGGAGCTTCGTGACAAGGTGGATCGCGAGGCCTTCGGCAGCTTCATCCTCAGTATGACGCATTCGGTGAGCGACGTTCTCGGTGCCTATCTGCTGGCCAAGGAGGGCGGGCTCTTTCCGGATACGCTCAATGTCGAGCGCTGCTCGTTGCCCATCGTGCCGCTGTTCGAGACGATCGACGATCTTCGCCGGGCCCCGACCATCATGCGGGAGCTGCTCACCGTCCCGCTCGTACGACGAAGCGTACGGGAGCAGGGCGGTCTGCAGGAAGTGATGATCGGCTATTCCGACTCGAACAAGGATGGCGGCTTCTTTGCGGCCAACTGGGAGCTGTACAAGGCGCAGGGCAAGCTTACCCGGCTGGGTGAGGAGCTGGGCGTGCCGATCGCGTTCTTCCACGGCCGCGGCGGCTCGGTGAGCCGGGGCGGCGCTCCCACGGGCCGGGCGATCGCCGCGCAACCCGCGGGGTCGATCAATGGGCGGCTCCGCATCACGGAGCAGGGTGAGGTCGTCTCGTTCAAGTATGCGAACCGGGGCACGGCGGCCTATCAGATCGAGCTGCTCGCATCGAGCGTTCTCGAGCACTCGCTCGTCTCACGGCGGGAGCAGGCCCTGATGGCCGTCGGCGAGTTCGACGAGGCGATGGAGGCGATCTCGGGCGCGTCGATGGCGGCGTACCGCCGGTTCGCCGAGCACCCGATGCTTCTCCCGTACTATCAGGTCGCGAGCCCGTTGGAGGAGATCTCCTTGCTCAACCTCGGCTCCCGGCCCGCCCGCCGATTCGGCGCCCGATCGCTGGCCGATCTC
Source organism: Gemmatimonadota bacterium (assembly GCA_041491545.1). Taxonomy (GTDB): domain Bacteria; phylum Gemmatimonadota; class Gemmatimonadetes; order Gemmatimonadales; family GWC2-71-9; genus DASQPE01. The sequence goes on along the minus strand of JBGPVE010000226.1, from coordinate 3,555 downwards.
CGGGCGATCCCGTGGGTATTTGCCTGGATCCAGAATCGTCATTTCGTGCCGGGTTGGTTCGGCATGGGCAGCGGGCTCGCGACATTCATCGAAATCCGCGGTGAGCGCGGCGAGGCGTTGTTGCGCCGAATGTTCCGCGACTCACGATTGTTTCGTTTGACCGTCGACGAGGTGGAGAAGACGCTCGCTCAGGTCGACCTCGATATCGCGCGGGAATTCGCCGGGCTGCATCCGGATCCGGAGGTGCGCGAGACGATCTTCGGGATGGTTGAGGAGGAATACCACCGGACGGTGGCGTCGGTGCTTCGCGTGAGCGAGGGCACGGCGCTCGCACAGCGTTTCCCCCGCTTTCTGCGGAAGCTCGCTCGGCGGATGCCGACCATCGACCAGGCGGGTCGGCTCCAGATCGAGCTCTTACGTCGCTACCGGGCCGCCGAGACCGAGGAGGACCGTTCCGAGGCGCTGCAGCAGGTGCTGCTCTCGATCAACTGTGTGGCGGCGGGCTTCGGAGCGACGGGGTAGGGTGCTGTGGAGCGGCAGTCATGGCGCGCAGCTGCCCGCACGCCGCCGCGATGTCGAGGCCCCGGCTTCGGCGGACGGTGGCCTCGATCCCCTGGTTGCGAAGGCGATCGGCGAACGCTCGAATACGCTGCGGCGGCGTTGGCAAAAGATCGGGCGCGCCGCCCGGGTGGAGCGGCAGCAGATTGACCAGCGCCCCCAGCCGTCGGGCCAGCTTGGCCAGCGCATCGGCGTCGCGATCGCTGTCGTTCGCTCCGGCGATCAACACATACTCGAATGTCACCCGCTTGCGGAACGCCTCTGTCGCTTTCAGCACGGCCTCCAGATCGTACTTCTTTTCGATCGGCATCAACGGCCGCCGGCGCTCCGATGTGGGCGCGTGGAGCGAGATCGCGAGCCGGAACTGCTCGGGCCGCTTGGCCAGCTCGGCCATGCCGGGCAGGATCCCCACGGTCGAGACCGTGATGTGTCGCGCGCCGATGCCGAGGCCTTCAGGGTGATTGAGAATCGTGAGCGCGTCGTTCACCGCCGGCCAGTTGAGCAGCGGCTCACCCATGCCCATGAAGACGACATTGGTAGGCTTGTCGTTCGGGTTCGACAGGATGATTTCACGAACTTGGCCTACGATCTCGAAGACGCTCAAATTCCGCTGAAATCCCATGCGTCCGGTCGCGCAGAACGTGCAGCCCAGCGCGCAGCCCGCTTGAGAAGAGATGCACAGGGTACGCCGCGAGCCCGACGGGATGAGCACCGATTCGATGGCCTGCCCATCGGCCAGCCGCCAGAGATACTTCCGAGTTCCGTCATTCGACTGCTGGATTGTCTCGGCCGTGAGTCGCGGCAGCGGGAGGACCTCGGCGAGCTCGCCGCGGAGCGAGGCCGGAAGCTCGGTGGCCTCGTGCCATGAACCGATCGGATGGGCCCACAAGCGCCGGTGGAGCTGATTCACCCGGTACGGCGGTAGCTTGCGCTCCTGAGCCCAGGCCGCGAGCCGGGCTCGGGCTGCGTCGGGCGTCAGGTCCAGGAGGCTGGCGGCGGTGTCTGTGCGGGTGTCAAATTGGGCCATGCCGCGAAAGATAGCGGGAATAGGCAGAACTACCTAAGCTCAACGGAGTAAATGGCTTGTCGCACTCTGGGCGGTGGGTTACGTTTGGGCACATGGCCGATGCGGCCGGTCCGTGCTGCTGAGCGACTTGCTCACCCCCGACCGTGTCGTCGTACCGATGATGGCACGCGACAAAGCCGCCGCCATCGCGGAGTTGACCCAGGTACTTGCCACGATTGATCGTGGGCCCGGAGGCGTCGGCGGGCCAGCACGTCAAAATTCTGAGCCACATCGCGCGGTTGCTTCGGCGCGACGCGGTGCGGGAAGGGCTCATGCAGTGCCGCACACCCGACGAGTTCCACCACACCCTCCTTACGGTCGAGGAGCGGTGAACACCTCGATCTCCCAGCGGACAGGCGATGCGACTCCTTTGCTCTCCCCTGGCCCCATGACGGCCACCGGGCTACGCTCCCATCGTGCCGGCTCGCTCACGCGGGCGCAGGTCGGTCTGACCGTGCGTCTCGGTGGCTGGGTTCATCGTCGCCGGGATCTGGGCGGCTTGGTCTTCATCGATCTGCGGGATCGCGACGGGCTGGTGCAGCTCTCCTGCAATCCGGCGTGGACGCCCGCCGACATACTGGACCGGGCCGCGGGTCTGGGCGCGGAAACGGTGGTGCTGGTCACCGGGACGGTAGCGCTCCGGCCGGAGCCGTCGCGCGATGTGAACCTCGTCTCCCGCGACGTCGAAGTGCACGTCAGCGGCCTCGAGATCGTGGGCCCGGCGCAGACGCCGGTCATTCCCGTCGCGCGCAAGGAGAAAGAGGAGCTGCCCGCCGAGGAGCTGCGGCTCCGCCACCGGGTGCTCGACCTCCGGCGCCCCGAGCTCCAGCGAAATCTGATGCTGCGGCACCGCTTGATGCAGGCGGCGCGTCGATATTTCGACTCGCTCGACTTTCTGGAGATTGAGACCCCGATTCTCACCAAGCCGACGCCGGAAGGCGCGCGGGACTACCTGGTGCCGAGCCGAGTGCATACGGGGGAATTCTTCGCGCTGCCGCAGTCGCCGCAGCTGTACAAGCAGCTGCTCATGATGGCGGGCTACGACCGTTACTTTCAGATCGCGCGCTGTTTCCGGGACGAGGATCTGCGAGCCGATCGGCAGCCGGAGTTCACCCAGATCGACGTCGAGGCATCCTTCATCACGATCGAGGATATTCTCCGCATCGGCGAAGGATTGGTGGCGATGCTGTGGCAGGAAGGCGGCCAGCCGCTCGCTGGGCCGATTCCCCGAATGCGCTATCGCGACGCGATCGAGCGCTATGGCAGCGACAAGCCGGACCTGCGCTACGGGCTGGAGATCTTCGACGCAACCGACGCCTTCCGGTCCGCCGATTTCACCGTCACCCGCGCGGCGATCGAGGCCGGCGGCCGGGTACGCGGTATCCGGGTTCCGGGCGGTGCCGTCCTCTCCCGGAAGCAGTTCGATGAAGTCGAGGCCGCCGCCAAGTCCCACGGTGCGCGCGGACTGCTTCGCCTCAAGCGACTCGGCGGCGTCCTGGATGGCCCGGCGGCCAAGTACTTGCCCGCGGAAGCGGCGGGAGCGCTCGCTTTGGAGGATGGAGACCTGTGCCTCTTGGTGGCGGGGCCGGACCACGTCTCGAGTCCCGCGCTCGACCGCGTTCGCCAGGAGGTTGCGCAGCGGATGAGCCTGGTACCTGATGGGGTGAATCGCTTCCTCTGGATCGTCGATTTTCCGCTCTTCGAGCGGGATCCGGCCACCGGCGCGCTCAATTCGGTGAACCATCCCTTCACCGCGCCACACCCGGACGACATCGCGCTCCTCGACACCGCGCCGGAGCGGGTCCGGGCGCTGGCCTACGACGTCGTGTTGAACGGCACCGAGCTGGGCGGCGGAAGTCTTCGTATCGGAGATGCCTGTTTGCAGCGCCGCATCTTCACGTTGCTCGGTCTCTCGGAGGAAGCGGCGGAGG
>JBGPVE010000225.1:0-4898 GCA_041491545.1 Gemmatimonadota bacterium | reverse complement strand
CTTCCCCCGGTTTCTGGGGCGGCGCCGCCCGCTCGATCAGACTCTGCAGCACTCGGTTGACCTCGGCCGTCGCGATCCGCACTTCCCGCTCGGCGGCCACCTGGAGAATCAGATCCAACAGCTTTCGCACCCGCTGACCGGTCAACGCGGAGGCGTAGAGAAAGGGCACGTAGCGCAGGAAGGGCGCCTTCTCGGTGAGCTCCTCCTCGCCGCGGTGCGCGGTGTTGGCGTCCTTCTCCTCGACCAGATCCCATTTGTTGACCACGATGATCAGCGCGCGGCCCCGTTCCCACGCATCGGTGGCGATGCGGAGATCCTGCGCATGCAGGCCCAGAATGGCATCGACGACGAGCACGCACACCTGGGCTCGATCGATTGCGCGCTCGGTGCGCAGCGTCGAGTAGAACTCGAGGTCATCTTCTACTTTAGATCGTTTTCGTAAGCCGGCGGTATCAATGAAGTTGAGGGTCTTGCCTTGAAACCGCAAGAGCGAGTCGATGGCGTCGCGCGTGGTCCCGGCCTCGGGCGCCACCACATGCCGCTCCTCGCCGAGGAGGCGATTGACCAGCGAGGACTTGCCGACGTTGGGCCGGCCCACCACCGCGACGCCGATCGTGTCCTCGTCCTCCGCCGGATTGTACGGCGGCATCAGCTTCACCATCGCGTCGAGCAGATCGCCGCTTCCCTTGCCGATCGCCGCGGACACGCCGCACGGCTCGCCGAAGCCGAGCTCGTAGAATTCGTATTGTGCGGTGGCGCGCTCCAGATCGTCGAGCTTGTTCACGGCGAGGAGGATGGGACGCCCCGATCGGCGCAGGCGCTCCGCGATCGCGCGGTCGAGCGGCGACACGCCGTCCTTGCCGTCGACCACGAAGACGACGACGTCGGCCTCCGCCAGCGCGAAGTCGACCTGGCGCCGGATCGCGCGGTCCATCGCCTCGTTCGAGTCGGGCACCAGTCCGCCGGTGTCGACGATCCAGAACCGGCGCCCATTCCACTCGGCGTCGCCGAAGTGCCGGTCGCGCGTGGTGCCGGGCTGGTCGCTCACGATCGCGGGCCGGCCGCCGAGGATGCGATTGAACAGCGTCGATTTGCCCACGTTGGGGCGGCCGACGATGGCGACGGTGGGTTTGGTCACGCGGCTAACGGGGCGTGGAGGGCGTCGGCGAAGTCCTTCGACAGCCGAATCTCGACCGGCACGGCGGCGGCGAGCAGCTCGACGCTCATGCTGTCGATCAGGAGGCCGTCGTCGTTCACCGACTCGCCGGGAATGAGCACGAGATCGAGATCGCGCCGGCCCGCGAGCGAGCGCTCGATCGCCGCACCGGGAAGGAGACCCGCCGTCGTGACCGATGTACCGAAAAGCGAATTCTCGACCGGAATCAACTCGAAGGTCGCGGCGGTGAGCCTCGCGAGCGGCTCGAGCACCTGCGGCATCAGGCGCGCCATGGCGGTCCCGGTCACGACACCGATCCGTTGCCCGCTCCAGCTCGCCAGCCCTTCGGCCTCGGTCTCGATGCGACGCTGCAGCCAGCGCACCGCGCCGACGCCGTTCTCCACCTGCTCGAAGCCGTCGTAGATCTCGGCCGGCGGCAGCTCCACGCCCGCGCGCAGGTACAGCTCATCGGCGCCGAAAGCCCAGTGAATCCCCCGCTCCACCACCGCCACCGCGGCGCGCTCCTCGATCAGGTGAATGGCGGCGCGACACTCTCCCGCGGTCGGCTCCCGGACCAGATGATGCTTGCTGAACTCGGTGAGCCCGACCGGGACGACGGAGCAGCCGAGGATCGCCGGCCCGAAGCCGTAGAGATCGGCCATCGTTTGCCGCAGCACGTTGCCGTCGTTGACCCCGGGCGACATCACGATCTGGGTCTGGAATTGGATGCCGTGTTCGGCGAACTGGCGTAGCTGGGGGAGGATCTCGGGCGCCGTGGGATTGCGGAGCAGATAGCGACGTACGACAGGATCGGTGGCGTGGACGGAAACGTAGAGTGGTGAGAGACGGTACTCGATGATACGCGCCACGTCGTGCGGCTTGAGGTTGGTGAGCGTCGCGAAGTTGCCGTAGCGGAACGACAGCCGATAGTCGTCATCGCGGATGTAGAGCACCTCACGGAGTCCCTCCGGCAGGCCGTCCACGAAGCAGAAATCGCAGCGGTTGGCGCAGCGCCGGATCCGCGGTGGCTCGAGCGCGAGGCCCATTGGCTCGCCCAGCGGGCGCTCGATCTCGAATTCGATCTCCTCGCCGTCCGGCTGCCGGACGTGGAGGACGAACTCCTCCTCGGCCGTCAGGAACTCCCAATCGAGAAAATCCTCCAGTTCCCGCTGATCGACGGAAATCAACTCCGCGCCGGGCTGGATACCCAGTTCCGCCCCGATCGAACTGGGCTCCACAGCTACGACTTTGATCATGGGGCGCAAAGATGGCCTACAAAACGGCTAAATGCAAGGAACGGAGGAACTTCGCTTTTGTGAGCTGAGGTGACGTGGGAGGCCGCCCGGAGGTCCGGCTCTGGGTTCATATGCCATTCGCGAGTATGTTTGGCCCATCCCTATCCCGCAGCCAAGCCCGATGCGCGCCCAGCGTCTCTCTGCTCTTGCGCTCGCTGCACTGCTGGCCTTAGCCGCTGCGGTATTGCCGGTTGCGTTAGCGGCGCAGGCCGCCAGGCTCGTCGTCCCCGACACCGCCGCGTCGGATAGTCTGTCGCGGTCGGCTTCGCGGGAGGACGCCTTTGCCCAGCGGGAGCGCGCGCGGCTCCGGCGCCGCGCGGGCTTCGACCCGTCCGCCACCTGGCGGACGCGGGACTCGCTCCCCGCCGGCGGTCAGCTCGGGGCCTCGGTACTCGGCGACGCGGCCGGCTCTTTCGAGGTATCGGTGCGTACCGACTTCCCGGAGTACGTGGTCTGGGATGAGCACTACACCGAGCCGATGTTCATTCGGGTAGTGTCCTCCGCGGATGGGTATGTCACGCTGCTGTCGGGCGGCACCGGATCCCGGCTCACCATCCTGGCGCCGAACGATCTGATCGCGCAGCTTCCGATTCGGGCGGGACGCCCGCTCGATTTTCCGCTGCGGGGCTGGGTCCGCCGCGGGATCGAGCTCAAGCCGCAGCTTCCGGCCGGTCTCGAGGCGAGCGACCAGGCGGTGATCGCCGTGGTGACCCGGCGGCCGTTTCCGCTGCCGCCCTACGACTACGACCTCGACGCCGGACCGAGCTCCGGCAACACGATCTCGGTCCGTACCTTCCAGGTCTGGCTCGGCCGCATCCCGCCGACAGCGCGGGGCGTGAGCCAGGCGCTGTACGTCGTTCGTCGTCCGTAAGCCGGCCACAACCGCGCTGCGTTGGAGAGAAATCGAGATGACCCAGCCACAGACCCAAGCTCCGCCCGTTCAAGAAGACAATCGCATCCAGGCCGCGCTCGACCATCTGCGGGCCATCCTCGTACCGGGCGAATCGCTGGAGACCTACGCCGTGCAGCGCCGCATCTTCGCGCTCACGTCGCGCCGGATCGTGGTCGGCGCCACGAGCGGCCGTCTCATCGCCCTCACCCGCAATCTTTTCGGGGGCTATCAGGTCTCCGACGTCCGCTGGCAGGACCTCAAGGAAGTGAAGCTCGCCGTGGGCATGCTCGGGGCCGACGTGACGGTGCACGTGCTCGACCACGCGGACCTCGCCGTCAACGAGCAGACAGCGGGTACGCATCACTTTCCCGGCTTGCGCAAGGACGAGGCCCAGAACCTCTATCGCACGTGCCAGGCGCAGCAACAAGCGTGGCGCGAGAAGCGGCGGATTCGGGAGCTGGAAGAGCTGCGGGCGCGGTCGGGGGGACTCAGCGTGAGCGGCGCGGTCGGCGGGACGGCGGGCGGCGCGGCGGGTATGGCCGGGGGCGGCGATCCAGTGGAGCGGCTCAAGGCGGCCAAGGAGATGCTCGCCAACGGGCTCATCACCGATTCGGAGTTCGAGGCGATCAAAGCGAAGGTGGTGGCGGGGCTGTAGCCCGCCGAAGCGCAATCATTCCGCTCCAACGGGCGGGCGGCTGGTCTACGGCGATCGCACCATGGCTCCTGTCGCTGGAATCGCGCGTGGTCCAGGCTCACCGGGGGCGCTCGGCGATCGCGAAGACTGACGCTCGCCCGTGACCATGAAGAAGTCCGATGCGTGTTGCTCTATCCATTCTCCTGCTGCTTCATGGCATCGCCCACCTGCCCGGCTTCGTCGTGCCGTGGAGGCTGACCGCGTTGCCCGAGCTCCCCTACAAGACGACGGTGCTCGGGGGCGCGCTGGACATCGGCGGGAGCGGAGTCCGGACCCTTGGTCTCCTTTGGCTTGGCGTCGTCGCATCCTCCACCGTGCTATGCATCCTCGGATGGCCCGACTCCCGGATCGGACTCGCGGTGAATCTCGTGCTCCTCGCCCTCCTCCTCGCCAACGTCAGGTTCGGATGGATATGATGCCGCGAGCATGTCGCCGTGAGCGATGATCCATCGTTCCGAGGGCCCGGTGCCCGCGCAAGTCCCAGAATCCGCCAGGGCTAACCGGAGCCGGCATCCCGGCAAGGCACCCGGTCGCTCTGACACGCTGCCCGAAGCCCTGCGCACGTATTGGCATACCCCGCTGCCCACGCTCTTCGCGCTGCTGGAGTCGCGTCCGACCGGGTTGACCACGGAAGAGGCGGCTGCCCGACTTGTCCGGTACGGACCCAACACGCTCACCGCCGGCCGGAAGCACACCTTCCTACGCCTGTTTCTGTCGCGCTTTCGAAGTCCGCTCGTCATCCTGCTCCTCATCGCGAGCACCATCTCGGCCCTGACAGGCGACGCGGTGAGCGCGACGATCATCGTCTGCATGGCCCTCCTCAGCGTGACCCTCGACTCGGTGCAGGAGTATCGGGCCGGG
>JBGPVE010000224.1:0-4899 GCA_041491545.1 Gemmatimonadota bacterium | reverse complement strand
TCCGGGCGAACGGCTGGTGGAACGATTCCGCCGGGTCCGCAGCAATGGCACCGAGGCCTGTTTCCGCACGATCAAGGCCGGTGCTGGCGTGAGCCGAATCGAGATCGAAGAGGAGACGACGCCCGCGATCTTTGCCGGCGTGTGGCCCCTCACGGAGGGATGCCGCGTCCGCAAGCGCCGTTATCGTCTGCCCGACGGCAACCTGGTCTGGGAGATTGATGAATTCCTCGACCGCGATCTCATCGTCGCCGAGGTGGAGCTGCCGTCCACCGACGTCGAAGTCGAGACGCCCTCCTGGCTCAAACCGTACATCGTGCGGGAAGTGACGGGGGATGAGCAGTTCACCAACCGTGCGCTGGCCCGTTGATGGCTGCGGCGCGTTACTCGATCTGGTCGGGGGTCGTGTAATAGGCCGTAACGTGCCCGACGGGGCGCACCTTCACGGCTCTCGGCTCGATCGCCCGAAGCTCGATCTCGGTACCCGCGAGCAGCGTGGCACAGGCGGGCGTGGCGACGAGGTAGTGGACGACGGCGCGGCTGGCCGCGGGGGCGTTCAGCGCCCGCTGAAAGTCGGCCCTGGAGACACAGGCGAAATGATCCGAGAGTAGTCGGTAGCGGTGGCCGATCGCGAACGAACTCACATGCTGCGGCAGGGTCCAAAGCAGGCCGAAAAAGACCGCTACCAACGTCCCCAACCCAAGCACAGCCCTAACCCACTCCCCCAGCGCCAGCGATCGGCCGGCGTCGATGGTGCATCGATGCGTGTCGCCCGCCGGAATCACATTCGCGATCCCTCGGCCGCAGTCCGGACACTTCACCGGGGACATGGCGTCCTCGTCACGTACTGCCGTGGAGCACCTTGGGCAGCAGCACCGCGGCCAGCATGCCGAGCAGGACCACCAGGATCAGCAACTCGATCAGCGTGAAGCCTTGGTTCCGACTGATCGCCATGCGCTGCTCCTCCGGTCCGATGGGCCGCAGCGGGCCGTAGATGGGGGTAAACAAGAAGGTTGTTCGCCATCGGCGTTTCCGCAACCGTCGGCACGCCGGAACGCCGGATGTGAGTCACCTTTGTCTCACCGTCTGGACAAGCGTCGAGGAGGGCAAAAAGGCGGGGAGGGGGCCTGCTAGTTTCGGGGCGGGAGCCGCCGCCTCGGCGATTTCACCGCGTCTGGCAACAAGTTCCATTGCTCGGGAGTCAGCACGGCTCGAGCCCGTTCGAGTGCCTCGCGTGCCTTTTCGCGACCTTCCGCGAGCTTGGGCCGGAGCCGGGCGAAAAGCACGGCCGGATCGGGGCGGGCGCCGGCTTTCTCGATTTCCGTCTGCACTGAGTCGGCGATCGCGCGATTCGCTTGGTCGAGCGTATCGGAGATCGCCTGCAGGCTCCCGACCTGGTCCTGGGACAGATGGAGCGAGTCACGCAGGTCCAGGATCCGGGCAATCGGATTCGGAACCACGTTTGAGAATCGGGCCGCGGCATCGGGGCTTCCTGCGCCGACGCCGGCGCCGAAGGGCGAGGGAGCGCCCGCCTGCCGCCCGCCGCCAAAGGCCGTCCGAAGCCGGTCCCGCGTGCGATCCGGGCCCAGGGTGAGCCGCGCCTGCAATCCGATCTGGAACGGCACGCTGACCGCGCCGCTTGGCCCGACCGACGTCCCGAACCGGCCGTTCACCGCGTAGAGGAACCGGTCGGCGACCGGATCGAACCCGCGGACGAACAAGAGCGATGGGTCCGCGATGCCGGTGACACTGACGAGATTTACCGTCACGAGGGACAGCGTGAGCCTGCGGTCGAGTCCGAGCCAGGAGGGCCGCCAGTTGATCTGGAAATCGAGGGACGGTTGCCAGGGGCCGTTGCAGGAGTTGCGTGCCGCCAGGGTGCCCAACTGGCGCCCGAGACAGTCGCGTGCGTTCGCCGGTGCTCCCGCGAGCAGGGCCCGCATCGCGCTCGCCACCGCGGCGTCGGGAGCGGTGGCGGGATCAAAGACGAATGCCCGATCGTTGCGGGCGCCGTCGCCGTTGATGTCCGACGCCACGATCGGCGTGAACGGCGCGCCGGAATTGAGCCGCCCGATAGTGGTGATCTCGAACGCGGCGGTCACAGGATAGGTGACGGTCGCGAGAAACGAGTGGCGGCGCTCGAAGTCGCTGGTGGCCCACTCGGGAGTGTTGGGGTCGCCTCCGGTGCTGGGGGCTCCGAATCCCTGCGCGGCGGCGCAGCAGGAGAACGACGACTGGTCCCGCGCCCGGGTGAAGGTGTAGGAGAGCTGGAACGCGCCACCGCGCGGCGTGACGCCGCCCAAGCCAACCGTGACCTGCTTCGTGTCCGACTGGAGGTTCGAGCCGATCGAAAGAACCTGACCGAACCGCGGATCCAGCCGCGAGTCGGCGGAGCTGAGCGCACCGGTGGCGGGGACGATGCTGGCCGCGGGCACGTACACCGCGCGATTGGCTTCGTCGGCCAACGTGAAGGTCGGCGTCGTCCGCAGATTGAGGTCCCGAAATCCGTACTGACTCACGCCCCGCGCGTAGCTCGCGTCCACCGACAGCGCGAACGTACCGAGGATACGCCGTTGCCACCCGAGCGAAGCGCGCCAGGCGTGCGGCGCGGCATAACCGGGATCGAACACGGTGGCGTTGGGATGGGGGGTGATGGTCAGGGTGGTGACGGTATCGGCGCAGGCGGCCGGGATGGCGGAAGGTTGCTGGGCATATGTCGCCCAGTCCGGCGCCGGTACCGCGGCGCCGATGCACACGAGCTGGGCCTGCGCATTCGAGCGCCCGGGTGCGGCGAGCGCCGAGGCATAGAGCGAGGTCGGGATCGGGCTGCGGAAATCCCCGATGCCTCCGCGCACGACTGTGCTTGCCGGCTGTCCCGAACCGGCGCCCACGGTCCAAGTGAAGCCGACGCGAGGCGACAGGTGCAGGTCAGTCGGAATGCGATCCGTCCGTATGCCGAAGGCTGAATTCAGCGCCGGGTTGAGGGGCGGCGCACCATGGAAGCTGGTGCCCTCGAGTCGCGTGCCGTACGCGACCTGGAATCCGTCCCCGATGCGCCACGTATCGCCCACGTAGAGCGCCGAGTTCCAGGCGGTGCCCGCCTGTTCGAGCGGAGACAGCGTGCGGGTGAAGCTGCTCGGCTCCCCCGCGGCCAGCGCGTTGAGTGACGGAAAGACGAAGGTGCCCAATTGGTTGATCGTCTGATCGTCGTGTACGTGGGTGCCGTTCAGATATGTGCCGAGCTTGATGCGGTGGGCCGCGCTACCGGGGAGCCAGGAAAGCTCGTCGGTGAACTCGAGGCCGCGGGTGTCGCTGTGTTGGGGGAAGCCCGGGCTGCTGCCGAACGCCAGCGTGGTCACACCGGCCGCGCCGTTTGCGAGCACGGAGGCGACCTGCACCCGCCCCTCCGGAAGGGTCAGGTACCCGACCGCGTCGCGGCTGCTGCCCGACAGGTAGGCGCGAAATTCATTGATGAAATTGCCGCCGAAGTACGAGGTGATCGCGCCCATAACGCCGCCGCCATGCTCCGAGCGCGATCCGCCGGTCGCCGGCACCGACAGCGGGCTCACGCGGGTCGGATCCTGCGAGGTGTGCCGCCCGTCCAGACGAAGCGTGATGGTTTGGGCGTCGGTGGGCTTCCAGTCGATCCTGATGAGTGCCTGGGCGTCATCGGTGGCTCGGTCCCCACCGAAGTCGGCCGGCACCATCGGCACGCCGGTCAAACCCACGAGGGAGAGGAATCGGGCGGCCGAATCGGGGCTCACGCCCAGGCGGGCGAGTGCGGCGGGATCGGCCGAGGTAAGGGAGGTGAGCCCCTGATCGCGCCAGCGTCCCTGCAGCGCACCGAAAACGAAGAGCCGATCGCGCACGATCGGCCCGCCGAAGCCACCGCCGGCTTGCTGCTGGGTGAAACCCTGGCCGAAGGCCGAAGCGGTGGCGCCGCCCCAGGCGAGTGACCGGTCGCGCAGCGTGTAGGTGAAGCTGCCCTGTGGGATGTTGGTGCCGCTCCGCGTGGTCGAGGCGACGAGGCCGCCGCTGAACTGCCCCCGCGCGACATCGTAGGTGCTGGTCACCACGCGGGTCGAGCGGATGGCGTCCTGGGGGACGCTGCCGGATCCGAACGAGAGGCCATCGAGCGTAATGTTGTTCGCCGTCGGTCGCTGGCCCGCCACGGAGAACGCGGCGTTGGTGGAGTCGGTCGCGCCGAGCGCGACGACACCCGGTGCGAGGGTCGCGAGCACGTTGAGATCGGCAGCGTCGATCGGCAGCCGGGCCATCACGTCGGGATTGAGATTCCGCTCGCGCGCACCGGGCCCCGGCCGATCCGGGTTGCCTCGGGGCGCTCGTCCTCGCACCGTGATCTCCTCGAGCGTCATGGCCGCCGAGGTCATCCGCACGTTCACCACCAGACGATCTTCGTCCGATTGGCGCGCGAGCATCCGGCGGGCCGGCGCCATCCCGATGGAGCGAACCACGAGCTGGTACTGGCCGCCGCCGTCGGGAAAGGCGATGGTGAAGCGACCGCGCGCGTTGGTCGTCCGCTGGCGCGAGATCTGAGTCTCGACCGAGGTGACCTGCACGATGGCGTCCGGCAGAGGCTGACTGTCGGGGCCGGTGACGACGCCGGTGATGATGTCGGTGGTCGTGCCGACTTGGGCTGCGAGCGGAGTCGCGGCGGCGGCGACGAGCGTCAGGAGGAGGCCGACGTGGGCCGGGCGGATCTGCACGGGATAGGTTCTCGTATTCGCTGGTTGCATCTCGCTCCGCGAGCCGATGATCTCGCTCCGCGAGCCGGTGATCTCGCTCCGCGAGCCGGTGATCCCGCTCCGCGGACCGGCGGCCGCCGGAGCGCCCTGCAGTTCGCGGGCGGGGTGAAGATCCCAACAAAGGCGGCGGCTCACT
>JBGPVE010000223.1:0-4906 GCA_041491545.1 Gemmatimonadota bacterium | reverse complement strand
CAGGGTGCACCCGCACGCCTTCGGGCTCCTTCCCGACCGGCACGGTGGCGACCACCTTGCCGCTCGCGATGTCGACGATCGAGGCCGTTCCCGCGTCTTCGTTCGACACGAAGAGTCGGCCGCCGTCGCTCGAGATGTCGAACGCTTCGGGGTCGGAGCCGCCCTGGAGGATCCGGCTCACCTTGCGCGTCGCCGCATCCACCACAGCGACACCGTCCTTGCTCTTGTCCGCCTTGAGCTTCTCGCACTCTGCATCTGGCATGGACGGCGGGCATCTGGGCGACCCGCTCAGCGCAACGAAGACGGTGCGGCCGTCGCCGCTCACCCGCACGCCGCGGGGCCGGGTCCCGACCGGGATGGTCGTGACGACCTGATCGGTCGACGCATCGATCACGCTCAGCTCCGCCGAGCCTTCGTTGGTTACGTAGACCACCTCGCCGGCGGTCTTGCCCGAGGGGGTCGCCTCGGAGCCCTGGGACGCCGGCGACGACACCATCGACGGCGACGGGAGGCCGGTGTCGGCGAGACGACCATCACGCTGGCCGGGCTTACTGGATGTGCACGCGGTCACGCCAATCAGGACCGCCACCAGCAATCTATTGGGCATCGAAAATCGCCTTGTCTCGGTTGCGGGCTTGGTCGAGGCCCTTAATCTGTGCGCGGCCGACAATGCCGCGGAAGTTCGCGCCGTTCAAGTCCGCCTTGTCCAACTTGGCGCCCGTGAGATCGGCGTGGGAAAGGTCAGTCTGCACCAGCTCGCTGTTGCTCAGATCCGCGCCGGCCAAGTGCGCGCCGCTCAAGTTGGCGAACGAGAAATCGGCCTTGAACAGATTCGCGTTGGAGAGATCGGCCCCGCTCAAGTCGGCGCCGACGAACGTGGCCCGCATGACACCCATCGACTGATTGCCCGGATCGGCGCCGGCGTTGGCGCCGCGGAGGTTCGCGCCGGCCAGACTGGCGCTCTTGAGGTAGCCAATGATCCGGGTGTTCGCGAGATTGGCGCCGGTCAGGTCGGCCTTCTCGACGATGGTGGCGAAGAGGCTCGCCCCTTCGAGGTTGGCCTGGTGTAGGTTGGTCCGTCTGAGCACCGTGCCGTCGAGGTTGGCACCGCGCAGATCGGCGCCGGTGAGCACAGCGTCCGTCAGATCGCACGTGAAGAGATTGGCCTTGACCAGCTTGGCGTCGACGAGGCGGGATCCGACCAAATTGGCTCGGCGGAAATCCACGCCGCTCAGATCGAGGCCGCCCAGGTCGGCGTGCGCGAGATCGGGTGGCGCGGCGTCAGTGCCCGCCGCGAGCTTGGTCTTGACCTCGGCGACGGTGAGCCGGCGAGCGGCTCCCCCGGGAGCTTGGGCCACGCCGCGGCAAGCCCACGAAGCCATCAGGCTGCATGCAAGGACGAGGCTAACCATCGGCGTACGTGGATGCATAAATCGGAACCCTCCACCTGGATCCGGCGGCAAACGCGACGGGACCGCCTGCACCGCGCGGTCCCGTCAAGCTATCTCGATGCGCTCGTCTCAGCCACTCGACTTGGGCTCCGCATCCCGTTTGAGGGCGGGGCGCCCGGCGTGGATCTTCCCATCGGCGCGGCCCTTCACATAGTCGTAGATGTTGTTGATCTTGTCCATCTCGAGACCCAACGCGCACCAGGAGGGCATGCCCCTGTCGGGCCGGCCGGCGCACACTGTTTGGATGAACATTTCCTTTGTCGGGACGGTGCCACCCTGTTTCAGCGACACGACCAACGCCGGCGCGAAGGACGTGCCGACCGCGTATTCACCGTGACACCGCGAGCAGTTGAGCTCGAACTGCTTCCATCCCTGGTATGCCGTCACGGGAAGAGTGTCGAGGGGTGCGCTATGATACGCATCGTTCGTCTGCGCGTGGGCGGCGCCCGCGCTGAGCACGGTGAGCAGCAGAGCGCTGAGCGCGGTGGCCCCGGCCCGGGCCAACGATGAGAGCGGGCGAGTGCTCATCTTCACTGAGAATCCTTTCAAGCCGTGAGGTACGCGATCGTCTCGAGGACCCCGGTCGGGAGCGCAAGCCGCGTGCCCGAGGCCCACTTCGTTGAAGTCCGTATACACTGCCGAGCAGCCTGAGGTCGCGGAGGGATCCGGATCCTCGGCGGTGCGCTATGTCACCGGGCTGATCCGGCGCTATCCTTGCGGAGGGTCGTCCCCACCCGCCGCTGGGCGGAGTCGCTCTCCAGGGGCAAGAGCGGCACCGCGTACTCGCGCAGAATGGCGTCGATTTCCGGGCGTTTCTCGTCAATCGTCTTCTGAAGACTGTCGCGCAGCTCCCGATCCCGCCGCCGAACGCCCATCGAGATACTGAACGCGAACGGAATCCCGCTCAGGCTGTCGCTCGTGACTGGATTGAGCACGAGCGGCACGCTGGAACGGGCGGCGAAGTAACCCGCGAGGGGACCCCACACGATGGCCGCATCGACCCGCTTATCCGCGACCGCTTTGATGATTTCTTCCGGGCGATCCCCATTCTCACTATAGAACGTAGCGAAGCCGACCAGGTTGCCCACGACGCCGTGGGAACTCAGCGCCATAGCGGGTGGGGTGTTCTCCGTGTCGGAATTGAGCAGGTTGACGCCGATCTTGAGCGTCTTCCACGCCGGGTCGTCGAGCGACGTGAGTTGTAGGCCGCTGTCCTTCCGGTAGACAATCACGTAGGCCGAGCGAAAGTACGGCTTGGTGGTCGCGGCCATGTCCAAATCGGCCGGCGCCGTCATGGCCACGTCGCAGTAGCGACCGTTGAGCGCTCGGGCAAAGAAGCCGCGGCGGACGGGCCACCAGGCATACTCCACGCGCGCGTTCCACGACTTCGCGACAAGCTCGGCGATCTTGTTCTCGAAACCTTCGCCCTTCTGATTGGATTCCGGCATGTTATCCGGGTCCGCGCAGACGCGCAAAATACCGGGCCGCTGGACGTTCGGCCTGAGGGAACTGGTCTGCTGCGCTGTGGCGGGGAGCACGGCGGCGACGGTGAGAAGCAGACTATACGACATCACCTTCGAATACATCATGATTCCAACTCCGTGGTGAGCGAACGGCGCCGGAGCGGTCAGCACTCCGGCGCCGTCGCCTGCCCTTCCAATTTACCTCCGCCGGGGGCCGGCGGTACCCCGCCGGCCACCCGTCGGTCTTGCGACTTTAGAGCGAGAACACCGTCAGTACGCCACCCTGGGTGGAGAACTGACCCGCATCGCCGAACGCGCCGAGCGCGCCCAGACCAGCGGTCGGATCCTCAGCACCGATACCGGCGGCGACGCCGATACCAGCCCAGCCGCCGATGCCTGACAGCACGGCCACGTACTGCTTCTTGTCCGGGCCGAGATAGGTCATCGGGTTACCGATGATGCCGGACGGAGTCTTGAACCTCCAAAGCTCCTTACCGGACTTGGCGTCAACGGCCTTGAGCCAGCCTTCCATGGTGCCGTAGAAGACCACGCCGCCAGCGGTCGCAAGCGCGCCGCCGTACGCCGCCAAGTTCTCCTTGATTTCCCACTTCACGGTGCCCGTCATCGGATCCCACGCGATGAACCGGCCGCGGTGACCGCCCGGGCCAGGGAACATGCGCACGATCGCGCCGACGTAGGGCTGACCGGCCGAGTACTTGACCTCGACGCCCTCGTAGTCCATGCAGATGTGGTTCGCCGGGACGTAGAAGAGGCCGGTTTGCGGTGAGTACGCGGAAGGCTGCTGATCCTTGAAGCCGATTGCCGCGGGGCAGATGCCCTCGGTGTTGTGCTTCGCGGTCGTGCCGTACTTGGGGTCCTTCTTCGGAATGCCGGTGGTAAGATCGACCCCGGTGGCCCAGTTGATCGGGCCGAACGGCTTGGCCACGATCAGCTTGCCGTTGGTGCGGTCGACCGTGTAGCCGATGCCGTTACGATCGAAGTGCGCCAGCAGTTTCTTGCCGCCGCTCTCGAAGAGGACGTTCTCATTGACGCCGTCATAGTCCCACTCGTCGTGCGGCGTCATCTGATAGGCCCAAACCGCCTTGCCGGTATCCGGCTTGCGGGCAAACATCGTCATCGACCACTTATTGTCGCCCGGCCGCTGATCGGGGTTCCAGCTCCCCGGGTTGCCGGTGCTGTAGTAGAGGAGGTCCAGGTCGGGATCGTAGGAGTACCAGCCCCAGGTGGTCCCGCCGCCGCGCTTCCACTCATCCCCCTGCCAGGTCGAGACACCGAGGTCCTTCCCCTTGTGGGACGCGTAGTTCGCGTTGGCATCGCCCTCGATACCGACTTCCTTGTCGGGGCCGGTGCTGTACATGGTCCACTTGTGCGCGCCGGTGTTCACGTCGAACGCCGACAGGCGGCCGCGGACGCCGAACTCACCGCCGGAAATCCCGGTGATGACGATGTCCTTGATCACGATCGGGGCGACGGTGATCGTGGCGCCCTGCTTGTAGCCGGTGGCTTCCGGGCCGGCATCCGAGTGATCCGGGTGCTTCGCCTTCCAGAGCTCTTTGCCGGTCTTGGCATCGAGCGCGAGGAGCTCACCCTGCAGCAGATTGATGAAAATCTTGCCGCTCGGGTGATACGCGGTGCCGCGGTTGACCAGGTCGCAGCACGCGATAGGAATCGCATCCGGCGACTGATTCGGCACGTGCTTCCAGATCATCGGAGCGCCGGGCTTGGACAGGTCGAGCGCGTACACGATGTTCGGGAACGAGGTGTGCACGTACATCACGTTGCCGATGACGAGCGGGTTGCCCTCGTGACCGCGGAGCGTGCCGGTCGAGAAGGTCCACGCCGCCTTCAGGTTCTGCACGTTCGCCGTCGTGACCTGCTTGAGCGGGCTATACCGCTGCAAGCTGTAGTCGCGTCCGGGCATGGTCCATTCGCCTTCGGCGGCGTTGCGGGTCCAAGCACCCCCGCGCGCCT
>JBGPVE010000222.1:0-4945 GCA_041491545.1 Gemmatimonadota bacterium | reverse complement strand
GAGCAGCCCCACGCCCGGATCGTCAATCTCGAAACCAGCATCACGACCAGCGACGATCCTGACCCCAAAGGGATCAACTATCGCATGCACCCCGGCAACGTTGCGGTCCTAGCGGCGGCCGGGATCGATTGCTGTGTGCTGGCCAACAACCACGTCCTGGACTGGGGTCGCGGGGGGCTGGCCGAAACCTTGGAGACCTTGGCCGGCGCCGGCATTCGCGTGGCCGGCGCCGGGCCGAATCTTCAAGCGGCACAGGCGCCGGCGGTGCTGGAGGTCGGAGACGGGCACAGGGTACTCGTCTTCGCCTTCGGCATGATGGACAGCGGCATCCCCCCTGATTGGGGCGCCGATGCCACCAGGCCGGGCATCAACCTTCTCCCGGACCTCTCGGCGAAGACGGTGGCAGGCATCGCCGGACTCATACGGATGACGAAGCGACCGGGCGACGTCGCGGTGGCGTCCGTCCACTGGGGCCCCAATTGGGGGTTCGACATCCCGGCGGCCCAGCGGGGCTTCGCTCATGCGCTGATCGACCAGGCCGGCGTCGACCTCGTCCACGGACACTCGTCGCATCATCCGAAGGCGATCGAAGTCTACCGCGATCGGGTGATTCTCTATGGCTGCGGCGATTTCCTGGACGACTACGAAGGTATCCCAGGCCGCGAGGAGTTCCGGAGCGACCTGGTGCTGATGTACTTCCCCACCATCGATCTGCCGAGTGGTCGGCTGGTGCGACTCAAGCTCACACCGCTGCAGATTCGCAACTTCACCTTGAAGCACCCGTCGCCGTCGGATCGCGCCTGGCTCCGCGACACGCTCGCGCGCGAGTGCCGCCAGTTCGGCCACGACGTCGTCCTTGCCGATGGCGGGTTGATGGTCGAGTGGCGATGACTCGCCGGCGCCGTCGTGCGGGGAAAAACCTCGCGCCGCCCAACCGAAGGCGGCGCGAATGCGTTGCGGGCGGTGCGACCGGCTATACGACCGGTCTCAAGGGCTGGATCCCCGACTACTGAATCTGGCTCGGCGGCTTGCGCCGGCTAACTACTCCGGCAATTACCGCCGCCTGATGGCACCAGCCGCAACGCACTAGCAAATCTACACCGGGGCCATGAAGCGATCGTGAGGTCCGTGTGAATCCGACCGGTGCTCCGGGTGCCCCCACGGGAGAGCGCTGGCGACCCCCTCGCCAATGACGCAAATTCGAGGTCATCCCACCGACTGGTAGCGCCCGTGGCCGTCCCTCCACCGTGGTTGACCGACATCCGAGCGGCATCCCTCCTGCTGCTCGCCGCCAGCGTCGCGACGGCCGGCGCTCAGGCTTCGCCTCACGATTCCACGGGCGCTTTCCTAGGTCCAGGCGTCTCCCGAGCGCTCGCCGAATGGCGGGCGCGCTCGGTTGGCGACGTCCGATACGACCTGGCGCTCGATATCGGCGCGCCCGATAGCGCAGTGGGACGCGTGACGGTGCGCTTCCGCCGCACCGGCCAGGATGACGCCATCGTGGACTTCCGTGGCCGGCGGCTCACGCGGGCCGTCGCGAATGGGCAGCCGCTTCCCGCCGATGCCGCCAACGGCGCCCACATCCGCGTTCCCGCTCGGCTCCTTGCGCCGGGGGAGAACGTCCTCGAGCTCGACTTCGTCACCGACGTCGCGCCGAGCGGCGCCAGCGTCATCCGGAGCCACGATGCGACCGACGGGAGCGACTATCTCTACACCCTGCTCGTCCCCGCCGACGCCAATCAACTCTTCCCCTGCTTCGACCAGCCCGACCTCAAGGCGCGCGTGCGTCTTACGCTCACCGCGCCCAGAGGCTGGACCGTCGTCGGGAACGGCTCGGTTGCCTCGGCTGATACCGCCGGCGACCGGGTGACGAGTCGTTTCGTGGAGACCGAGCCGATCAGCACCTACCTCATCGCGTTCGCGGCGGGGCCCTGGCACCGCGCGACCTCGACCCACCAGGGGCGCACGATCAACGTGTACGTTCGCCGCTCCCGCGCGGCCGAAGCCGACCTCGACACGCTGATGGACCTGAACCAGCGGGCGCTGGACTGGATGGAACGTTATTTCGCCCGGCCGTTTCCGTTCGAGAAGTTCGACCTCGTGCTCGCTCCGGCATTCCCGTTTGGCGGGATGGAGCACCCCGGCGCGGTCTTCTATAATGAAGACCGTTTCATCTTCCGCGAGCGCCCCACCCTGCCGCGCCGGCTCGCCCGCTTCTCGACCATCCTCCACGAATGCGCGCACCAGTGGTTCGGCGATCTCGTCACGATGCGTTGGTTCGACGATCTCTGGCTCAAGGAGGGCTTCGCCACGTTCATGGCGACCAAGGCGCTGGCGGACATCGACCCCGCCGCCGATGCGTGGAAGAACTTCTACCTCGGCAACAAGCCGGCGGCCTACGCCGTGGATCAGACCGCCGGCACGCGTCCGCTCTGGCAGGAGCTGCACAATCTGGATCAGGCCAAGAGCAACTACGGCGCGATCGTGTACAACAAGGCACCGTCGGTGCTCAAGCAGCTCGAGTATCTGGTCGGTGATTCCGCGTTTCAGGCGGGAGTCCGGCGCTTCATCGCTCGGCACGCGTACGGGAATGCCACTTGGCACGACTTGCTCGGAGCGGTGGGCCAGGCGGCCGGGCGGCCGCTCGCTGGCTTTGGGCGGGATTTCATGCTGCGCCCCGGAATGCCGGTCGTGGAGCAGCGGCTGGCCGTGAGGAAGGGCCGGATCGCGCGGCTCGCTCTGGCGCAGCGGCCGGCACGGGCGCTCTCGGGCAATGCGCCCTGGACCGAGCGCACCGAGGTGATCCTGGTCTATCGCGACCGAGCGCCGGTGCGGATCCCGGTCGAGCTTCGGAATCGCGTCACCGACGTGGCGGTTGCGAGGGGACGGCCCGCTCCCGCATTCGTCTTCGCCAACGCGCGCGACTACGGGTACTTCCTCCTGCTCCTCGACAGCACCAGCGTGCGCGCCCTCGAGAGCGGCGCGCTGGCGGAGGTGGGTGACTCGTTGCTCCGCGCGATGCTGTGGGGTGCGCTCTGGGACCAGGTGCGGGCACTCCGGATGGAGCCGGAGCGTTTCGTCCGGCTTGCCCTGCGGGAGCTGCCGCGCGAGTCCGACGAGCAGATCGTGCCCGTGGTGCTGGGGCAGCTCGGCCGAGCGGTCGAGGCGTATCTCCTGCCGGAGCAACGCGACGGAGTACGGCCGGAGGTGGAGCGGTTGCTGTGGCGGGGTGCGGGAGATGCGACGAGCCCGTACGGCATACGGAAGGCGTACCTCGATGCCTTCGTGCAGCTCGCCGCGTCACCGGACGGCGTGGCGAAGCTCGCCGCGCTCTTCACCGCCGACTCCGCCGCCGGCGAGCCGCTCAAGGACCCGACCCGGTGGGAGATCGTCACGCGGCTGCTCGAGCTCGGGGCACCGGAGGCGGAGGAGCGGTACGCGGCGCAGCAAGCCCGGGATACGACACCCGACGGACGGCGTCGCGCGTTCATCGCCGGGGCCGGTCGCCGGAGCGCGGACACGAAGCGCAGCTACTTCGTCCGATACTTTGCGGACTCCACCCTGAACGAAGATTGGGCCTCCGGCAGTCTGGGCGCGTTCAACGCCATCGAGCACGAGGCGCTCACGTTCCCATATCTCCGCCCGGCGCTCGACTCGCTACGGTTCATCCAGGCAAACCGCCGCATTTTCTTTCTGGAGAGTTGGCTCGGCGCATTCCTGAGCGGGCAAACCGGCGAGCCGGCGCTCAGCATCGTGCGGGAGTATCTCGAGCGCCATGCGGGCTTGCCGGCGGATCTTCGGCGGAAGGTGCTGCAGCATGCGGACGAGTTGGAGCGGACGGTGCGGATCAGGGCTGGACGAGCGGCGGCGGCTACACGAACCCCTTTCGAATCCGCTCTGCCAACTCGGCAACGTCCTCCGCCAGCACAGCGAGATATGCCTCCCCGGCCGCGCTTTTCACATCTCGAACCGGCACGGCGTTGAGATCGAACGCCGGTCGATGTTCCTCTATGACGTCCCGAGCCCGACTACTCTGGATATACAGAGACTGGGAAGCGGTTTCCACCGCCGCGGCATCGAGTGCAGCGCCAAACGCGAAGAGTTGGTGCCAGTACCGCCAGAGCGGTGGATCGTCGCCCAATCCCATTAGCGGACTCCAGGCATCGAGCGGCGCTCGATACGACGCGGGAGCCGTCGCGAGTGGGACTACGAGTCCGGCGACAACCAGCTCATCCACCGCGCGCTGAACGGCCCGACGATAGTATGCGGTTGCCGCCGTGATATGCGCGATGGTACGCCCGAAACCCACGCTGCCGATCAGATAGGCCAGCACGTCGGCCTTGATCCCAACGCCGAGTCCCACCCTGAGCCGGAGCATCAGTGCGGCGTTCGACTTGAGCTGGGGTGACGGTTCCAGTTGGACGTCCCGCTCGCGCACCGCGTTGCGGGGAGCGCGGGCCAGCGCACGCCAGCGTGCATCCTTCCCGGCATGTAGGCATTCCCACGCGAAGGCGCCGAGCCGTTCCTGAACTCGGATCGGATATGCCGGCGTGAGGTTCTTGATCCGCTGGACGCTGAGCCAGCGCGCGCCCTCGCTGGCCCAGATGCGAAGGACGCGCCATAGGCGCGGCTCCTGCTGCTCGAGCCAGAGGGAGCCCAGTACCAAAGCCTCGGGATCGACGATGGAGCGTGCCGCGGCGCCGCTGGGCCAATGCTCTATGCCGGCCCACTGGGCCCAGGCGGCGTGGAGCAGTGCCTTGGAGAGCACAGCGGAAGTCTTAGGAAGTTCGGGCGGCGACATGGGCGACAACGGTCGTGAGAATGTCTTGGAACGCCGGCCCGACGTCTTGCGTGCTGACCCAAGCGGCCGCGGTTTCGAGGTCTTGTTTGGACGGTCGGAGAGCGATGAGATCCGAGACATGACGACTCTTGGGGTCGTTGTCCG
>JBGPVE010000221.1:0-5028 GCA_041491545.1 Gemmatimonadota bacterium | reverse complement strand
CTCGATCGGGCAAGCGGGCGTGCCCTCAAGCAGTTGCTCGCGCGAATCGGCAGCTCCGGCCGCGCGGACGACATCCGGGTGCGCCTGACAAACCGCGGTCGTGATTGCGTGCTCGGGGCGACGCTCGTGCGGGAGGACGCTGGAGCATTCTTCCTCGTGCGGATGGCGCCGGCGGGCCGGGGGCAGGCGGCGGACTTCGCCGGCGGATCGCGGCTGCTCGACGCCGTGGAGGCGGCACCGGATGGATTCGTGCTCGCCGACGGCGCTGGCCGGATACTCCGCGCCAACCGCGCCTTCCTCGACCTGGCCGAGCTCGTGAGCGAGGAGCCGGCACGGGGACGGTCACTGGATCGCTGGCTGGGGCGGCCGGGCGCCGATTTCGGGGTGTTGCTCGCGACGCTCGAGGAGCATGGAGCCGCCCGGCTCTTCACGACCTCGATGCGAGGAGAGCATGGCGCGGGAGCGGAGGTCGAGGTGTCCGCGGTGCTCGTCTCCGCGGGCGCTGAGTCCTGCATTGGGCTCACCATCCGCGATGTCGGTCGGCGCATCGCGAGCGCACCCCAGGGCGTCCGGGATCTCACCGCCGCGGTGGAGCAGCTGACGGGATTGGTGGGGCGGGTGGCGTTGGGCGATCTGGTGCGGGACACGATCGACCTGGTCGAGCGGCATTTCATCGAGGCCGCCCTCAAGGTCACCGATGACAATCGTACGGCGGCCGCCGCGATGCTCGGTGTCAGCCGGCAGAGCCTGTACGTGAAGCTGCGCCGGTATCAACTCGACTCGGACGATTCCGCGGAGAGCCCCGACCCCGCGGCGCCGGCACGCCGATGAACCACTGGTGGTAGATTTCTCGATCTCAGTGAGCGTGGAACTTGGAGGCGAATTGAATCGATCCCGCCCGCTTCGCGTCGGCACCCGCGGCAGCGCCCTGGCGCTCTGGCAGACCGAGCGAGTCCGCGCCCTCCTCGCTAACCACGGCTTCGAAACCGAGCGGATCGAGATCAAGACGACCGGCGACGTCATCACCGACGTCCCGCTCGCCCAGATCGGCAGCCGTGCGCTGTTCACCAAGCAGCTCGACGACGCGATGCTGGACGGACGGATCGACGTGGCGGTCCACTCGCTCAAGGATCTGCCGACCGCGCTGCCGGACGGGATCGAGATCGGCGCCGTGGGCCTCAGGGAAGATGCCTACGACGCACTGGTGACTAGGGGCGGTGCGCAGTGGGAACAGTTGCCTCAGCACGCCGTCGTGGCGACCAGCAGCCTCCGCCGGCGGGCCCAACTGCTCCGAGCACGCTCCGATCTGCGCATCGTCGAAGTGCGCGGCAACGTAGACACGCGGCTCGCCAAGCTCGATCGGCACGCTGAGTGGTCGGCGATCATCCTCGCCGCGGCGGGGCTCCTGCGTCTCGGTCTGGGGAACCGCATCAGCCAGCGGATGCCGCTCGATCTCATGCTGCCGGCGCCGGGCCAGGGCGCGCTCGCCGCCACGGTGCGACGCGACGACGCTCGGGCGCGGGAAGCGGTGCAGCGCGCGCTGCATGATCCCAGCACGGCGCTCGCGGTTGCGGCAGAGCGCGGCTTTCTCCGGCGCCTAGAGGGAGGCTGCCAGGTGCCGGTCGCGGCGCTCGGAGAGATGATCGAGGATGGGGGGCGATCGATCCTTCGGCTGCACGGCCGGATCATCGCGCTTGCCGGTGAGACGAGCGTGGGGGGGACGATGATGGCGCGGGTCGACTCGCCGTCGGCCGCCGAAGCGCTGGGAGTGGCACTCGCCGAGCAGCTGCTTCCGATGGGCGCTGCTGCGATCCTGCGGTCGGTGCGCGAGGCGGCTGTGGTCGAGGCGGTTCCCGAGCCTTGATGTCGCGTCGTCAGCCGGTCGTCGTGCTCACGAGCGCGGGCGGTGGATTGGCCGGGCTCGCGGAGCTGCTGCGCGGTGACGGTCTCACCGTGCGGGAGTCCCCGCTCCAGAGCTTCGAGCCACCGGCGGACTGGACCGCGCTCGATTCGGCGATCCGACATCTCGACAAGTATGCCGCGGTCGCGGTCACGTCGCCCAGGGCGGCGGAAGTATTCGCCGGGAGAGTGGCGGAGCAGCGGGGGACCGGCTTGGCCGGTCCCGCCGTGTGGGCGACGGGCGACGCGACGGCGGCGCCGCTCGAGCGGGTGTTCGCCGTGGTGCGACTGCCTTCGGGCCTCCAGACCGTGGACGGCGGGGCGGCGTCGATGTTGGGGAGCGCCATGCTGGCCGGGCGAGTGGGGTCGCCGGTGCTGTTTGCCGCCGGCGATGCCCGGCGCGAGGAGCTGCCCTCGATGTTGCGGGCCGCCGGGATCCAGGTGGACGAAGTGATCTGCTATCATTCGGTGCTCGCGGACGAGACCACGGCGCGCCGCGCGGTCGCCGGTGCCGACGTCGTGCTGGTCTCGAGCCCCCGGGTGGCGGCGCTGTTGGCGAAGGTCTCCTCCCGCGACGAGCGGCCCGCGCTGGTCGCCATCGGGCCCACCACCGCCGCCGCGGCGCGGCACGCCCGCTGGTCGCCCGATGCCGTCGCCCGGAGGCCGACCGTCGAAGCCGTGGCCGCCCGAATTCGCGATCTCGTCAGCCGACGCTGACCACTACCCCCGAGCCCATGAACGATTTGCTCCTACGCGCCTGCCGCCGCGAGGCGGTCGAGCGGCCTCCCGTCTGGATGATGCGGCAAGCCGGTCGCTATCTGCCCCAATACCGGAAGGTGCGCGAGCGGGCCGACTTTCTCACGATGGTCGGCACGCCGGAGCTGGCGGTCGAGGTGACGCTGCAGCCGGTCGACATTCTCGGTGTGGACGCGGCAATCATCTTCAGCGACATCCTGGTGATTCCGCAGGCGATGGGGATGAAGCTCTCGGTGGAGGATGGCATCGGGCCGCGGTTTCACGATCCGCTCCGCGCGCCCGGTGACTTCGCTCGACTGAAGGACATTGTCCCAGAGGAACATCTTGGCTACGTGCTGGATGCGCTGCGCCTGGCGCGGCGCGAGCTGGAGGGTAGGGTGCCGCTCATCGGCTTTGCCGGCGCGCCGTGGACGCTGGCGAGCTACATGATCGAAGGTGGCGGCTCCAAGGGATTCACCACGGCCAAGCGGTTTCTGGCCGAAGAGCCCGCAGCGGCGCACCGGCTCCTCAGCCGGCTGGCGAAGGCCGTCGGCGCGTTTCTCAAGGCGCAGGTGAGCGCGGGCGCGCAGGTGGTGCAGCTCTTCGACTCCTGGGCCAACGCGCTCGGGCCCGAGGATTTCCGCGCATTCGCGTTGCCCTATCTCGCGGAGGCGGTGCACATTGCCAAGTCGGCCGGCGCGCCGGTGATCGCGTTCGCGCCCGGCGCCGGTTGGGCGCTGGAGGAGATCGCCCGCGCCACCGGCGCCGACGTACTGGGCGTCGATTGGCAGACCGAGGCGACGGTGGCGAACCGCCGCGCCGCGCCGTTCCCGGTGGCGCTCCAGGGCAATCTCGATCCCTGCTGGCTCTACGCGTCGCCCGACGTGATCCGCGAGCGTACCATCGCGATGCTCCGCGCGTTCGGCGGTCGCGGTCATATCGCCAACCTGGGACACGGCATCCTGCCCGATGTGCCGGTGGAGCACGCGCGCGCGTTCGTCGATACGGTGAAGTCATGGCGGAGCTGACGAGTCGCCAGGCCCAGGCCATTCAATGGATCGAGGGGCTGCACGACGAGATGACCCGGTTCTTCACCGATCTGGACGGCGGCGGTGCGTTCAGGGAGGACCGTTGGGATCGAGCGAGCGGCGGCGGCGGCGTCTCCCGCGTTCTGAGCGAGGGCCGCACCTTCGAGAAGGCCGGCGTCAATCGCTCCGTCGTGGAAGGCGACCTGCCGCCGCCGCTGGCCAACCGGCTTGGCGCCACGGTGCCGCCGGGAACCCGCGCCCGCTTCTTCGTGACGGGTGTGAGTCTAGTCGTGCATCCGCGCAGTCCGATGGTGCCGACGGTGCACCTGAACGTGCGTTACTTCGAGGTCACCGGTCCCGACGGTGTGGTGCTCGACGCCTGGCTCGGCGGCGGCACCGATCTCACCCCGACCTATCCCTTTGCCGAGGACGCCGCGCACTTTCATCGGGTACTGCGGGACGTCGCCACTCGGCACCACGCCTCGTTCTATCGGCAGTTCAAGGCCTGGTGCGACGACTATTTCGTGAACTCGCATCGGGCGGACGAGCGTCGAGGGGTGGGCGGCATATTCTTCGACAACTTGCGGGCGGGCGACTCGGGTCTGTCGATGGATCAGCTCTTCGCCTTCGCCAACGACGTGGGCCGGGTTCTGCCGGCCGCCTACGGGCCGATCGTGGAGCGGCGGCGCGAGCTTCCGTTCGGGGAGCGGGAACGGCGCTTTCAGCTCTTCCGGCGCGGCCGCTACGTCGAGTTCAATCTGGTGCACGATCGGGGCACGGTCTTCGGGCTGCAGACCAACGCCCGGGTCGAGAGCGTGCTGATGAGCCTTCCGCCGCTCGCGAGCTGGGAGTACGATCCGACGTTCGAGCCCGGGTCGTTCGAGGCGAAGCTGATGGGGATGCTCGAGCCGAAGGACTGGGCCGGCGCGCCTTCCCAAGGGTAGGCGGGGGCGACATTGTTGGGATATGCGCTATTTGACCGCCGGTTTCCTCTTCCTCTTCCTCTGCCTCATGCCCGCCGCGGGTCAGGCGCAGCAGCGGTCCATCGCCGCCGCCGCCAGGCTCACCGGACTCACCTCGGGCATGGCCTCCGCCTGCAAGCTCGATCCGAAGCCCATGCTCCACGCCTTTCGCGACCTGATGGACCGAAAGAAGGTGCTGGGCAGGGACCGGAATCGTCTGGTGAAGATGGTCTCGACCGCGAGCGATCAAGGGTTCGCGAACCAGCATCAAGCCGGAGCGATGAGCTGTGCCGAGGTGAAGAGCCAGATGCGCAAGACTCTGCGCCGGCTCCAACGAGCGAAGTGAGCGCCGCCCTCACCACCGCATTTGGCGAGGCCCAGGCAGGGCCGCCCCGCGGCACGAT
>JBGPVE010000220.1:0-5050 GCA_041491545.1 Gemmatimonadota bacterium | reverse complement strand
CAACGTATCCACGACCGTATCGCCGAACGCCTCGCGCTTGGCGTCGGTCCAACCGCCGGTCAGGTTGTACGGGGCGTACTGCACGAAGATCGACATCACGTGCTTGCCGGGCGGCGCCATGTGCGGGTCGATCATCGACGGGATGATGACGTCCATGTAGGGGTGCCGCGAAAACTCGCCGTACTTCGCGTCGTCGTAGGCGTGCTCCAGGTAGTCGACGCTCGGGCTGATGGAGATCGCGCCGCGCAGGTGTGGCCCGACCCCGGGTAGGCAGGTGAAGTTGGGCAGCTCGTCCAGGGCCAGATTCACCTTGCCCGAGGAGCCGCGGAACTTGTAGCGCAGGATATCGGCAGCGAAGTCGTCGGGGAGCTCCGACTCGCCCACGAGCTGCAGGAAGGTGCGATGGGGGTCGAGACTCGAGACGACGATCCGGGCTCGCAGCTCGTCGCCGTTTTCGAGCACCACGCCGGTAGCGCGTCCGCGCTTGAGGAGGACGTGTGCGACGGGCGCATCGGTGCGGATCTCGGCGCCGAACCGGCGCGCAGCGCCGGCGATGGACTCGCTGATCGCCCCGGTGCCGCCTTTGGCAAAGCCCCAGGCCCGGAACGAGCCGTCGATTTCGCCCATATAGTGATGCAGCAGCACGTACGCCGTGCCCGGCGAGCGCGGCCCCAGGAACGTGCCGATGATCCCGCTCGCCGACTTGGTGGCCTTGAGCACGTCGGTCTCGTACCACTCGTCGAGATAATCGGCGGAGCTCATCGTCATGAGCTTGTAGAGCGCGTGGACGTGCTCGGGGCCCAGGCTCCGGAAATGGCGTCCCAGCTTCAGCAGGCCGAGCAGGTCTCGCGGCGAGAGCGACGTCGGATCCGGCGGAATCATGCCGAGAATCGGCTTCACCGCCTGGGCCATGTGATGCATCAAGCGGCCGAATTGCACCATCGCCTCGGCGTCGCGCAGAGAATGACGGGAGATCTCGCGCCGGGTCTTGTCGGGATCGCCCCAGGCACCCAGGTAGTCGCCGTTGTCCATGGGGGTGATCGTACTCTCGAGCGGCAGGATCTCGAGCCCATGGCGGGGCAGGTCGAGGTCGCGGATGATCTCCGGTCGCAGCAAGCTCACGACATACGAAAACACCGAGAACTTGAAGCCCGGGTAGATCTCTTCGCTCACCGCGGCCCCGCCCACTCGGTAGCGCCGCTCGAGCACGAGCACTTTGCGGCCGGCCCGCGCGAGGTAGGCGGCGGTGACGAGCCCGTTGTGGCCGCCGCCGATGATGATCGCGTCCCAGGTCTGGGCCATCTCAGGCTCGCTTGCGCTCGGGGTTGAAGAACGGCAGCGGACGGACCGCTGCCGCCGCGCGCCGGCGCCGGTGCTCGACGGTGACTTCCATTTCCAAAGCGGTCCCGGGCTCGCCGTAGGGCGCTTCGACGTGGGCGAGCGCGATGTAGCGTTTGAGCAACGGTGACCAGCACCCGCTGGTCGCGTAGCCGACCTGCTGGCCGCCGACGTACAGGGGGACGCTCGTGCGCCAGGCGGTCGTGGGCAGCTTGGGCGGGAGTCCCACGTCGGCGTAGAGCCGCTCGAGGGAGACCCAATCGATCTCGATCCCCACGAAGCGCCACGCGGGCCCGCGGGCGTGCTCGGCCCGGAGGGCGTCTTGGCCGATGAACCGCTCCTTGTCGAGCGCGACCGTCCAACCGAGGGACAGCTCGAACGGCGTCGAGGTCTGCGCATCGATCACCGCGTGATGCGCCGAGATGTAGTCCACTTCGATCAGCAGGAGGCCCGCTTCGTTCCGGGCGAGGTCCAGCGCGAGCATGCCGGCCGGAGTGATCCCATAGCCGGTTCCCACCTCGACGAGCGCGTCCCACGCGACCAGGGCCTGGCCGGCGTCGATCCAGACTTCGTAGCCCAGGTCGCCGGTGTAGCCGGTGCGCGAGATCGTCACCGGAACGCCGCGGATCTTCCCGGTCGTGAGACGGAAGTACCTGAGGGCGCTGAGGGGCTGGCCGCACGCCAATTCCAGGATGGCGCGGGCGTTCGGTCCCTGGAGCGAGAGGGCGGCGGTGCGCTCGGAGACATCTTCGATGGCGACGTCCAGGCCGGTCGCGTTGAGGTGGAGCCAGCGGATACTCGGGTCCGCCGCCGTCATCCGGAACGTCGCTTCATCGAGGCGCGAGATGGTGCCGTCGTCGATCACCTTCCCGCGCGCGTCGCACCACGGGGTATACAGGACTTGGCCCACCTTGCAGGCGGCCACGTCGCGCGTGACGATGCGGTCGAGCAGCCGGGCCGCGTCGCGGCCGCGAATCAGGTACTTGTAGAGCGGCGATACGTCGAACAGCGCCGCGGCGCTCCGCACCGCGTGGTACTCACGCTCGTGGCTCAGCTCGTAGGCGCTGGCGACGACGTAACCGGCCCACCGCCGCCACGCTTGCCCTTCCATCAAGGCGGCGGTGCGCGGGTGGAACGGGGTCTCTCTCAGCATGATCCACTCACCAGGGACGGTCGCATGCTCATCGGGCCGTCCGGTAACCCAGGGCCGCCGAAACGCGCGCGGCCGCGGCCTGCACGCGTCGCCCCAGGACGGCGAGGCGCGCCGCTGGGAAGCGGAGGCGGGGTCCTCCGACACTGATGGCCGCCACCGGGCGGCCGTCGTGATCGCGCAGGGCGGCGCCGACGGCGACGTAGCCGCGCTCCAGCTCTTCGGCCGCGACGGCATAGCCGCGTCGCCGGATTCGGGCCAGGTCGCGCTCCAGCGCCGCCAGGGTGACGATGGTGCGGGCGGTGTGCCGGGTGAGTCGTGGAGCGAGCCGGTCACGGCGTTGCGCCTCCGGCAACAGCGCCAGCAGCGCCTTACCGGTGGAGGTCGCGTGCCCCGGCCAGCGGGTGCCCACTTCCGGTACGGCGCCGAGCAGGGCGGGACCGGCGACTTCGTCGAGGATCAGCATGTCGCTCCCGACCGGGACCTCGAGCGTCGCGGTTTCGCCCGTGTCGGTGGCGAGGGCGCGGAGCTCCGGCGCGGCGGTGGCGCGCAGATCGCTGGCGCGGGCGGCACGGGCACCCAGGACGATGGCTTCGGGACCGAGGCGATACAGCTCACCTCCCGCGTCGCGCGTCACCATCCCCTCGCGTTCGAGGGCGGCGAGGAGGCGATGGGTGGTCGCTTTGTGGAGCCGGGCGGCCCGCGCCAGGTCGGTCAGGCGCCATTCGGGGCGCGCGTCGGAGAAGGCCTTGAGGAGGCCTACGGCGCGGACGACGGCCTGGGTGCCGGGGTAGGAGCGGGGCGCGATCACGATATGAAACTTGGTCTCAGAATGTGGTACAAAGAGAACCGCCGCCGGGAGCGGCGTCAAGCGCTCCGGGAGCGGAGACAGCTAGATGGCGCGAACCGGGATGCGCGTCAGCAACGACAGGATGATGGCGAGAGCTCCATACTCCACCAGCGCGCGGTCGTCCCCTTCGTCCGGCACGTCTCCTCGCCATGCGGCGAACGCGGCCGCCAGGAGCAGCAGCACCAGCAGACCTTCCTTGGTCACGAGCCACATCGCCGCAAGTATGGCGACGGCGATCCACCGCTGAGCGCGGATCAACGCATGGAACCCTCGAGCGCCGTCGAGCTGCCACACCGGGAGCAGGTTGAACAGGTTGATCCAGGCGCCGACCTGGGCGATCGCCCCCCATGTGTGGTTGCCGGTAGCGAGGAACACCGCATAGGCTGTGAGGGCGGCGCCCAGACCCCAGATCGGCCCCGCCAGTCCGACCCGGGCATTCTCCCGCGGGGCAATCGGATACTGCTTGAGCCGGATGATGGCGCCGATGCCGGGGATGAACATTGGCGCAGTCGCTTTGATCCCCAGGCGATTGAGCGCGGCGATGTGTCCCATCTCGTGCACGTATATCGACACGACGAACCCCAGCGCGAAGCGCCACCCCCACAACGTCCAATACGCGCCGAACGACAGCAGCATCGACAGGAGCGTGCCGGCTTTCGTGAGACCGAGTAACAGCAGCTTTCCTTTGGAGAGCAGGAGTCCCAGCGCGCCGATCCCGGCGGTGCCCTTGGCGAGGTTCCCCGATGTGGACTTCCTGGCGCCTGGCGCCGTGGCCGCTCCGTCCGCTTCCCGGCTGAGCGCATCGATCGTCGTCGACACAGCCTGGCGCTGACGGGTGCCCGGTGGAAGGAGCTCCAGAGCCTCACGCCACGCTGCGAGGGCGCCAGCACGGTCTCCGCCTGCCTGAGCCGCCTTTGCTTGATCGGCGAGGCGCTTGAGGTCCGTGGCGTGGACGAGCGTCTGACACGACGGGCAGGCGAGCAGCGTCGGCGGAAGGTCCGAGCCGCACTGGGGACAGCGAGGGGGCGGCGCGGCGCTCAGGGCGCTGCCAATCGATACGGCCCGGCGATCTTGAAAGCCGGTGCACGGTTCAGTTTCCACGCCTGATAGAGCGCGAATCCCACGATCACCAGATGCAGCGGGCTCGAGATCCCGATCATGACCGGAGCCGCGACGAGGAATCCGAGCAGCACGATGATCGCGACCAGGGGTGAGCGGGCGGAGCTCGCCGGGGATGCGGCACTCTCGCCGCCGCCGCCCGTTGCGATGACTGGCGCCGACTGAGCCACCGAGCTGTCCGCTACGGCTGGAGGGAGCGAATCCGTGTGGTGCCGGGCTTCCTTGATGACTTCCCGGACGATGAGCGAGCCGTCGGTGGCCACGACGGACAAATACGTCAGGGCGATAGCGAGTGTCTGGTAGCGCCAGCCACCGGCGCCACGCGACGCCTTGCGGACCGCGGTGCCCACGAGGAGCCCGACGACGACCGCCACCAGACCGAACTCGTAACCCGTGAGCAGCTCGATCGCGAAGTAGATGCCGGCCCCGAGCACCGCGGCGCCCAGGCCGAGCAGCAGGGCGTTGGCGAAACTGCCACCGGTGACGTGGTGCTCGAGCCGTGCTTTGCACGAAGCGCACACCACCTTCCCGTTCACCTCGTAGTACGAATCGCGCAGCGGCTGCTTGCAAACGGCGCAACTCGAAGCCGGCGT
>JBGPVE010000219.1:0-5054 GCA_041491545.1 Gemmatimonadota bacterium | reverse complement strand
CTCGCGACGGTGGATGCGCTGGCCCGGCTCGATCCGGACCAACGCTATCAGAGTGTCGCCCAGCTCATGCCGAACTGCCCGCTGCGCAACGCGGACGACGTTCGGGAGAGCTTCGCTGCGTTCGAGGCAAGCGGCGCGCAGTCGCAGATCTCGGTGACGCGATTCGGCTGGCAGAATCCGTGGTGGGCGTTCAAGCGGAGCCCGTCCGGAGTGCTGGAGCCGCTCTTCCCGGACCAGGTCACCCAGCGGAGCCAGGAGCTGCCGCCACTCTTCTGCACCACCGGTGCGATCTGGTGGGCCCAGTCAGCCGTGCTCCGCCGCGAGCGAACCTATCACGTGGCCGGTCGGACGGGTTGGGAGATTCCTTGGTTTCGGGCGGTGGACATCGACACGGACGACGATTGGGCGATGGCGCTGCATCTGCTCACTCTCAATGGAGCGGCGCAGAATGTCGGGTGATCGCCTGGCCGTCTACACGACGGTGTATCCCGGTGTCGAGCCGTATCTGGCCGACTGGTATCGCTCGGTGCAGGCGCAGACCGACCGACGGTTCGATCTCTGGATCGGCGTCGACGGCTTGAGCCCGGAGGCGGTGACCCGCGCGATGGGCGCGGAGCCGGCCGCGGCGTGGGTGAGCGCTCGCCCCGGCGAGTCGGGCACTGGCGTGCGGGCTCGCGCCATCGCGCTCATGGCGGACGCCTACGAAGCGGTCGTCTTCGTGGACAGCGACGACCTGCTGGAGCCGTCCCGTGTCGCCGCGGCTCGGGCGGCGTTGGCGGGATGTGACGTGGTGGGGTGCGCGCTGCAAGTGATCGACCGGAACGGCGTGGACTTGGGGATCGTCTTCGGTGTGTCCGAGGATGCCGACCTCGGCTCGCTTCTTCCCCGGCACAACGTGCTTGGCCTGTCCAATACGGCGTATCGCTCGTCGGTGCTGCGGCGCTGCCTGCCGGTGCCGGAGCACTGCGTCCTGCTCGACTGGCTGCTCGGCACCCGCGCCTGGGCCAGCGGTGCCCGCGTCTACTTCGATCCGACCCCGCGGATGCTGTACCGGCAGTACGAGGCCAACGTCGCGCGGGTGCTGGCGCCGTTCGACGGTGAATGCGTGCTGCGCGCCACCCAGCGGGTCCTCGAGCACTACGACTGCGTGCTCGACTCCCAGTGGGAGCTACCGGCGGGCCCGCGTCAAGCCGTCGCGGAGGCCTGCCGGCGCGTACGTGCGTTCCATGCCACCGTCAGTGGCTCAGCCGCCGTTCTCGAGAGATACGTCGACGCGCTCAACGCGCTGCCGCCTCGCTACGTGTGGTGGTGGTGCGTCGCCAATGCCGAGCTGGAGGCCGTGTGGAGAAACTGAGCGTTGCCGGTCGGCTGATCGGCCCGGGGGAACTCCCCTACGTGATCGCCGAAATCGGCTCGAATCACAACGGCGACATGGCGCTGTGCCGGCGCCTGATCGACGCGGCACACGCCGGCGGCGCCGACGCCGTGAAGTTTCAGTCGTGGACCAAGTCGTCGCTGATCTCGACTGCGGAATACGCGCGCAACACGCAGTACGCCGCCGACGGCAACGCGCCGACGCTGGAGCAGGCGGTGGAGCGGTATCAGCTCACGCCCGAGCGCCATCGGGAGATCGTCGCCTATTGCCGGGAGCGCGGCGTGGTCTTTCTCTCGAGCTGCTTCTCGCGGAACGAAGTCGACCTGCTCGAGTCGCTCGACGTGCCGGCCTACAAGATCGCGTCGATGGACGTGAATCACCTGCCGTTGCTCGAGTACGTTGCGCGGACCGGCAAGCCGGTCATCATCTCGACCGGCATGGCGACGTTGGGCGAGGTGGAGCGGGCGCTGGATGTGCTTCGCGCGAATGGGGCTGGGCCGGTCGCGCTCCTGCATTGCGTGTCGGCGTACCCCTGTCCCGCCGAACTAGTGAACCTGCGCATGCTGGCCACGTGGGAGCAGGCCTTCGGGGTGCCGGTGGGCTATAGCGACCATACGCTCGGCACGGCGGTCCCGCTCGCCGCGGTGGCGCTCGGCGCCTGCATCCTGGAGAAGCACTTCACCTTGGATCACTCGCTCGAGGGATGGGATCACGCGATCTCCGCGGATCCGGCCGAGCTGGAGGCTCTGGTGCAGGGGAGCCGGCTGGTGAGCGCCGCGCTCGGATCCGGGGTGCGCAAGCTGAGCCCGGCCGAGATCGAGAAGCGGACCGCATTTCGGCGGCGGATGGTGGTGACTCGGGCTATGCGGCGGGGAGAGCGCCTCACGGCGGCGGACGTGGAGTTCAAGCGTCCGGGCAACGGCATCCGACCGGACGAGATGCAGTACGTCGTGGGTCGTCCGCTCGCCCGCGATGTGATCGTGGACGAAGAAATCAGCTGGGGAGATCTCGGGTGAGCCGAGCCCTTCGCCTCATCCTGTTCGGCGATGGCCAGTGGGCCGCCGACTCGCTCACGCAGCTGCGCGGGGGGCCGCACCCCGTCGTTGCGGTCGTGGTCCGGCGGCAGCCGTCCGACGGGTCGTTGGCCGAGACGGCCCAGCGGCTCGGCATTCCCGTGCTCCAGCCCGCGGCGGCGAACGCACCGGATTTCATCGCCCAGGTGCGGGCACTGCAGCCCGATCTGGGAGTCTCGGTCTCCTACAATCAGATCTTCCGCCGCCCGATCCTCGACGCGGTATCGCTCGGGTTCGTGAATTTCCATGCGGGCAAGCTCCCCCGATATCGGGGCCGGAACGTCATCAACTGGGCCATCATCAACGGCGAGCGCGAGATCGGCGTCACGGCCCACCTGGTGGACGAGGCCATCGACAACGGCGGCATCCTGCTGCAGCGCACGGTGCCGATCGGCTGGACCGACGGCTACGGTGACGTGCTGCACCGCGTGGTACGGCTGATTCCCTCTATGGTCGAGGCGACGATCGCTCTCATGGCGGAGGGCGGGGTGACGCCGCGGCCGCAGGTGGGCCCCGCGACTTACTTCGGGCGCCGCCGGTCGGGTGACGAGTGGCTGGATTGGTCGGCCCCGAGCGAGCGGCTGCACAATCTGGTGCGCGGGATCACTCGGCCGGGACCGGGTTCGCAGACGGTGTTGGACGGCGAGGTCGTCACCATCTGGCGGGCCTTCTGGGATCCATCGTGGCCGCGTTACATCGCGACTCCGGGTGAAGTCGTTGGGTGCGAGCCCGGCGCGGGCGTGCGGGTGAAGACCGGAGACTCCACGCTGCTGGTGCAGGAGGTGCAAAGGTCTGGCGGCGCGCCCGAGATCCCAAGGTGGCGCATCGGCACGCGGCTCGGCGTCGATGTCGGGGCGCTCATGCGCGCGTTCCTGGATCGGGCCGACGCGGCAACCGGCGGCTGGGGCTCGGAGCGGTAATGGTAGCCCTCCCCGATATGGCCACGCGGTTGGCCCAGTCCATCGTGGCTCCCGATCTCCCGATCGCGGAGGCGCTGGCCCGTCTGCAGGAGGCGGGGACCGGCATGCTGCTCCTCGCCGGTGAGGACCGGCAGTTGTTCGGCGTCATCACCGACGGCGACATCCGGCGCCACATTCTCGCCGGCGAGTCGCTCGACCGGCCCTGCAGCGAGATCGCGGTGCGGGAGCCGCTGGTCGCGCCGGCCGACGTGACGCCGCACGGCGCGCTGGCGCTGATGGATCACGGGCGGGAGTTCGTGGTGAATCAGCTGCCCGTGGTCGGCCCGAACCGCGAAGTGATCGCGCTTTGGCTCCGAAGCGATCTGGCGAGCTCGGAGCTGCCGGCGGTCTCCGCCGTCATCATGGCGGGTGGATACGGGCGCCGCCTCCACCCGCTGACCGACTCCACGCCAAAACCGATGCTACCGGTCGGCGACCGGCCGCTGCTCGAGCACACCATCGAGCGGCTCCGCGCCGCCGGCATCCGGCATATCAAGCTCACCACGCACTACCTGAGCGAGCGCATCAGCGAACACTTCGGGGACGGCCATGCCTTCGGCGTGGACATGACCTACGTGAACGAGGATCAGCCGCTCGGGACGGCGGGCTCGCTGCGCCTCCTCCCGCGCACCGAGGAGCCGCTGCTCGTCATCAACGGCGACATTCTGACCGGCGTCGACTACCAGTCGCTGCTGCGGTATCACCGGGAGCACAAGGCGCAGATCACCGTGGGCGTTCGGAAGTACGAGCTGCAGGTGCCATATGGCGTGGTGGAGTGCGCCGGTGCCCGGGTGCAGACGCTCCGGGAAAAGCCGGTACAGCGATTTCTGGTGAACGCGGGCCTCTATCTGCTCGAGCCGTCGGTGCTCGAGTTCATTCCGCGCGATCACCGGTTCGACATGACCGATCTCATCCAGCAGGTCCTCTCCGCCGGGCAGGTCGTGGTGAGCTTCCCCATCGTCGAATATTGGCTCGACGTGGGGCGCCCGGCGGACTACGAACGCGCCCAATTGGACGTGAAACATGGTCTTGTCGGCAGCTGAGCCCGCAGGCTACGCGGTGGCTCCGGACGGAACGAAGTATCTCGTTCCCGACCAAGTCGCGCTGCAGCGTGAGCGGCTTCATCTCGAGGCTGCGGTCGCGGCGCAGCGCGCGCGCGGTCGCTCGGTCGTCGCGGTGCAAGGCCTTGGCTTTGTGGGCGTGGCGGTCGCCGCCGCCCTGGCAGCCGCGCGGCGGCCGAACGGCGATGCGTGCTGGTTCGTCATTGGGGTCGATCTGCCACGAACCGACAGCTTCTGGAAGATCGGCAAGCTGGGGCAAGGCCTGAGCCCGGTCGCTTCGCCCGATCCGGAACTTGACCGGCTGCTGCAGGACGCCATCTGTGTGACCGGCAATCTGCACGCGACGGCGACCGAGGCGGCCTACGCGCTTGCGGATGTGATCGTGGTTGACGTGCCGCTCGACGCGCACGATCGCGTGGGTTCGGGGCCGGGTCAGGTGCGGCTTCTGGAGGATGGTGCCGAGGTCGTGCTGCACGACCCATATCTCCCGAGCTGGCCGGAACGCCCCGAGCAGCGGATCGAGTCGGACCTCGCCGCGGCGCTCCATGGGGTCGATGGGATTGTCCTGGCGGTGGCGCACCGGCCG
>JBGPVE010000218.1:0-5062 GCA_041491545.1 Gemmatimonadota bacterium | reverse complement strand
TCCATTGGTAGTTGGCCGGCCGGATGTTCATGGCGTGGTTGTTGTCGAGGAAGTTGAACGGGAACGGCAACACGCGGCCGGCCCGTTGATACTCCAGGTTGAGCGGCGCCGCGCGTCCGAAGGCGGAGAGCAGCGAATAGGCCGGAAACGCTCCCGGCGAGAGATCCAGGAATCGCTTGGTCAGCTCGAACGGCTCGCGGCCATGGTCGCCGTCCATCCCCAGCACGAAGTTGGTCTGCACGTACGGGATGTAGCGGAGGATCAGGTTGATGTGCTCGGAAACCTGCTTGACCTTGTCCATCCCGGTGTGCCGCGTCTTCGATTTGTTGCCCAGCGCGTACCACGACTCGATGCCCGGCAGCACCGCCTGGAATCCGTTCCGCCGCAGTCGCTGCAGGTGAGGCTCGGACAGGAGCGACAGGCTGCTCTCCGCGATGTGCCGCATGCGGCCGGGCGGCACCGCCGCCTCGATCGCGTCCATGTACTCGTCGAAGCGAACGCCGAAATTCGGGTCGTGCCAGGCGACGATCGGATTCCGCACTTTGGTGAGGAGGAAGCGGAGATCTTCGGTGAGCCCCTCGAAGCTCAGCGGCTGATAATCCACCGTCGAGTCGATGCAGAAGCTGCAGGTGTATGGGCAGCCGAGGCTGCCGATCATCGGCACGATCTTGATGGTCGGCGCTTTGGCGAGCGTGGGCTCGATGAACTTCCAGCGCGCCGCGAGGCTGGGAAGCTCGCGCGGCTGCTGCGCGGCGGCGAGCGAGCGGCCGAGCGGCCGATGGGGAACGCATTCGCCCAGGACTTCGTCGATGATCGCTCGGTCGGTGAAGCCGAGCACGTAGTCGAAGTACTGTTGCGCGTCCTCGGGGTAGCAGCGCGCGTGGGGGCCGCCCAGCACGGTGACGGCGCCGCGCTGGCGGAAGAGGTTGCTCAACGAGTACGCGACCTGCGCGGCCTCGGTGAACGCGCCGATGAACAGGAGATCGAGATCCGCCGGAAACTCGGCCAGGAGGTTTTCGACGCCGGTATAGCAGACGTAGCGGACGTCGTGGCCCGCTTCCTCGCACCATACACCCAGCGCCTGAGGCATGATGCTGGCGAAGTTGGCGTTCATGATACGCCCGTAGAGTCCGGGCCGAGATGTCTTGGCCACGAGATCGAGAATCCCGATCTTCAGGCGGGGCGTGCGTGGGACCAAGAGGCACCCTCGAGTCGAGGTGCGCACTCGAATTGCTGGGTCCCGGAAGTGGGGCGGAGTAATTGAGTGGCGGAGCCGTAGCTAAATCCGTGGTGGAAGTGTATACTGCAGCGCTACATACCGCAAGGCTATACCCCCGTGGCCCGCGGCCCCACGCGAAAGGTTCTATGGTGCGACTCCGGGTGCACGAGCTCATGGCGACACGCGGGATCACCGCGTATGCGCTCAGTCGCGGGGCCGATCTGGCCTACCCCAGCGCCTATCGTCTCTCCCGGCCAGGCGGTCGTTTCGGCCGATTGCACGCCGATACATTGGATCGCCTCTGCCGATTCCTTCGCGTCCAACCGGGCGAGTTGCTGGAATGGGTGCCGTCCAAGCCGCGCTGACCCGATCCATCGAGGCTGGCATTCGGGGGCGAGTCGGGCTTGTCGTTCGGGCGGTTCAAGGGTACGTTCCTCTCGGTATCGGGGCGCGTCGGCGCGTCCGACTCCTATCCGACGTGATCACAGGGGCTGGCGTTGGCGCCAGCCCCTTTCTTTATCCGGGACGGGACGATGATCGAAGTACTGATAGGCGAGACCGACCGGTTGGACGGCGCGCTCAAGGCGTTCAAAAAGAAGGTTCAGCGCTCCGGCATCCTCCGGGACCTCCGGCAGAAGCGCTACTACGTGAAGCCCAGCGCGGCCCGCGCACTGAAGGCTGCCGCGGCCCAGCGGCGCAAGCGGAAGAAGCCGCGCCGGACCAATGAGCGATAGGCGGAATCAGCCGGCTCCTTGAGCCGGTCACGAATCGTAGCACAACCGCTGACGGGCATACCGTCAGCGGTTCTTTTTTCCCTGGTAAGGCGTGCGCCGGCTCCAGGCCGAACGGCGCGGCTGACTGCGCCGATCGAGCGTTTCCCGTACGCGCTGGAGCAGCAAGTCGCTCGAGATCGGCTTCTCCAGCAGCACGTGGCCTCGAGCCCGCTCCAGCTCTGGCGTATCGGAGTACCCGGACATGAGTATGAGCGGCAGCTCGGGCGCTTCGGCATGCAACGCGGCGGCGAGTTCAGCCCCACCCAGCTCCGGCATCCGCACGTCGGAGAGGACCAGGTCGATCTCGGCACGCCGCGCTTTCCAAACGATCAACGCATCGGCGCCGTGGCGCGCCTCGATGACTCGATATCCATAGTGCTCGAGGAGCCGTTTGAGGCTGGAGCGAACGGCGCTCTCATCCTCGACGAGGAGAATCGTCTCGGTGCCGCGCGGGAGCGGGCCCGGCCGCTCCCGCGGCGCCGTCGGGGCTTCGGTCGTGGCGGGAAAGAGCAGCGTGAACGTCGAACCGAGGCCCGGCTGGCTGTCGAGATGGATCGCACCGCCCGACTGGGTCACGATCGAGTACACCATGGTGAGGCCAAGCCCGGTCCCCTTCCCGATCTCCTTGGTGGTGAAGAACGGCTCGAAGATCCGCGCCTGCGTCGCCGCGTCCATGCCGGTGCCGGCGTCGCGCACCGAGAGGCGGATGTAGTCGCCCGGGGGCAGTCCGTCATCGTACGTTCCCGACCCCGCCTCTCGGTGAACGGGCGCCGTCTCGATGACGATGGTGCCACCCACAGGCATGGCGTCGCGGGCGTTCACGGCGAGGTTGAGCAGCACCTGCTCGATCTGGCCGGGGTCGACCCGCGCGACCACTTGGGTCGGCGCGAGCGCCGTCTCGAGCACGACGTCCCCGCCCAGCACCCGCAGCAAGAGCGTGCTCGCGTCAAACACCAGCCGGTTCAGATCGACCGCCTGCATGTGGAGGCCTTGCCGTCGGCTCAGCGCGAGCAGTCGGGTCGTGAGCGAGGCGGCCCGCTTGGCCGTGCCCGCGGCCTCCCGCAACAGCTCGTCCGTGTGGCTTTCGGCTGGAAGCTCGAGCCGGACCAGGTCCAAGTTCGCCACGATCGCGGTGAGGAGATTGTTGAAGTCGTGCGCCACGC
Source organism: Gemmatimonadota bacterium (assembly GCA_041491545.1). Classification (GTDB taxonomy): domain Bacteria; phylum Gemmatimonadota; class Gemmatimonadetes; order Gemmatimonadales; family GWC2-71-9; genus DASQPE01. The sequence continues at coordinate 1,907 of JBGPVE010000218.1, read as the reverse complement.
CTCCGGCGAGCTGCCCGATCGCTTCCATCTTTTGTGCGTGACGGAGCTGGGTCTCGAGCAGGTGGCGTTCGGTCACGTCGGCGATCGTGCCGACGGCGCGGATGGCCTGCCCCGTCGCGTCACGCGCCACGACCTTGCCGCGATCCAGGAACCAGTGCCAGGAGCCGTCCTTGGCGCGGGCCCGGTATTCCACCGCGAACTGCGGCCTCCCGCCGGTCAGGTGCTCGGTGAGGGCGCCCCGGACCGCGGAGAGATCGTCCGGGTGCACGCGTGCTTCCCAGTCCGCGTAGGTGAAGCCGACCTCGTCGGGATCACACCCAAGCATCTGCGCCCACCGGGGGCTGAAGTAGACATCGCCGCTCTTGATGTTCCAATCCCAGAGGGTGTCGTTCACGCTCTCGAGCGCGAGCGCGAGGCGGGCCTCCGCCGTCTTGCGATCGGTGATGTCTTGGCCGATGGCGATGATACCTTCGGGCACGCCGTCCGACCGGCAGAGGCGAGTCACGTTCCACAAGAACGTGCGCGAGTTGCCGTCGGGGAGGACGACGTTGTTCTCGTAGTTCTCCGTTGCCATACCGCTCAGCACCTTCTGGATATCGGCCGCGACGCCCGCGCGCTCCTGCTCCGGGACGAACGCGTTCAAGTAGTCCTCGCCGAGTGCCTCAGCCCGGGGAGTCAGGAACAGCTTCTCGGCGGCTTGATTCCACTCGAAGATCGTGTGGTCCGGACGCACCCCGATGATCACGGAGCCCACCGTCTCGATCACCGAGCGATGGCGCTCCTCGCTCCGGCGAAGGGCCTGCTCGGTGCGGTCTCGCTGAATGGCGACGCGGGCGAGATCGGTCGCCTCCTCCACCAGGCGGAGCAGCTCCTCGGTCGGACCGACGGGCGCGCGGCCGTAGATCGCGAAGGTACCGAGGACGTTGCCGGTCGAGTCGAGGATGGGATTGGACCAACAGGCGCGGAGGCCGTGCGGCAGGGCGAAGTGCTTGGCGTCTTCCCACAACGGATCGGTCGCGATGTCGGTGACGATGATCTGCTGCTTGAGGTATGCGGCGGTGCCACAGGAGCCGCGATGCGGGCCTATGGGGAAGCCTTCAACCAGCGCGCAGAAAGCGGGCGCCAGCGTGGGCGCCGCGCCGGTCGTGAGACGGAGGCCGTCCGCCGTCACGAGGAGCACCGAACAGATGGCCGAGGGCTCTAATTCCTCGATCAGTACCGCCAGCGCGGTCAGCACCTGCTTGAGCGGCTGGCCAGCCGCAATCAAACGAAGCACCCGGGCTTGGCCCAGGTAAAACCGCTCCATGAGAGAGCGGTGAGCGACCGGCTCGCCGGGACCGCTTAAAGACTGCATGTATTTGTAGGTGATTGACGAAGATCATAACGCATCGGCCGGCTCTCGCCCAGATGGGGAGCCTGGCGGCGTGCCGAACCGGGCTGGGGTGGAGTATATTGAGGCCATGACTCGGCAGTGGGTCCGCCGTTCCAAAGCGACGCTGCTCGTCGCGCTGCTCCTGAGCGGCGGTGGCGGGATGCCGTTGCTGGACGGCATCCTGTTCCACAGGCTCGGGTCCACCGGGCTCGTAGGCCCGCGGGTCGAGGCATCGAGCGCCGCATACACTCATGGCGAGCTTTGCCGGCTGGGTTGGACCCTTCCCCATTCACCACGCGGCAAGCTGGCAGGTGTCGACGTCCGGACTCAGGGTCTCGCTGTCGGCCGCCAGCCACCAATTCCGCTTTCAGCGCCACGTTCCTTCGATCGTCAGCTCCTCAATCAGTCGCGCGCACCACCGATTCTCCAGGCGTAACCGAACGCGACTACATCCGTAGTCGTCCTTGCCCGACACTGTTCCTGGCGTCGGGTGACCTCGCTGACGGAGAACGTGTATGCGTGCATTCCAGGCGGC
>JBGPVE010000217.1:0-5070 GCA_041491545.1 Gemmatimonadota bacterium | reverse complement strand
CACGTCCCACTGGGGAAGCGCGGCCGCGAACTGCTTCATCGTCGTGAAACGTTCGTCGGCGGACTTGGCGAGTGCCCGGCTGATGGCTTGATCGACCACCGGCGGCACGCTGGCCTGCAGCCGCCGAGCCGAGGGGACGGGCGCCCGGAGTATCCGGGTGACCAGCTCCTTGAGCGACGATCCGGTGTACGGTGGCCCGCCCGTCACCATCTCATACAACATGCACCCCAGGCTGTAGACATCCGCCCGCTGGTCCAGGTCGGGGTCTTCGCGGAGTTGCTCTGGGCTCATGTAGTAGGCGGTACCTACGACGATGCCGGTCTGAGTAAGCTTTCGAGAGTCTGCGGCGCCGATCGCTCGGGCCAAACCGAAATCCGCGACCAGCGCATGTCCTCCCGCGAGCAGGATGTTCTCCGGCTTCACATCGCGGTGCAGCACCCCGCGGCTGTGGGCGTACCCAAGGGCCGCGGCAACGTCGTGGGTGATCTGGAGCGCATCCCCGAGCGAAAGTCGCCGTTCCCGCTGCAGACGCTCGTAGAGTGACTCGCCTTCGACATAGGGCATGATGTAGTAGAGCAGGCCGCCGGCGCTTCCGGAGTCGTACAGTGGCACGATAAGCGGGTGGGCCATCGAGCCGGCGATCTCGATTTCGCGGCGGAAGCGCTCGGCGCCAAGCACTGTGGCCAACTTGGGGTGCATCACCTTGATAGCCACCGGCCTTCGGTGGCGAATGTCCCGTGCGAGATACACGGTCGCCATCCCGCCACGCGTGAGCTCGCGTTCGAGCGAGTAGCGATCGCCCAGGGCCTCCGCCAGCAAGTCTCGCACAGCAGTCACCGATCCCGACCCGTCGGGACAACGTGTCCCATTCGCATGATCCGCACCGAATCGGGTGCTCCCGCTATGCGTACGCGCGTCGAAGCATGCCCGCCGTCGAGTCGTCCAGCCGGTCGGCCCACCGAAGCTGGTCGAACAGCTGGAGCAGGTCGTCCTCGGCCATCCGCTGCCGTCGGAGTTCGGCGATGTCGTATACGAGCCGCCCCTGGTGCATGACAAGGACCCGATCTCCCAGCCGCACCGCCTGTCCCAGTGAGTGGGTGACCATCAACGTCGTGAGCCCGCTGGCGGTGACGACCTCCTGCGTCAGCCTGATCACCACCTCGGCACTGCGCGGGTCGAGTGCCGCGGTGTGCTCATCGAGCAGCAGAAGGGTCGGGCGCACCATCGTCGCCATGAGCACCGTCAGGGCCTGGCGCTGGCCGCCCGACAGCAACCCGATGGGCGTATCGAGACGATCCTCGAGGCCCATCCCCAGCCGCGCCACCTTCTCCCGGATTGCCCGCCGACGATCGAGACCCAGAGCCGGGCGAAGCCACCGTTGCCCGCCGCGCCGGGTCGCGAGCACCAGGTTCTCTGCGACGCTCAGGTCGGACGCCGTTCCAGTGAACGGGTTCTGGAACACCCGGCCGATGAGGTGAGCCCGCTGCTGTTCCGTCCAATGGGTCACCTCCCGTCCATCCAGGTGAACCCTGCCGCCTGCAAGCGCCAGGCTGCCGGCAATGGCACTGAGGAGACTGGACTTCCCTGATCCGTTGGTGCCAAGCACCACGGCGAAGGTGCCCCGCGCAAGCTCCAAATCGACTGCGTCGAGGGCCCGCACTTCGTTCGGGGTGCCCGGATGGAAGACGTGCGAGACGGCCTCTAGCCGGAGGGCGATCTCAGGCATGGCTCTGAGCACCCTCCGCTCGGCCACGGCGTGCCCTGCGCACCAGGCTGGGGAGGACGAGCACGGCCAGGACGAAGACCGCAGTCACCAGTTTGAGCGCGTTCGGGTTCAGCCCGGCCCTCACCGCTGCCGCAATGAGCAGGCGAAAGACCACCGCACCTGCGACGGCTCCGGCAATCCATCGCCCGAGGGGACGCTTTCCCAGCAACGTCTCCCCGAGCATGAGTGTTGCCACTCCTGTCACCAACACCCCGATGCCCATCTGGATGTTCGCGAAGCCCTCGTATTGCGCTAAGAGAGTTCCCGCAAGCGCGATGAGGCCGTTCGAGAGACCGAGGCCAAGCACGACCATTCGATCCACGTCGATGCCGACAGCCTTGGCCATCTGCGGGTTGTTCCCCGCGGCTCGCATCGCCAACCCGAGGTCGGTTCCCATGAAGAGCGCCAGCCCGAAGGCCAGTCCTCCGGCCAGCAGTCCCATTAGGATCAAGGTGGCCAGGTCGCCCCCGCTCACGGTGGTGCCAAGCACCGTCAGATTGGGGGCGAAGAGCCGCTGCCCGAGCCGAGCGGCCAGGGTCACGACGCTCTCGGCAGAGGCGAGAGAGAGGTTGCCGCTTCCCATGATGAAGAGGTTTACCGAATAGAGCGCAGTGCTCGTCAGGACCCCCGCCAGCAAAGCACTGACCAGCAACCGCGTATGGAGGAGTCCGGTAATGCTCCCGGCGACGACACCTGCCAAGGTGGCGATGGCTGTGGCCGCAAGCGGAGGCACCTGCCGCACGAGAAGAGCGGCGCCGACGGCCGCCCCCACCCCGAAGGATCCGTCGGCAGTGAGGTCGAGGATGTCGTAGATGCGGTAGCTGATGAAGATGCCGAGAGCGAGCGGCGCGAGAATGAGCCCGAGCGTCGCCGCTCCGATCAGCAGATTCACGAACGGGTCAGTTCACGTGCGTGACGGGCGCGACCCAGCCGACCCCGCGAACGAGAGCGCTCTCGCCCACGCCGGCATCACCACGATCGTCCCATACGAGGTGCAGGACATCGCGGAGTTGATCCTTCGCGAAGAGTCCCTGGAGCAGGGCAGTGAGTTCCACCGTGCGCTGGGGCAAGGGATGATAGGAGAAGACGGCGGCGTGAAAATGCCCGAACAGCCTTCCCGTCGCCCCGAGCGGACGGAGGTGGGCGGCGATGGGGCCCTCCCGCGCCCGTGCAACGACCCCGGCAATGAGTGTCGTCGTCATGGAATACGTACGCTCCGGCGCGAACGACAGCCACTCGCGCACGGCGGGGACCTCGAACCGGACGGGCGCCGCGCCGGACGCGGGTGACCGGCGGAGCCTCGCCCCGGAGAGCCCGGCCGTCTCGCCGACGATGACCAGTCCTGCGACCCGACCACCGGCGGCTTCGAGACCGACCGCCGCCAGCTCCGACAGGGGAACCGCCTCCGCCCCCGGCCGCGTACCGAATCGCACGAGCTGCGAGAACCCGCCCTCGCAGGTCAAACCCGATGCCAGCACCACACGTGGGGCGACCCGCCCACCGCCGACGAGGTAGTCCGCCATCCGGGCACCATCGCTTGGGAAGTACGCGACGGACCCTGCCACCGCGATCAGCTCCCCGAATCGCTCGTGACACTCCTCATAGCTCCCCCCGATCGCGCCGAGGCCCAGGCCGAAGCCCCTGTCAGGAAGGGCGACGGTACTGCAGTCGCCTGGTCCAAAGGGAGCTCGAGCAAGGCGATCGGGGTCGCCGTGCAGGCGACAGATCAACGAGCCCACTGGCATGCAGGATGACAGCTCGTATTCGCCGCTCGCCGCGAAGTCCGCCCGGGAGTGCCAGGTCGACCGCCGGAGGTCGCTCGGCCCGGAGCCGGAACCTTCGGTCGCATCGAAACCGGGATCCCATCCGGCGCCGGCGAGGACCTCGCGTACTGCGGGCGGCATTGACGTGAGCTGCACGTCGCCGCGGAGAACGGCCAGTTCCTGGTGCCAGCGTGTCAGGACCCTCGTGGCTGCCGAGCTGACGTAGGTTACCCTTGAGAAGTCGATGCTCAGCGATCGGACACCGTCTTGGACGAGGTCCTCGAGGGTGTCGGAGAGGTGTTCAGCCCATTCCCGGTCCAGGCGTCCTTCCAGCTGCAGGAGGACAGAACCTCCCGCACGAGCAGCGTCGATCTTCATCGCTTCGGAGCACCCCCGCCGACGATTGTGTCCGCCTGCTTCACGAGGTCCGGCGACACGGTGATGCCCATCTTGCCGGCTTCCCCCGGATTGAGGGCGAGCTTGGTGGTCTGCACCCGGTAGAAGGGCATCGACGCCGGACTCTCGCCCCGGAGAATCCGCGCGATCATCTTGCCCGCCTCCACACCCCCCTCCTCAAAGTCCGGAAAGAGGGAGGCGATGGCCCCCTGTATCACCTCGAATGGCGCGGGGGAGAACACCGGGACCGAGCACTCTCTCGCCACCTTGATGATACCCGGGAATCCCGCGTGGGCGACGTTTCCAAAGAGCTCGATCGCATTGACTTTCTGGTTGCAGAGCGACCGAGTCGCCTCACCAACCTCACCGACATTGCTGACCGGCACCGCGGCGACCTGCAGGCCGGCCTGCTGCGCCGCCTTCGCTGTGCGCTCCTTGAAGGTGACCGACAGCGCCTCGTCCGGGCTGAACAGAATGCCGATCCGACGGGCCTTGGGCACGATCCGCCGGATCAGGGCCACCCGCCTGGTCTGCTCCGGGTCCCCGAAGCCGGGCGAGTACACGCCGGTGATATTGGCAAGGTGGTTCGAATCGCTGGTTCCGGCGCCGGCGGCAAACGGGTCGGACAACAGGTGGAAGACTACGGGTACCGATTTCGCGCGTTGCACGGCGACCTGAAGGGTCGCGTCCTGCAGGGCGACGATGACCCGGGCCTTGGCGTCAACCGCTGCGTCGATGAGACTCGGAAGCGTCGCGAGATCACCCTGAGCGCTCGAGATCTTGAGCTCGTAGTCCCGGCCGGCCTCCAGATCGGACTCCCGCAGCCCCAACTTGATCGCGTCCTCACTCCACTCGTGGCCCATCCAGTCGGCAGCGCGAACCATTGCGATCAGCGGCTTGGGAGCATCGGTGGTGCCGGCGGCGGCCGGAGGCTGATCCGTCCCCGAAGCCTTGGCCTCTGGCTTGCCGCCGCAACCGGTACCGAGGGCGAGGCAGGCCGTGAGGGCGAGGAGCCGACATGACGTGGTGGGGAGGAAGGGGAGCTCCGGATGGCCATTCATGTGAGCCTCTCAAGTCTGGGCGATGGTACAGGGCGGGACTCGCTTGGCCGTCAACTGAGTCCCAGCTTCTCCAGCAGCGCGCCGT
>JBGPVE010000216.1:0-5084 GCA_041491545.1 Gemmatimonadota bacterium | reverse complement strand
GCCGTCAACGTCGTCTTCCCGTGGTCCACGTGCCCGATCGTCCCGACGTTCACGTGCGGCTTCGTCCGCTCAAATCTCGCCTTGGCCATGGTTATCCCTTTTGCTTCGAAATAATCAGTTCCGCGATGTTCTTCGGCACTTCCTCATAGTGATCGAACTGCATCGAGTACACCGCTCGACCCTGCGTCATGCTGCGGAGCGTGGTCGAGTATCCGAACATTTCCGAGAGCGGGACATCGGCCGCGACCACCTGCGCGTCGCCGCGCTGAGTCATGCCGCCGATCTTGCCGCGCCGGCTCGAGAGATCGCCGATCACGTCACCCAAGAAGTCGGACGGGGTCACGACCTCGACCTCCATCACCGGCTCGAGCAACACGGGACCGGCCTGCCGAGCCGCATCTTTCACCGCCATGGAGCCGGCGATCTTGAACGCCATCTCGGAACTATCGACGTCGTGGTAGCTGCCGTAGACGAGCGTCGCCTTGACGTCGACCATCGGGTAGCCCGCGAGAATGCCGCCCTCGAGGGCCTCGCGAATGCCGGCCTCGATCGGCTTGATGAATGCGCGCGCAACGACGCCCCCGACGATCTTGTCCTCGAACAGGAACCCCGCGCCAGCCTCAGCCGGCTCCAAGTTGATCCCCACGTGGCCGTACTGTCCCTTGCCGCCCGACTGCCGGATGAACTTGCCCTCGACGTTGGTGACCTTCTTGCGGACCGTCTCGCGGAACGCCACCTGCGGGCGGCCGACGTTGGCCTCGACCTTGAACTCCCGCTTCATCCGTTCGACGATGATCTCGAGGTGCAGCTCGCCCATGCCGGCGATGATCGTTTGGCCGGTCTCCGCATCGGAGCGGATCCGGAAGGTCGGATCTTCCTCGGCCAACTTCTGCATCGCGATGCCGAGCTTGTCCTGATCGGCCTTGGTCTTGGGCTCGATCGAGACGTCGATCACCGGATTGGGGAACTTCATCGCCTCGAGGATGACCGGCTTCGACTCGTCGGAGAGCGTGTCGCCGGTGCGGGTTTCCTTGAGACCGATCGCCGCCGCGATATCGCCCGCCAGCACTTCTTCGATCTCGGCCCGCTTGTTGGCGTGCATCTGCAGCAGGCGCCCGATGCGCTCGCGCTTGTCCTTGGTGCTGTTATAGACGTAGCTGCCGGCCTTGAGCACCCCCGAGTAGACTCGGAAGTAGGTCAAGCGACCGACGTACGGATCGGTCATGATCTTGAAGGCGAGCGCGGCGAAGGGCTCGGAGTCCGACGCGCAACGCTCGACGTGCGTCTCGTCGTGCTGCGGGAGATGCCCCTGCACCGGCCGGATGTCGACCGGGCTCGGCAGATAGTCGATGACGGAATCGAGCAGCGCCTGCACGCCCTTGTTCTTGAAGGACGCGCCGCAGAGCACCGGCACCAATCCGCCGGCCACGGTCGCCTTCCGGATCGCCCGCTGAATTTCTTCGAGCGAGAGTTCGGCGCCGCCCAGGTACTTCTCCAGCAGCTTGTCGTCGTGCTCGACCGCCGCTTCGATAAGCTCGTGCCGCGCCTTCTCGACCCGCTCGCGGTACGCTTCGGGAACCGGCATCTCGGTGAAGGTCTTGCCCAGCGTCTCGTCGTCGAAGATGACCTCCAACCGGCGCAGCACGTCGATGTGCCCGGTGAACAGCTCACCCGAGCCCACCGGGATCTGAATCGGAAACGCCTTCTTGGTGAGCCGCTCGCGAATCATGGCGAGGCAGCGATCGAAGTCCGCGCCCACCCGGTCCATCTTGTTGGCGAAGATGAGCCGCGGCACGCCATAGCGATCAGCCTGGCGCCAAACCGTCTCGGTCTGGGGCTCGACGCCGGCCACCGAATCGAGCAACGTGACCGCGCCGTCGAGCACGCGAAGGGAGCGCTCGACTTCCACGGTAAAGTCGACGTGACCCGGCGTATCGATGATGTTGATCCGGTACTCGATGTTGTTTCGGACCCAGAAGCAGGTCGTGGCGGCCGACGTGATCGTGATGCCGCGCTCTTGCTCCTGCTCCATCCAGTCCATGGTGGCCGCGCCCTCATGGACCTCGCCGATCTTGTAGGTCTTCCCCGTGTAATAGAGGATGCGCTCGGTCGTAGTCGTCTTCCCGGCATCGATGTGGGCCATGATGCCGATGTTGCGATAACGGTCGAGCGGCGTTTGACGAGCCATAGGCCTCTTTGGAGTCCCTACATTCAGCGAAAAAGCGGGGCGACCGAACCCACCTCAGGATGGCACTTGACGCGCCGGCCCGCCGGTGGTGGTCTCGCTCCGCGCACATCCGGACTTTCGCCCTGGACGGGGACCCCAGAAGGGTCCCACGCGTTGTCTTTGGAGGACCAGAGGTGGCGGGGTGCGACTTTCCGTCACGTGGTCCGATTTACTACCCGCCTGCTACCACCGATAGTGCGCAAACGCGCGGTTGGCTTCCGCCATCCGGTGCGTGTCTTCCTTCTTCTTGATCGTGTTCCCCTCACCCTTGGAGGCGAGAATCAACTCGGCCGCCAGGCGCTCCGCCATGGTCTTCTCGGTGCGAGCCCGAGAAAACGAGATCAGCCAGCGCATGGCCAGGGCCGTGCGGCGATCGGGCCGGACTTCGACCGGAACCTGGAGCGAGGCGCCACCCACGCGCCGGCTCTTCACCTCGAGCATCGGCTTCGCGTTGTTCACCGCCTGCTTGAACACGGCCACGCCGGGCTGACTGGTGCGCTCTTCGATCAGGTCCATCGCCCGGTAGAAGATCCCCTCGGCGACGCTCTTCTTGCCCTGGTACATCAGGTTGTTGACGAACTTGGAAACCGTCTGGCTATCGTACCGCGGGTCGGGAGGAACCGGTCGCTTGACCGACTTGTTGCGCCGACTCACTTCTTGCCTCCCTTGGCAGCCTTTGCGGCAGAAGCTGCGGCGCCGCCCGACTTGGGACGCTTGGCGCCATATTTGGAGCGGCCCTGCCGGCGGTCGTTGACCCCGGCGGCATCCAGCGTGCCGCGCACGATATGGTATCGGACGCCGGGAAGATCCTTGACACGGCCGCCGCGAATCAGCACGATCGAGTGCTCCTGCAGGTTGTGGCCCTCACCCGGAATGTACGCCGTTACCTCGAACCCATTGGTGAGCCGGACGCGCGCCACTTTGCGGAGGGCGGAGTTCGGCTTCTTGGGCGTCGTGGTATACACGCGAGTGCATACCCCGCGCTTTTGCGGGTTCATCTTGAGCGCCGGCGCCTTGTCCTTGGCCGCAACGTCTTTCCGGCCGTGCCGGATGAGCTGATTGATGGTCGGCATACCTTCATTGTTGCATGAGACCGAAAGTCCCCGTTTCCGGGGTAGACTGCGGAAATTAGCGGCGTTTTTGGCATAGGTCAAGGCGGCAGAGGCCGTTAGGCGCCGGGCTTCGCTCCGCCTGGACCACCGGCGGACGGCGTCAAGAACGAGGAAACAACCTCGCATCCCAGGGGAGGTTCAGCACCCGGACGAGCGTGACGCGTTCGAATCCCGGATGCAGCGGATTGAGCAGGACGTTTTGCTGCAACGGCCGCCCCGGCACACTCGGCACCACCAGCGCGAGCGACCGCCGCTGCCCAAACCACGCATCCCCATACGCGCGCGCTGCCGGCGACTCGGGGTCTTCCCACCCCGGCAGCGCCTCAGGATCGAGACGCTCGACCGGCTGATCTTCGGGGATGAGAATCTCACCCACGTGATGCGCCCCGCTTATTCTCGTCCGACCGCGATGCACCAGGAGCTCGAGAAGTCCTCCGCCCTGGCAGGTGCTGGCGTACACCACGGCGCGACCGACCGAATTCCAGCGGCCGCCCCAAAACCCCGCCCCGGTGCCATCCAGCACGCCGTAGCGCCGCTTGCAAATGCGAGTCACGATCATCCACGTCAGACCGGCAGACCGTGCTCCAGCTTCCACAGAATGTCCTCGACGCGGCGCGTTCCCACATCCGTGCGGGCCAAGGTCATCGGCGCCTCCCCCTCGAGCAGCTGGTGCGGCGTGAAGAGGAAATCGTGGGCCTCGTCCGCCGACTCGAGGACATACTCTGCCAGGGTCTGGAGCCGCGCGATCCGCTCCGCCCGCTGACTCTCCTCAGGCGAGAGCAGGCCGGACTGCTCTCGGCGCAAACGAGTGGTTCGAGGCGCGACGAGATCTTCGACCAGACTTCGTTCGGCGTCGCTTCTCGCGACCCGAGGGACCAGGGACTTGAGACTTCGAAATGGAATGCCGGTCTTCATCATTGCCTCCAGATCCGCGACCGTGGTGACCGCTCGTTTGAGCACCTGGCGGCCGCCCAGGAGCTCGGCGATCCGCGACACGCTCGGCATCATACGCCCCCGATCTTGTCCATGTGGACAGAAGTATAATCCACCTGGACGCCGACGCCAGCACGGGGATCCACCAGCCGAGCACCACGAATATGCGAGTCCGCCTCGATCGGCAGCGTATCCAATCCGCGCCAGCCGTAACCAAGAAGCACTGCGGCCTTTTGCACTCGAGCGGGCCTTTTGACAGAACCTGTACCTCATACTACCGTACATAAACCCCTGTAAGACTTACAATTGCGCACGGCCCTTTCTTTGCTACGCCGAAGCGAACGCCATCGCCCGATCGGTGCGATTCCTAAGGTCGTGGGGTAGCCCTGTGTCTGTGCCCGAACTCCGCTGTCGCCTCGCTCTGCTCTTCCTCTTCGCTGTGCCGGCCGCCCGCCTGCTCGCCCAGGCCCCCGACGGACCGACCCAAGCGCCGTCTGCATCCAACCCGGCCGCGGCGACCTCATCGCCGCCCGATTCAGGCGTGATCCGGCGGGAAGACCGCGGCAAAGACGTGCCCTGGAAGTCGTTCGGCGAGGTGACCAAGAACGCCGACGTGCTGTCCGGCGTCTTCACCGCCTACCTCAAGCGCGAATCGGTCTTCCTCGGCATCAAGCCCCAACAGTTCGATCGCGATCTCCTGCTGGTGACCCAGGTCTCTCAGGGCATCGGCGAGGCGAGCATCGATGGCGGCGCGTCGGTGCGGTCCGATTTGGTCCGCTTCCATCGGACCGGCGACCGGGTGGAGCTCTGGG
>JBGPVE010000215.1:0-5088 GCA_041491545.1 Gemmatimonadota bacterium | reverse complement strand
GCTTCGCCGCAGGAAAGGACGGTGAAAGTCGGATGAGGGGCGTCGAGCACTGAATCCCCGGCGCACGACAACGCCCGCCGAAAATCGTCGGCGGGCATCGTCGGTAGCAGAATCGGCCTTCACCAGCGAGACGCGGCGGCCCGCTCAGTTGTCCGCCGGCTTCTTCATCTTCTGCATTCCCTGCTGCATCATCTGCCCCAGGTTGACCTCCGTGTAACCGGCGGGCGGCTTGAATTCGTCGTCGCTTACGTGACGCCGGTCGATCTTGGTGGCCTCGAGCTCCACCAGCGGCTTGCCGTCCTTGATGGTCGTGATCTTGAGAATGCCCTTTCCCGGGCCGACCGCCTTCCGGTACTGCTCGAACTCCGACCCCATCGCCTTTCCCTGCATCATCGGATTGGCCGCCATCATGTCGAAGAAGGAAAACCCGACGCCGTCGGCCATGCAGGCGTCGCCTTCTTGCGTCTTGCCCTTGCGCACCGTCGTGCCGTGCCAGACCTCACATCGCACGCCAGCGACCGTTTCGGTGCGGCCGGTCTTCGCGAAATCGACCTTGGCCTTGTCTTCTTCGGCGTCCGCTGCCTTCTGGGAATGCATCTGCTTCATCTTCTCCTGCATGGGCTTCATCATCGCGGCCATGCGCTGCGCGTCTTCCTGGGTGATCGTCATGTACTTCTTCTCTTCCGGCATGATCATCGTCATGCTCTTGGCGTCACCGTCGAGGATAGCCGCGCCTCCTTTACCGTCACCGTGGTCGCCCAAACCCTCGATCCGCAGCTTCCGGCCCTTCGACGTCTGGATCATCGTGCTCTGCTTGCCGTCGGTCGAGTGCTGGGCGAAGGTGACGGTACCTTCGAATCCGGTCTGCGCCGCCGCCGGCGAGGGTTCAGCGAGCACGGCGCAGCTAGCCGCCGCGAGTGCCAATCGGGAAAGCCACCGCATGGTCGTTCCTCCTGAGGTTCGAAAACGGGCCCCACTCCACGTGTAAAAATAACCCGGCGGCCCCGCCGTCGCAGTTCACACCGCCGTGACCGTCCGGTACGTCGCGTCCTGCAGCTTGCTCCGGCCGGCGAGACCGCTGATCTCCAGCAGAAAGGTCCAGCCTACCAACTCCGCCCCGAGCCCACGGGCGAGCTGGCCGGCGGCCCGCGCGGTGCCGCCGGTGGCGAGCACGTCGTCCACCACTAGCACCCGCGCACCATGGGTCCACGAGTCGCGGTGCGCCTCGAGCGCGTCGGTGCCGTACTCCAGATCGTAGGCCTCTCGCATGCTCTCCCAGGGCAGCTTGCCCGGCTTGCGCGCCGGGACGAACCCGGCGCCCAGCACGGTCGCGACCGGACCGCCGAGGATGAACCCGCGCGCCTCGATCCCGAGCACGTGGGTGACGCCCGCTCCGGCGAACGGCGCGGCCATCGCCTCGGTCACCCGGCGGAAGAGCGCGCCATCGCGCAGCACCGGGGTGATGTCCTGAAAGACGATGCCGGGCTTGGGATAGTCCGGGATCGGGCGGAGCGTGCGTAGCACCTCATCGGCGAGTGCGGCGTCCATCGACATCCCTCCGGTCGGCTAGCGAATCTCGAACCCGGCCTGCTCCGATACGTCATCCACGTGGTCCGTGACGTTCACGGCATCGACCCGTGCCCGATCCGGCCCCGCCCGCAGCAACTGCTCCAACGCCGTGAGCTGGGCGTCCGGCCCCGCGGCCACGATCTCTATTCGCCCATCGGGAAGATTGCGCGTCCATCCCTTGAGGCGGAGCCGCTGGGCGTTTCGGTACACGAACCAGCGGAACCCCACGCCTTGCACCCTGCCGGACACCAGAAAGCGCCGCGCGCTCACGCCGCCGGCTGGCGCTGTCGTCGCTGCCAGACTATGTAGCCCACGATCAGCACGGACACCGCCGGCAGGATGTAGGTCATGAATGTGTGATGCACGTAGGGGCCGATCACCTGCTCCACCGCTTGACCGTGCTTGCCGATCAGCCAGCCCAAGTACGTGAGGACGGCGCACCAGGTTCCGGCGCCCACCGCCGTAAACGCGACGAAGCGCCCGAGCGGCATGCGGCTCATCCCGGCCGGAATCGAGATCAGATGGCGGATGACGGGCAGCAGCCGGCCCACCAGCGTGCTGATCTCTCCGTGCCGGCGAAAGAACGCCTCGGTGCGATCGAGACTCCGCTCCGAGAGCAGCACGTAGCGTCCGTACTTCCGCAGCACCGGCTCACCGACGTAGACCGCGAGTCCGTAGTTGAGCAGCGCGCCCAGCACGCTGCCGAGCGTGCCGGAGGCCACCGCGAGCACGGCGCTCATCTGACCCTGGGCCGCGAGATAGCCGGCGGGCGGCATCACCAGCTCGCTCGGCAGCGGCAGCACCGACGATTCGATCGCCATCAGGATGACGATGCCCGGATAGCCGAGCGCGAGCACCGTTTGGGCGAGCCAATGAAAAAAGGAGTGCAGCATCGCGTCCCGGTGTCAGCCGTTGAAGCCGTGCTTGCCGAGGAGGGGCACGAAGCGCACGTCGTCGAGCGGGGTCAGCCGAACCCCGCCGCCCTCGCGCGCATGCTCACCCTCACGCTCACGTTCGACCAGCGTGAGCACCTGGTTGTCCCGGTCGCCCAGCGGAATGACCATGCGCCCGCGCTCGGCCAACTGCTCGATCAGCGGTGCCGGCACCTCCGGCGAGGCGGCCGAGACCAAGATCGCGTCGTAGGGCGCGAAGGGTCGCCAGCCGAGCGTGCCGTCACCCACCAGCACGGTGACGTTGCGGATGCCGGCCGTCGCGAGCGCCTCCCGCGCCCGCTGCGCCAGCACCGGCACCCGCTCGATGCTGAAGACCGTGTCGGCGAGGAGCGCGAGGAGCGCGGTCTGGTAGCCGGAGCCGGTGCCGATCTCGAGCACGCGCTCGCGTCCCGTGAGCGCGATCAGCTCCAGGTAGCGCGCCTGCACGAACGGCTGTGAGATCGTCTGCCCGCTGCCGATCGGGAGCGCCGCGTCGTCGTACGCCCGGTGCCGCACGCTCTCGGGCACGAAGAGATGGCGGGGAACCTGCCGGACGGCGTGGAGCACGGCCAGATCGCGAACGCCCTTGGCGCGGATCGTGTCCACCAACAGCGTGCGAAAGCCGCCGTAGCTGTCGCCCTCGCCTACGCCTCCAGGGACCATCCGCGCACCGTCTCGAGCAGCGAGTAGTTGGTGAGGTCCATGTGCAGGGGAGTCACCGACACGTACCCCTCGGCCACCGCGCTGTGATCCGATTTCTCGTCGCCCGTCCAGGTGATCGTTCCGCCGCCGATCCAGTAGATCTCGCGGCCCCACGGGTCCTTCATCCGGGTGAGCGACTCGGAGAACACGCGGCTGCCGAGCTGCGTCACCCGGATCCCGCGCACCTCGGATGCCGGGACCCGCGGCAGGTTCACGTTGAGCAGCATGTCGGTGGGGAAGTCGCGGACCACGGTGATGCGGCGAACCAGGTCCACCAGCAGCGCGCGATAGCCGGCCAGGGTTTCGGGCTGGCTGCCGGCGAAGGAGATGGCGATGCCCGGCACGCCCAGCATCACGCCCTCCATCGCGGCGGCGACGGTGCCGGAGTACAGCACGTCCTCGCCCATGTTGGGGCCGTGGTTCACGCCGGAGAACACGAACGCGGGCCGCTCGGGCATCAGCGCTTCGACGGCGAGCATCACGCAATCGGTGGGTGTGCCGTCGACCTGGATCGCGCCGTCGGGCCGGCGCATCGGCCGGATCGGACGGTGCAGCGTGAGCGAGTGCGACGTTCCGCTCTGCTCCCGATCCGGCGCCACCACCGTGACCGCCCCCACCTCCCGACAGGCATCCGCGAGCAGGGCCAGGCCCGGGGCGAGTATCCCGTCGTCGTTGGAGACGAGGATGTTCATCGCCTCCCGTCCAGAATCGCCAGCAGCCGATCCAACTCCTCACGCACCTCGCGGATCAGCTGCGCTCCCGACGCCGCGTGCGCCGTCGGCTTGATCTCGCCGGTGCGGCGGTACTGATCGATGCGCTGGCGCGCGCCGTCGATGGTGTACTTCTCGGTGTAGAGGAGGTGCTTGACCAGCATGATCAGCTCCACCTCGCGGGCCTTGTAGACCCGATTGCCCGAGCGGTTCTTGGCGGGATTGAGAAAGCGGAACTGGCTCTCCCAATAGCGCAGCACGTGGGGTTTGAGATCGGTGAGCGTGCAGACGTCGCCGATCGAGTAGAACTCCTGAACGGGTCGCGTTGTGGTCATCTCCACTGCTCCGACTTGAGTCCCCGCCCCATGAGTTCGGCCACGCCCTCGCGCGCCGGTTTGCCCTGGAACAGGACCTCGCAGACTTGGGCCGTGATCGGTAGCTCGACGCCCAGTCGAAGAGCGAGGGCGGCACCAGCGCGCGACGCGTTGGCTCCCTCCGCCACGCTCCGATGGGCGGCGAGGTAGTCCTCAAAACGCTCGCCCTGCGCGAGCGCCACTCCGAGCGCGCGGTTCCGACTCAACTGCCCGCACGCGGTGAGAATGAGATCACCCATCCCGGCCAGCCCCGCGAAGGTGAGGGGGTCCGCCCCCATCGCGACGCCGAGCCGAGTGATCTCGGCGAGACCGCGGGTGATCAGCGCCGCCCGCGGGTTGTGCCCCAGTCCGAGGCCCTCGAGAATGCCGACGGCGATCGCCATGACGTTCTTGAGCGCGCCGGCCAGCTCGACACCGATCACGTCGCCGTGCGAGTACACGCGAAAGGTCGATCCGGAGAAGATCTGCTGCGTGGCGCGGGCGGTGGCCTCGTCCATCGCCGCAGCCACGACCGCGGTCGGCTGCCCCTGAAATACCTCCTGCGCGAAGCTCGGTCCCGAGAGTGCGGCGATGCGTGTGCCCGGCAGGGTCGCCGCCAGCACCGCCGACATGAGCTGGAGCGAATCCACCTCGATGCCTTTGGTGGCGCTCACGATCAGCGTTCCCTTCGCGACGGCACCGGACACCCGCTGCGCCACCGCGCGCACCGCATGGCTGGGCGCCGCGGAGACGATGACAGAGGCGCCACGCACGGCTTCCGCTGCGTCGGCGGTGGCCCGAAGTCCGAGATCGAGGCGCGCG
>JBGPVE010000214.1:0-5155 GCA_041491545.1 Gemmatimonadota bacterium | reverse complement strand
CGTCAGGCTCGGGTGAGCGAAACCGAACGTCGCTCGTCGTCGCGTCCCCGCCGATCGTCACCGCCCCGCGCAGATTCCTCGCCGGCGTCACTGTGCCGGAGATGCCGTTGGTGAGCAACGGCGTGAAGCCCTGGCCGTGCCGAACATATAGCCCGCCGTTGTCGTCGAAGTCATCCCCCAAGAAGAGCGTGCCCCGCCCATGGTCATCCAGCACCCGGCCGAGCGGCGCCGGGCCGGTGGACATCTGGGGGAAGAGAAGCTTGTTGTGGTTGGCGCCCGACTCGACGCGCATGTAGCCGGACGCATAGAGGTTCGGCGCGATGCCATTCTTGAAATTCGGCGAGATGATGTGATTGCCGTCGGCGGTCTCGGTGAGCCGGTAGGCGAACTTCGGATTGCCGCTGGGGCCGCCAGCCCCGTGGTCGATCCCGATGAACCGGTTGCGCTGCCCGGCGATCTCGATTTGCGCGGCGCCCTTGCCCCAGGCCGCGAGGCCGCCCAGAAAGGAGCAACTGATGGCGTTGGGGCCCACTCTGATGAGCGGCTGCGTGGGGCAGCTGGTCTTGGGATCGCCGTGGCACTTGAGGGCGAAGAACTGAAGGGTGTCGGTCTTGTTGTGCGGCATCCCGTCGATGTCCAAGTGCGTCCCGTCTGTCGCACCTTCGGTGTGGAGGTTGATGAAGACGCAGTTGTTCATGGCGTCGCCCCCGTTCGAGGCCGGCGACCGACACACGACCGAGGCGTGCTCGGCATCGCCGCAGTGCTCGAGGTAGACATCCTCGAACTGGGAATCGTACAGCCCGATGAGGACCATGCCGGATCCGCCGGTGGCATTGGCGATGGTCACCCGCCGCATGCTGAACAACGTGTGGGCCTCGAGCTTGAGCGGCGTGCCCGGGAGGCGTCCGGCATCAATCAGGAGATCCTCGATCGCGCAGCCGAACTCGCCGCGCAGGTGGCTATGCTTGCAGCCGAACAGCTCTCCGGACTTCGCCGAGGGCGTTGGCCGAATCCGTGAGAGGTTGCGTCCGGAGCCGCGCAGTACCCATGAGATGGCGGAGGGCAGGGTGAGCGTCTCGGAGATGAGATAGTCGCCCGGTGGAAGGAATACTACGCCCGGAGCCTCGGATGCGCCCTGGATGGCTCGCCGAAAGGCCGCGGTGTCGTCGGCTTTGCCGTCGCCCAACGCACCGAACGCCCGAACGTCGTAGGTGCGGCCGTCTCCGGGCGCGGCGGCTGCCGTCGGCACGGCGGAGCCCGTCGAGGGCGGGGAACCGACGAGTGCGGCCGCAGCCATGCCGCCCAGAAAGTCACGACGCTCCATGGGTAGTCCCCTTTCGGCCCAGCGCGATCCAACTGATCGTGTCGCCGTGGCGACCCGCGAGCCAATCGCCGGCGGTGAATGCGAGCTGGATGCCCGCGCTGACCACCACCGCGAACGGCTTGGTGAGCGGCCGGCGGCCACCGAGCTTGTAATAGAAAAAGGAGCTCAACCGTTGACCGACCGTGCCCAACGTGCCGGTCGTCGGCCGAATCGTTTCCAGGGTGAAGCCGACTTTGGTGAAGAGATACGCCAGACCGTACTTGGTGTAGCGATAGAAGTCGTACGGCTCCTCATGCAAACCCCAGGTCTGCGGTGCGGTGAGCAGGAGCGCACCGCCAGGCGCCACGATACGATAGACCTCCTGCAGAAAGGCAGCCGGCTCCGCGACGTGCTCCAGCACTTCGGTGCAGACTACCGTGTCGAAGACGCCGCTTCGAAATGGGAGCGCCTCGCCGATCGCGGTCACGTCCGCCTGGCTTCCGGGCGTGAACGTCCGGTTGGTCTCGGTCCCGAAGTAGGTCGTGGCACCGGGAAACAGGCGGCGGTACGGCTTCGTGCCGCACCCGATGTCGAGCACCCGGCCGTGCACCTGGTCCCGATGGCGCGCGAGCCCGCGCTCGAGCGTAACATGAACGATGTGAAACGGGTCGAGCCAGGTCCGCTTGAGTCGAGCGAGCAGCCGCTGTGCGATCGGCATCAGGCCGGTGGGCGTCTCGAGCGGACGGGCAGCACGCGGCCGAGCCCGCGGCGCGCTTCGGCCCAGGCCGCCGTCAGGTCGGACTGGCCCTCGACGTCCCGTCGATTCCACTGCCGCACCGCTTCGGCCAGGTACGCGATGCCCGCGCCGACACCAAGGCTCACGATGGCCGCGAGCAGCACGAACAGCTTTCGCTTGGGGAACGATCGCCGGGCCGGCACGCTGGGCTGGTCGATGACGGTGATCACCGGTGTGTCGTTGACCTCCTCGATGCGCGCATTCTCGAAGTCGCGTTGAACGTTGCCGATCACCTCGGTGAGCTGATCCACGCGAGTCTGCAACCGGCGGGCCTCGAATACGAGGCTCGGGGCGCTCTCGTATTGCCGGTTTGCTTCGTAGAACTTGCGGAGCGCGTCTTCAGCCCGCCGCTGCTCGCCCTCGAGCTCGGCGATGCGCCCCTCCAGAAACTGACGCCGGGCATGGGCCGTACTCTGGCGGCGCTTGGCGTTGAACCGGTCCAGCTCTTCGAGATACCAGCCGGTCACCTCGGCGGCGACTCGCGGGTCTGCCAGCGTGACGGAAAGGGTCACGGTGCCGGTCTCGCGATTCACCTCGGTCTTGACCCGGTCGTCCAGGAGCTCCCGTGCCATGTAGAGGCTGTCCGGGCGGTTCTTGCCACCTTTGTGCAGGAATTCGAGTAGGGTGAGGGGGCGGCCACGGGGGCCTGGGATGGACGTGATCGGACGGCTGAGGATCGCTTCGCTCACCGTTTCCGTTCCGATGAAATCGGCGTAGAACTTGGGTGACTGCGTCCCGCCGCCGCCGCCGACCCCCGCCAAGCTGGCCAGGCCCGCCAATCCCGCCAGACTCCCGGACAAGCTCGAGCTGGTTCTCGACTCGGGCACAAAGATGGTTCTCGAGGTGTAGCGCGATGGGATGACGAACACCAGGATCGCCGTCCCGATCGTCGCGAGCACGGGAAAGACGATGCTCCACCGCCAGCGGCGCAGCAGCACCGCGCTCAGCATGAGCGGACGCAGCTCAGCGCCCAGGGAGCCGTCGGATGAGGGGACGGTCACGAGAGGTACATCTCCGCGATGCCGTATGCATCGCTCAGGACGCGCCGCCACCAAGACTCGTTGGCCAGGTACCAATGCACCGTTTCCTCCAACCCGTTGACGAAATCGTGTCGCGGACGCCAGCCCAGCTCCGCTTGAATCAGCCCAGTATCCATGGCGTATCGTCGATCGTGGCCCGGCCGATCCTTGACGAACGTGATCAGCGACTCAGGCTTCCCGAGCAGAGCGAGCAGGCGCCGTACCATCTCGAGGTTCGGCACCTGATTCTCGCCGCCAATGTTGTAGACGGACCCGATCCGCCCGCGGAGCAGCACGGTCCAGAGCGCCTCGGCGTGGTCCGCAACGTAGAGCCAGTCGCGTACGTTCATGCCATCGCCGTAGACCGGGAGCGGCTGGTCTTGCACCGCGCGGGTAATCATGAGCGGAATCAGGTTTGCCGGAAACTGGTAAGGTCCGTAGTTGTTCGAGCAGCGCGTGATGATGGCCGGGAAGCCGAATGTTCCTATATAGGACCGCACCAGGAGGTCCGAGCCCGCCTTGCTCGCCGAGTAGGGGCTGTTCGGGGCGAGCGCTGTCGTCTCGGTGAACGGCGGATCCGCCGGTCCGAGCGAGCCGTACACCTCGTCGGTGCTCACATGCACGAAGCGGAATGGGCGGGGGCGGGCGTCGAGCTCGGCGCGACAGGCCTCGAGCAGCACCAGCGTGCCGCGGACGTTCGTGTCGATAAAAATGCCGGGACCCATGATCGAGCGGTCCACGTGTGACTCGGCGGCGAGATGCAGGACGGCGTCCGCGCCGCCTTCGAGCCGCAGCGCCGCCGCCACCTGCGAGAAGTCGCGAATGTCGCCATGGACAAATCGGTAGCGCCGCTCGCCTTCGGGCCCGAAGCGCTGCTCCACGTCCTCCACGCTTTCCAGGTTGCCGGCGTAGGTGAGCAGGTCGAAATTGACGACACGGACGGAGGCGTCCTGCTCCAATATCCAACGCACCAGATTGGATCCGATGAATCCGGCGCCCCCCGTGACCAGCACCGCGCGCGGTCGACCGGCCGCGGTCACGATAGCGCCGACTCCGCCGTCACCAGCTCTCGCAGGTAGTCGGCGTACGCGCCGCTGCCGACCGTCTCCGCGTTCCGTGCGAGCTGCGCGCCGTCGATGAAGCCCATGCGATAGGCGACCTCTTCCACACAACCGATCTTCAGACCCTGACGCTGCTCGACCGCACCGATGAAGCTGCTCGCCTGAAGCAGCGCTTCCGGCGTGCCGGTGTCGAGCCAGGCCGTGCCGCGTCCGAACACCTCGACTCGAAGCCGATCTTGCTTCAGGTAGGCGATGTTGACGTCGGTGATCTCGTACTCGCCTCGCGCCGAGGGCCGAAGCCCCCGCGCGATGGAGACCGCGTCGTTCTCGTAGAAATAGAGCCCCGGAATGGCGAAATGGGATCGGGGCTGCTTCGGCTTCTCCTGAATGCTGAGGACCGTGCCCGTTCGGTCGAACTCCACGACGCCGTACTGCCGCGGGTCGCTCACGTGATACGCGAAGATCAGGGCACCCTGTCGCTGGGCGTCCGCCGCCTTGAGCGTGTCGATCAGACCGGCGCCGTAGAACAGATTGTCGCCCAAGATGAGGGCCGCGGCATCGCGCCCCAAGAAGTCGGCGGCAATGACCAGCGCCTGCGCCAGCCCTTTGGGATTCGGCTGGATGGCGTAATGCATAGAGAGCCCGAGCTGCGAGCCATCGCCGAAGAGTTGCTCGAAGCGGGGAAGGTCGGACGGCGTCGAGATCAGAAGAATGTCGCGCATTCCGGCAAGCATGAGGGTGGACAGCGGATAGTACACCATCGGCTTGTCGTATACCGGAAGCAACTGCTTGCTCACAACCAGCGTCGCGGGATGCAGCCGCGCCGCTGACCCACCGGCGAGTAAGATGCCTTTCCTCGCCCTCGCTGCGTTCATCGCCGCAGGACGACGATGAGCGTCGTGAGGCTCGCCGCCACCGATGCCAGCACGCCCAGCACCGATGCGACGTTGCCCGACTGCTCCGGCTCGCGCTTCGG
>JBGPVE010000213.1:0-5243 GCA_041491545.1 Gemmatimonadota bacterium | reverse complement strand
CGCGAATCCATAGGATAGCGGCTCCCTTGGGTGGGCTACGGCTGGCCGATCGGCAACGCGGTCCGATCGGTCCGCTCGAACACGTGTCCAAGCCAGCGAATCACCAGGGCGGCTTCGACGCTCGTCGCGGCGAGCCCCGCGAGCATCGCCGCCGCCCAGACCCAACCATCCATTCGGCCTCCAAACAGCCAAGCCACTCCAGCCCCAACTCCGACAGGCGGTGCCAACAAGACACCGAGCAGCACGGTGAACACGAGCATGGCGAGCAGGTTCTGACCCAGCGCCTCCACCCCCGTCATGCCGCGGCCCAGCCGCACCCACGCCGGATACAAGAGCGCGGCGGCGTTCTGCAACAACATCGCCATGAAATTCACCCCGGGCAGCAGCAGCACCGCCGCGACCAGGAGTAGCGAGCGCTCTTGCAGCGAGATTTCGATTGTCGGATGCCGGAGGAAGGCGAGGTAGACGAAGCCGAGCATGAGGAACTCGAGCGCGCAGAGGGTCGCGGTCGACGCAAGCGCCTCGGCGGCCACGATCACCCAGCCGCGCACCGGATAGCTGCGCAGCAGATCGAGCTTTCGCAGGTCGCTCCGAAGGTCGTTGCGGATCCATTGCGGCCCGAGGAGCAGCAACAACCCGGACCACGCAATGGCCAATGCACCCGCCAACTCCGCAATGCCGCCATCGCCGGCCGGCGACAGGAGCGCCGCGAGAGCGCCCGCCGCGGCAAATCCGAGAATCGTATTGCCGGCCCGCCGCCGCCGCGCGACGGCCGTCAGGTTCTTCCACAGGATCGCCGTGCCCGGTGAGCCTCGCGGCCCCAGCGCGAAGAGCGGGCGCGATGGCGAGCGAACGCCGCGCTCGAGCGACATGCCGCCGACCGCGGTTTGCGAACGCCTGCGTGCACGCGCCAGCGACGCCTCCGCCGCGGCCTCCTCGAATGCCGCGTCGGAGCGAATCACCCAGAGGTAATGCGCGAACAGCAGTCCTATGGCCGGGAGCATGGCGGCGAGCCACGCGCGGGGGCCGGTGGCGGCGAGCGGGCGAACCAGCCATCGAAACGGGAGCAGGAGCGCCGCCGGCACGGGCCGGGCCGCCGCGGATTCGAGTGCGGCGAGTAATTGCGGTCCCCCGGCCCGCCGCGCCGCCGAGACGGCCGGGTAACTCTCGAAGGCGGTCCACGCGACCGCCGCCACTACCAACGCGAGCAGTGTGACCGACACCGCCCGCCGCCGCCACGCGGCGCGGCCGTGCTGGGAGAGGCTCGTGCGGACGAACGACGCGCCGAGCCGGTGCAGCATGAGCGTCGAGAAGAGGGTCCAGATCGCGAGCGCCCGGAGCCACGGTGACACCCCGAAGCGCTCGCGCGCGAATATCAGCGTCCACAGCAGACTGTTGAACAGCACCACGAGCTGCGAGCGGAACAGCTTGTATCGGATCAGCGTGCGCCGCGTCAGCGGAGCCGGGAAGAGAAACGTCACTTCCGCCGGCGAGAAGACGAGCGCCCGCCGTTCCGCGCCCGCGATCCAAGTCCACGCCACGAGCGCAAACAGCGCCACCGAGCCTGCCAACTCGATCCAGCGCCCCGCGATTGCGGCGTCCGCCGTGGGCTCAGCGCGTTGACGGAAGAGAACCAACCAGAGGTAGGCGACGCCGAGGAGCACTGCGATCAGATAGCGCGGCCGGCGAAGCTGGGCCAACTGGCGCGCCACGCGGTTGGCCGCGGAGCGCCGAGCGAGATAGAGCAGGGCCCCGGTCAACGGACCGGGCCGCCGCTGGTCTCGTCCGTCTCGCCGATCAGCGCCAGGAAGACGTCCTCGAGCGGCCGGCCCGCCAGCTCCGGGCGATGCGCGATGATGTCGCGGATGGTACCCATGGCAAGCGCGTGGCCATGCTGAAGAATCAGCACCCGGGTGCACAGCTCTTCGACAACGTGGAGCAGATGCGAGCTCAGGATCACCGCTGCACCGGACTCGGCCCGGCGGGCGATCGTGGCCTTGAGCCTCCGAATGCCCACGGGATCGAGCCCGGTGAGCGGCTCGTCGAGGAGGAGGACCTTGGGGTCGTGCAGGAGCCCGCAGGCGATCGCGAGCTTCTGCCGCATGCCGCGGGACAGCTCCGCCGGAAAGGCGGCGTGCTTCTCGGCCAGCTCCATCTCGGATAGTATGGTGGGAATTCGCTCGGGCGCGTCGCTGACGCCGTACAACCGGCCGACGAAACGCAGATGCTCGGTCACCGTAAGGTAGTCGAAGAGATCGGGCTCGTCGGGGATGAATGCCAGGGCGGCCTTGGCCGCCACGGGCTCGCGGGCGAGGTCGTGGCCATCGACGACGATTCGGCCGTCGGTCGGCCGGATGATTCCAGCAATGCTCCGCAGGGTCGTCGTCTTGCCGGCGCCGTTGGGGCCGACCAAGCCCAACACCTCCCCGGGCGCCACGTCGAACGACAGGCCCTGGACGGCTTGGAAGTCACCGTACACCTTTGACAACGACTCAACCCGGATCACGTGCGCTCCAATGCGAGACTATTGGCTCAAAATCATCCTGGGTGCTCTCGGCATCTTCGCCGTGGGCATGGGGGTCATCACCATAGGGCGCGCCGCAATCCACAAGGCGCACGGCGTCGCGTCGACCAGCGAGCCGATTTCGCTGCCCGTCGTGTTCGTGCCGTTTCGGCTCGACGGGGCCCGGCTGGGGACATTCGACCGTCTCGTCGTCCGGCGCAAGTCACCCCACCACGTGTCGGGGGTCGATCTCCAGGTCAAACTGTCCGACTCGGCCGACATGCGTCGCCTCGAGGGATGCGCTCTGCTCGCCAAGATCGATACCGGCGGCGGCCAGCGGCACTCGCTCGAGGTGCATCGGGCTCAGTTCGCGTGCATCCATGGCGACTCGACGCCAGCCGGCACCGAGGCCGTCGGCAAGATCAGCTTCGAGCCGGGCGGCTACGTCGCGCGGCTTCTGGTCCCCTCGGCCATCGCCAAGGACATTCGGAGCGAGGTGATCGATGCTCGGGCCGAGGCGGCTGCCGACTCCATGGCCGAGGCGGCCGATCGGGCGGCGGACTCGATCAGCGAGGCGGCCTCGCGCATGGCGGACTCGATCACCGCGGTCAGCGAGCGCCGGGCCGACTCCGCCCGCGAGCGCGGGCAGCGGCTGCGGGATTCGCTCCAGAGCCGCGCCCACCGGCTGCGGGATTCGCTCCAGAGCCGCGCTCACCGGAACTGACGCCCGA
Organism: Gemmatimonadota bacterium; assembly: GCA_041491545.1. Classification (GTDB taxonomy): domain Bacteria; phylum Gemmatimonadota; class Gemmatimonadetes; order Gemmatimonadales; family GWC2-71-9; genus DASQPE01. The sequence goes on along the minus strand of JBGPVE010000213.1, from coordinate 2,009 downwards.
GCCCGCAATGCTTCTCGTCCTCGACAACTACGACAGCTTCACGTACAACCTAGTGCAGTACGTCGGAGAGCTGGGCGCCGAGCCGGCGGTCTACCGGAACGATGCCCTGACGCCGGAGGAGGCGTTGGCGCTCGAGCCGACGGCGATCATCATCTCGCCCGGACCGCGCACGCCGGGGGAGGCCGGGATCTCGATCCCGCTGATCCGCGCCGCGGCCGGCCGGATTCCGCTGCTCGGTGTCTGTCTCGGACACCAGGCGATCGGCGAGGCGTTCGGCGGGAGGGTGGTGCGAGCCGATCGGCTGATGCACGGCAAGACGACGCAGGTGGTCCACGGCGGGCGGGACCTGTTCTCGGGGGTGCCGTCGCCGGTCCGCGCCATGCGCTACCATTCCCTCGTGGTATCGGCCGAGGGGCTGCCGGAGGAGCTGGTCGTGACGGCCTGGGCGGCTGACCGTCCTTCGGGGGCGGAAATCATGGCACTTCAGCACCGGTATCTTCCGATTTACGGCGTGCAGTTTCACCCCGAGTCGATCGCCACCGAGCATGGAAAGACCATGTTGCGCAACTTCCTCGATTTAGCCAGCGTCGCCCTTGGGCCCGCTCCGGTCAGCACGCCTTAACCCCATATTCCACAATTTGATAGCTGGTCGGTAACGGGCCGTCATCCGTCCGGCACAACTTTTGACACGGCTGACCGCCCCTATTACCTTGCGGGATGCCCGTCCGAAGCGTTCTCGCGGTCCGACCCGACTCCCCTCCACAGCCGCCTCGCCTGCCGGCCGGTTCGTTTCGCTGACCCGGGTTGTAGGCTGCGGTACGACGTAGAACCAGGGAGGAACCAACTATGCCCAGCGGCACCAACGCGACCAAGTACATCTTCGTCACCGGCGGCGTCGTCTCCTCGCTCGGCAAGGGGATCGCCGCCGCTTCACTTGGGCGGCTGCTGGTGGAACGCGGGCTTAGCGTGACGATGCAGAAGTTCGACCCGTACATCAACGTCGACCCCGGCACCATGTCGCCGTTCCAGCATGGCGAGGTCTTCGTCACCGACGACGGCGCCGAGACCGACCTGGACCTCGGGCACTACGAACGCTTCATCGACCGCTCCCTCTCCCAGCAGAACAACATCACCACCGGCAGGATCTACCAGACCGTCATCAACAAGGAGCGCCGGGGTGAATACCTGGGCTCGACGGTGCAGGTGATTCCCCATATCACCGACGAGATCAAGAGCGCTATCCGGCGTCCCGCGCCCGGGCACGATATCGTCATCACCGAGATCGGCGGAACGGTGGGCGACATCGAGTCGCTCCCCTTTCTCGAGGCCATCCGTCAGTTCCGCCAGGAGGTGGGGCGCGACAACGCGATCTTCATCCACCTCACGCTGGTGCCCTACATCGCCGCCGCCGGCGAGCTCAAGACCAAGCCGACCCAGCACTCGGTGCGGGACCTGATGCAGATCGGAATCCAGCCCGATATCCTCGTCTGCCGGAGCGAGCAGCCGATCTCGGCCGACATCAAGCGCAAGATCGCGCTCTTCTGCAACGTGGATTTCGACTGTGTGGTCGAGAGTCCGGACGTGCACTCGATCTACGAGATCCCGCTCCGGTTCCACGATCAGGGCTTCGACCGCGTGGTGTGCGAACGGCTCCGGCTCACCACGCACGAGCCCGATCTCCGGCCGTGGAAGGTAATGACGGAGCGGATCCTTCACCCGACCAATCACGTGAAGATCGCGGTAGTGGGGAAGTACACCGATCTGCACGACGCCTACAAGTCGGTGCACGAGGCGCTCATTCACGGCGGGATCGCGCATGATGCCGGCGTCGAGATTCAGTGGCTCTCGAGCGACCAGTTCAGCGACCAGGCCACCGCCGCCAAGCTGCTGGGCGAATTCGACGGGCTGCTCATTCCGGGTGGGTTCGGGATTCGCGGGATCGACGGCATGATCGAAGCTGTGCGATGGGCGCGGGAGCACGATCTGCCGTTCTTCGGAATCTGCCTCGG
>JBGPVE010000212.1:0-5244 GCA_041491545.1 Gemmatimonadota bacterium | reverse complement strand
TGGGCGGAGCTGGCGTCGCGCGACTTGACCCTTGGCCTCGCCCTGGATGAGTTCCAGCGCCTCCAGACGCTGACGGGCACCGAACTCGAGTGGCCACTCAAGGAAATGCTCGAGCGACACCGACGCATCGCTTACGTTCTCGCCGGTTCCGAGCGGACGATCGTCCAGCAGATGCTCGACAACAAGAAGGCGGGCCTTTGGAAGGTGCTCGACCTTCTGGAGGTGGGCCCCATCGCCCCGCCCGTCATGGCCACTTGGTTGCAGGACCGTGCCGCCGCCACCGGCGTGAATATCCCGCCAGGGGCTGCCGACCTGATCCTCCGTCTCGCCGGGCCCCGGACGCGCGACATCGTGCAGCTCGCCCGCGCGGTGTGGGATCTCACGCACGACCGCGTCGCGGTGTCCGACGACGACGTCGCCCAGGCCATGGACCTGCTCGTCCACGAGCAGGATGCCCTCCACCAGCGCGCCTGGCGCGGGTTCTCCGATTTGGAGCGCCGGATTCTCCTCGTCATCGCCGCCGACCCCACCATGCAGCCGACAGCGGCCAAGACACTCCAGACCCACAAGCTCGGCCCGAAGACAACAGTCGGCCGGGCCGTCCACCAGCTTATCGCCCAGGAGGTCCTGGTCCAAGCCAAGCGCGACGCCCACCACTTCGACGATCCCTTCTTCCGCCGCTGGATCGAACTGAACGTCTTCGTTGACCTCGGCCGGCCCGTCCCGCCTCTCCTTCCAGCGCCCGCCGCCTCGATTCCGACCAAGGAGGACGCCACCGGCGAGACAACTTTAGAGTCCTGATATTATAAAGTCGTGAGTCCATTGGGATGCGGGGATCTTCGTGCAACGTTCCGCAACGCTCATGAGGCAGCTCCGACGCACCCCTCGCATCGCCCAGCTCCGGATTGCGCTGCTCGGCACTACGCCGCCCATCTGGCGCCGGCTACTGGTCCCCTACGATATCCGGCTGCCGACGTTGCACCGCGCGCTGCTCACGTGCATGGGGTGGCAGGGCTACCACCTCCACCAATTCATCTCCCGGTCCGCTACGCCACCAGCACCAGGACGGTGATGCCCCACGCTAGAGTGGCCAGCGTGACCGGAAGGCCGACCTTCGCGTACTCGGCGAACCCGATGCGCACGCCGCGCCGCTCGGCACCCTCAGCGACGATCAGATTGGCCATGGAGCCGATCAGGAGCAGATTCCCCGAGAATGTGGCGCTCATGGCCATGACCTGCCAGACCAGCCCGGGGTTGGGGGGCGTGGGAACGACGTTTTTCCAAAGGAGGACCGCGGGGACGTTGCTAATGAGGTTGGAGAGGACCAGCATCACGCCGCTCACCGCGGCGGCCGTCGTCCACCGGCCGCCCAGCGCGATCGCGTGCCTGCCCTCGGCGTTGATGAAGCCGGCGGCGCCGGAGCGCTCCAGACCTCGCATCACGACGAAGAGCGCGGCGAAGAACAAGAGGAGCGACCACTGGACCTTGGCGAGCGCAGGGGTCGGATCGCGGCGGCCGAGCGCGAGCATCAACGCGCCCGCGGCAATCGCCACGAGAGAGAGACTCGCCCCGGCGAGCCAGGCGACGAAGGCCAGCCCGAAGAGCCCGAGCGCCGTCCCGATCAGCGGACGGTCGAGCGTCGCCGGCTCGGGCACCGCTCGCTGGGGAAACGGCGCGGCCAGCTCTTTCCGAAAGAGCCACAGCAGGAGAAGACAGGTCAGCGCCATCGCGCCCAGCACGACGGGCAACATCCGGAGCGCGAACACCCCGAATCCGATGCCGCTCCAGAGGCCGATCAGCATGTTCTGCGGGTTGCCCACGAACGTCAGCGCCGACCCCACGTTGGAGCCCATCGCGAGCGCCACCAGATACGGCACCGGCCGCACCCGGAGCGGCGCGAGCGCCGCGAGCAGCACCGGGGTGAAGACGAGGCAGATCGTGTCGTTCACGAAGAACGCGGAGAGGAGCCCACTCCCGACGATCACCGCCACCAGCAACGCCCGCGGCGTGGCCGAGCGGAGGATGATCCAATCGGCGGCCGCCTCGAAGAAGCCGCCCAGCTCGAGGTATCCCACGAGAATCATGAGCCCGAGCAGAAAGACGATCACGTCGAGGTCGATCGCCCGATACGCCTCGGAGACCGGCAGCCCGCCGAGCGTGACCATCGCCACCGCGCCGAGCAACGCCGCGGCGGGCCGATTGAGATGCAGCCAGCGGACTCGCTGGACCGCTATCAGAAGGTAGGTAAGCGCGAAGACGACGAGCGACGCGGTCAATGGCGGGTGCTAGATCTCCCAGTTCGACAACACCACCCCCTGCCCCGGCTCGGGTAAGGTGTAGCCGCGCAGAATCATCCTGAGATCCGTCCAATGCACCCGAAACCCCTGCTCGATCAGCCGGAGGTAGGCGTCCGCGAACGCCGTCTGACACCGCACCGCAATCCGCCGCACCCGCTCATGCTGCGCCGCGTGGAGCACCATGTCGATGACGCGATCGAGGTCCTCGAGCGTCAGCGCGACGAGCTTGAGCACCCGCACCTCATCCTTCGGCCGGCCCGCGGCGAGCGGCGCCGAGTGCCAGAGCGCAAAACCGGTGACGAGACCGTCGCGGCGGATCACGCTCGTGTCGCCGATTCGCAGCTCCTGCGTGAGCACCAGCTCGCGGGTGAAGTCGGTGCCCGGGAGCAACCGCGCGGTGAGCGCCTGGCATTCAGCGAGCCGGCGCGGCAGCTCACTGCCCGCCTCGGAGAGCAGCTCGCCCCGCTCGGCGGCGCGGCGACCCACGTCTCGAACCAACGTCACGGTGAGACGCTCCGGCACGAACCCGAGGCGGCTATAAAAACCGATATTGTCCACCGTGCGTGGCATGGTCTCGAGCCCGATGCTGCGGGCCCCCTCCGCCTTGAGCCAGTCGATGCCGGCCTGCACCATCACGGAGCCGAGCCCTTCACTCTGGCGGTCGGGCCGCACGGCGAGCGGTCCCATCCATCCTTCGTTGCCGGACCGATGCACCATGTTGAAGCCCACGAGCTGACCGTCGACATCGCGCCAGACCATGGCGCCGTCGCCCGCGTCCTCGATAGCGTAGCGCCAGACAGCCTGGTTGAGCTGCGGCACCCGCACTCCAACCAGGCCATCTCGGCTGTATCGGTCGGTGAACGCCTCGGAAAAGACGCGATTGAGCGGATCGATGTCGCGCATCGTGGCCCGATCGGGCCCGCGCAAGCTCCGATCAGGCCGCCACATCGCGCCCGCTCACCGCCTCGTCGCGGACCACAGCCACCCCTCGCGCTACGTCGTACCCGACCCGAATGACCCGGTCGAACCCATCGCGCACCGATTCGATATGGGTAATGAGAATGACCTGCGGGAAGCGATCCGCAAGGCTTCGGAGCAGATCGACCACCGCCATCCGCCGGTCCTCGTCCAGCGAGCCGAAGATCTCGTCCAGCACCAGTAAGGAAAGCGGCTGGCCCGCCCGCTCGGCGATCATCTGACTGATCGCAAGCCGGAGCGCGAGATTGGTGACGTCCTCCTCGCCTCCCGAGATGACGGACTTGGGGTCGCCATCGTCGAGCAACGTCGCCACGTAGTCCTCGTCCAGCTCCAGCTCGGTGTAGCGGCCGCGGGTGAGGTCGGTGAGAAAGTTGGACGCCAGCTCGGAGAGATCGGGACGTAGCATGGTATTGAGCTCGGTGCGGAGATCGGTGAGCGCCCGGTCCAGCTCCTGGTGCAGCGCCAGCTCGGCCGCCGTGCGACTGGCCTCCGCCTCCCGCGTCGTCCGGTCGGCGCGGCGCGCGGCAACCGAGCGCACCACTTCTTCGGCCGCGGTCCGCTCCGCGCGAGCGTGCACCAGCGCCACTTCCGTTTCGCGCCGGGCCCGATCCGCCGCCTTGTCCGCCTCTTGCGTCTTCCGGTATTGCGTCTCGTCGTAGCCCAGTGCCGTGGCCTCGCGACGCACCGCGTCGGCCCGGCCGCGCGCTTCCTCCAATCCCTGTCGCAGCACGGCCAGCTCCGCGGCGACCGCGTCGCTCCGCTCCGCCACGACCCGCACCCGCTCCGCCTGCAGCGCCAGCGGCTCGAGCGCGCTCATGCGGCGCTGCAGACCTTGGTGATGGGCCTGATCGTACGAGGCCGGTAGTTGAGCCAGCGCCGCATCGAGATCGGCCACCCGCGCGAGCAGCCGGGCCCGCTCCTCGTGCAGCGCAGTGCCATCCTGCGCCTGCGCGTTGAGCCGACCCACCTCCGCGGACGTCTCCGACATCTCCTTCTCCAACATGAGCCGCTGGCGGTCCGCCTCCACCAGCTCGGTCGGCTCGTTGACGAGCTGCTCGATCCGCTGCTTGTAGAAGTTGCCGTTGAACAGCACATCCTCGAGCTGGCGATCGAGCACATCGAGCACCTTCTCGAACTCGGCGCCCAAGGGGCGGGCGCAAGTGGGACAGTCACCCTCGCGACCGGCCTTCACGATCCGATCGTGCTGCTCCTTCAGCTCGCGATACTGCTCCAAGAGTCCCTGCCGTTTGGTGCGCGCGTCCTGCGCGTCCCGTACCCACGCCGTGCGGCGCTCCTCCGACTCCAGTGTGGCGGCCGCGAGCGCCGCCTGGATCTCCGCCGAACGGGATCGCGCGCGAGCGACCACCGACTCGGTCGGCAGCCGCGCGATCCGCTCGTCCGTCGCGGCCAGCCGCGCCTTGACCTCGTCGAGTTGGGCTTGAATCCGCTGGTGTGTCGCAAACGACTCGGCCTGTCCCTTGAGTCGCTCCGCCTCCTCACGCAACGCCGGCAGCGGCTCCAACTGGTGCCATAGCTCGTCGAGCTTGGCCCGAGCGCCGTCCGCCTCCGCCACCTGGCGACTGAGCCGATCCACCCGCTCCGTCGCCGAGCCCACCTCATGCTCCGCCACCCGCAACTCGCTGTCGAGCGCGAGTGCACGCTCGCGGAGCTGCTGCAACTGCTCCCACCTGGGGTGGACCTCGGCGAAGCGGCAACCGGCCTCTTCGAACGCGGCCGCGGCCTGTTGGTCCGCCGCACTCGCCGTGGCGACCCGCTCCGCCGCCTTACTCTCCTCGGCGTCCAGCTCGGTCAGACCGGCGAGTCCGGCACGCAGCGCATCGAGTCTGGCACGGAGCGCCGAGCGCTTTTCCTTCAGCCGGTCCTGCGCCGTCCGGATGCGCTCGTAGCCGAGCACGCGGGAAAGGAACTGGGCCCGCTCCGGCGCGGTCATCGCCGCCATCACGGCGAG
>JBGPVE010000211.1:0-5284 GCA_041491545.1 Gemmatimonadota bacterium | reverse complement strand
CTCCACCAGACGCGAGAGCGCGGCGCTCAGGACGAGGATCTCATTGGGAAACGGCGCGCTCCGCCGCAGCGGCGCGTGCTCCGCGAAGAGGTAGGTCCCCGTGTTGAGCATCTGGAGCACGAAGTTCCACACGAAATAGCCGCTGAGGACGAACGCCCAGTAATGGACGAGGGGGATCTTCACGATGTGACCGAAGACCACCACGAGGACGCCCACCGTGAGCAGCGGGTTCAGCAGGGTCCAAACGAAGCCCAGGACCGACCGCTGGTACTTCACCTTGAGGTTCCGGAGCACCAGGTGGCGGAGCAGCTCCCGATAGCGCCACACCTCACGCGCGCGAGCGAGCCAGGAGGCCCGTGCGGTCGGGTAGCGGCGGACGAGCGCCTGACTCTCCGGGCTCATGGCCACGCCGGGGCCTCGGCCGGTTCCGTCCCTGTCCCCGTCGCCATTCCTGTCCCGGTGCTGGTCCCCACGGCCGCCGCGCGCCGGGCCTGCGCCAGGCGGCGCGCACGCGGGTACGCGCCGAGACCGAGCCAGCAGTGCCACCACATCCGGACCAGCACGCGGGCGGGGAGTGGGTCGTGTCCCATCGCGCGTCGCGCCAGGCGAACGCCTGGCTTCACGAGCCGCCACCCGAGGAACGTGAGGATCGACAGACGCGCCGTGCCGCGCGCAGCAGCGGCCGCCTTCGTGAGCATCGCCACGAGCGCGCGCTGGTGGCCGACGATCTGATCGTAGGCCGCGGTGATCTCACTCCGGTGCTCGTGCCGGGCCCGGGCTGCCGGCTCATAGATCACCTCCGCCCCCGCCGCCAACATCCGCCAGAGCATGTCGTGGTCGCCGCCCCCGGGGAGCGCGGCACCCATGTCCCGCGCCGCGTCGCACCCACCGCGCTCCGGCGCCAGCGCGCGGCGCACGGCGAGGCTGCAGCCGCTGCCCACGCTCACCGCCCACGCGATCAGCGGTGCGCGCCTCCCATGCAGCCGGCGGCCGGCATCCGCCGGGAGCCGCACGCGCTCGTCCCCGCGATCGTAGCCGCCGTTGGCCTCCACAACCCGCTGCGCCTCCGTGGCTACCGAGAGGCCCTCCACCCGACCGGTGCAGGCGCCGGCGCGCGGAAAATCGGCGAAGATCGCGCTGAAGGCGGCGATCCACTCCGGATCCGCCACGGCATCGTCGTCGAGGAACGCGACAAGGGGGCTCGTCGCGGCGTTGAGGGCGCGACTGCGGGCGAAGTCGAGTCCCGGGATCGGCTCGCGGAGATACCGGACCGATGGGAACGCGTCGGCCACCAGCTGGGCCGTTGCGTCATCTCGCGGCGCGTTGTCCACCACGAGCACCTCCGCCGGCGCCACCGTCTGGTGCGCTAACGAGCGAAGCGCCCGGCGGAGCTGCTCGGGACGATCGCGGGTGCAGATGGCGGCGGTCACAGCCAGACGGCTCGCCGCTTCAGACGACTCAATGGAACGGGGCGCATGACTCATGAGGTCGGTCAGCGCCATTGCGGACGGTGCTCGACGGCGGGTGCGCGGCCCTCGTGCAGCCAGCGGAACCCGCCGGTCACGAACCCCGCCGCGTGCGCGAACTGCGAAAGCAAGATGCCGGGCAGCATGAGCACCGGCTCGAGCCGGCGCGCGGCGACCCACACGAGCGCGATGTAGATAGCCTGAGCGACCGCCGCAGGAATCGCGCCCGCGAGCGCGAGCCGCGGTTGACCGTAGAGCCACCCCAGGCGGCTCAGTCGGGTTTCGGCCTTGCCGCGCAGACCGCTGTACCCCCAGCGATAGCTCCGTCGAAGCAGATTGCCGAACCCGGGATCGTTGTGGTGCTCGGCGACCGCCCGCGGCTCGAAGTAGATCCGGTGCGCGAGGCGTTGAACGGTTTCCTGCCAGGCCAGCTCCTCGTGCCCGTCGGCCAGCGGGTGCCGATAGGTGAATCCGCCGGTCCGGCGGAACAGCTCGCCCCGGACACTCAGATTCGCGGGCGAGTGATGGCGCACGTAGCCGGCCGGCCGGCGCGGATGGAGGTGGTAGCAACTGCTGTAGTAGTCGCATCGGGCGCTAGGGCCGAGTCCGGACGGCAAGCCGAGCGAGCCCCCGACCACCACCTCTCCGCGCTCGTGCGCCGCGACGAGGGCCGCCAGCCATCCCTCGCCCGGGACGCAGTCGGCGTCCAGAAAGACGAGCACCTCGCCGGTTGCCGCGTCTACCCCGCGGTTCCGGGCGGCGCCGGGATTGCCTTGTGTCTCAAAGGGGGTGGCCAGCACGCGGGCGCCGGCCTGCCGCGCGACGTCGGCGGTCGCGTCGGTCGACCCGTCATCGATCACGATCACATCCAGGGCGATCCCGGCCACTCTCTGCGCGAGCGCCGCGTTGACCGTCCGCCCGACCATTGCGGCTTCGTTGCGAGCCGGGATGACGATCGACACGCTCCGGACCCGGGGGGGCTCAGCGCCCGACACGGGGCCGCGCGGCGGCTCGGAGTTCGTCGAACAGCCCGCCCACGAGCTGGATGAAGGCGCCGTCGTGGAGATGCGCCTCAGCGTACCGTTGCGCGCCGGCGCTCAGTCGGGCAGCGAGCCGGGAATCCTGGAGTGTCAGGGTCAGCGCCCGCGCGAGGTCACCCGGTGTGTGCGCCACGACAATGGCGCGGTCTTCACCAAGCACCGACCGGTGGCAAGCGACATTCGACGCCACGATCGGCTTTCCCGCGGCCAGGTAGTCAAAGATCTTGAGCGGTGCGTTCTCACCGTAGGATCGAGTCGAGACGAGCACGTCGGCGAGTGCGAGGAAGCGGGCTGCCGCCTCGCGGGGCTGCCGCTGAACAAGTCGCAGCGATCCATTGAGTCCGAGCCGCGCCGCCTGGTGGCTGAGCGCCTCGATGTGCGCGCCGTTCCCGCCGACGAGCACGAAGACGGTGCCCGGCACGTCGCGAGCCACGAGCGGGATTGCGCTCAGCAGTTCGCCGAGGCCTTGATACGGCTCGAAGGTGCCGCTGTAGACCACGATCCGTGCTCCAGCCGGAATCCCGAGGCTCCGACGCAGCGCGTCGACCGCCTCCGGCGGCACCGGTGGCTGCTGGCTCGCGAAGCGCCATTCGCGGATCCGGGCTCCGGGTGCCGCGCGGAGTGCCCGGGCCGCAAGGCCGGCGCTTGCGATCACCAGATCGGCCTCCTCGAGCAGCCAGCGCTCACACCCGCGGAGCAGACGTTGCGCCAGGGCGGTGCGGAAGAGTCGGTGGGTGCGCATCTGGTCCGGCAGGCTCGACTGCATGTCGTAGAGCACTGGCACGCCGTAGCGGCGGCCCAGAAGCACCGCGGGAAACGCCGCTTCTTCAATGGCGTGGATGGCCGTGTAAGGTGCCTCACGAAGGCGTGCGGCGAGCGCATATGTCAGTGGCAGGTCGAGCACGAGCTTCCGGATCGAGAACCCGATCGGCACCGTGTGGAAGGCGAACGGATTGGCGGTCCGAAGGATTCGCGTTCCAGGCAGCTCGATGGAGCGGCCGACCGGGTACGTCAGCAGGTCAATTCGGTATCCGACGCACGCCAGCGCCTCCGCGACTTGGCGAGTCGTGATGCAGGTGCCTCGGTCCTCATAGAACGGTTGCGGTGCGACGATGAGTACGCGGCCGCGATCCGACCGCTCGTTCCCGAGGCTGAGCGCGTCGGGATGGAGCGTACCGGACCACGACCCGTGCGTGGCGTCCTCGGCTGAGCTGACGGGGCGTGGTGGTGCCATCCGGCGAACTCCGGCCCACCGAGCGTAGTCGCGGTGGTGATTTGCGAGAGTGGCCTGCGATCACCCACGTCAGGAGTTGAGTGGGACGATCAACAACGGCAAGCGATGTGCCCGGTCCGCCCGGCAGCAGCCGAGCCAGAGACCATTTGTACACTGGGGTTCAACCCCTTGGCGGAGAAGCACTAGCACCGCTGGCCGGCCGATCCGCCGCGCCGGTCGCTGGCATGGATGGAGGCTGGTGTTGGGTAACGGCGGCAGTGTTTGGCAATTTGCCCTTCGCTGCCGGCCGCTAAGGGCGGGTCACTAGACCGGGGCAGTCGGGCCGAGCCAGCGAGCCGTGCGCCGGCGGCTCCGGCGTGGAATCGGCTCCCGGGCTGTGCCGCAGCACCACGGCCGTCGAGTCGCAATACCAGAGTCGCCAGCTCGGGTCCCGAAGCGCCTCGTACGTCAACTTCGACTGGGTGGGCACGATGAGCAGCGAGATGTCCCAGCGCTGCATTTCCTCGCGCCAGCCCGGCTCGAGTCCGTCGATCTTGGCGTAGCTCCTCGTCAACGCCTCTCCGTAGAAGTCGGTTTGTCCGTCGATGAAGACCTGTTGTTCGGGCCAGGCGAAGAGCAGGTAGCCGCCCCAGATGAACTCGTGAAACAGGCGGCCGCGAAGCCCCGCCGCGCGTGCCTGCTCAACCGCGTGGACGGGGAAGCGTGATTCGAGGAACCGGGTCGGCAGTAGTTGCACGCCGGCGAGGGACCCGCCGTGCCATGCCAGGAGCGCCATGAGCACGGCGCTCCCGCCCGCCCAGAGACCGGTAGATCGATGGGCGTTGTCCGCTGCGAACACCGCGCGAATGTGGGTCAAGCCGGGGGCCTTCCACTGCCGCCAAACCGGGTCGAGGTGCAACGCGAGAAGCGGAACCGCCGTCAGACCGAAGAGGGAGACGTTTCTCACCGAGTTGAGCGCGAACGCCAGGCACGCGAGAATGAGAAACAAGCGGGGGTACTGCGGTCTCCGGCGGTCGTGGGCGAGCGCCGCGATCGTCCCGATCGCCACGATCAGGAACGCTCGTCCGAGCCAAGTGTGAAAGTCCGGTGACTGGTATTCCAGGGTGTGGTCGACCAGGTAGCTGTTGCCGAGATAGCCGATCACGTGAGCGAAGAGGCGCGGTCCGCTCGGCGTGAGGCAGGACGCGAGCGTGGCGAGGGCGAGCGCGCCCGCATGGTAGCGGAAGCGGGTGGACCACTCGGGGTTTGCCGGCGCGGCACGCCACTCCGCCAGATCGCCGATGCAATAGATTGCGATCACGACGAGTCCGAAAAGAAAGCCGCCGTGCAGATTCGCCCACAGGACGAAGAGCGGGGCGAACGGCCAGATCGACCGGCCGGGGTCACGCTCGACCAGGTGGAGTAGAATACTCGCGCCCAGCAAGGTGAAGAGGTGCGGCCGGGCATATAGGTGGGAGCTGGCCAGCAGGGCACCCACCAGCGGAGCGAGATAGCAAAGCAGGGGATCGATGCCTCGCCGCTCGAGGAAGAGCACCGCCAGCGCG
>JBGPVE010000210.1:0-5289 GCA_041491545.1 Gemmatimonadota bacterium | reverse complement strand
TACCACGACTTTCAGTGGCGGCAGGAACGCATGGCGTTCGCCGCGCCCGCCGCCGACTGGCTTCCGGTGCTTCCCTTCTGGCGCGCGCTCGGCGAGAGCGTCGCCACCGTCGCGCACGACGTTCCCATGACGCCCGGCATCGCGCCGTTTCACGGAGTCGAGACGACCGGCTGGGGAAGTCACGATAAGCTCGTCCCACCCCAGAGTCACCCGCCCGAGCTGCTCGCCCGCATCCGGCAGCGGTGGGGCGACTCGCCGATCAAGACCGACGAGTACGGCCGGGCTTCGCTCGCGAGCTTGCGCGAGCTGCACGCTCAGCTCATCGACCTCACCGAGCGGTCGGCCGCGGTGGCGGAGTGGCTGCTCGAGCGTCCCTGGAACCTCGGGATCGCCGTGTTCGGGGCGCTCCATCGGGGCGGCCACCGCTTCTGGGATCGCTCGAGTATCGAAGGCACGATTCCGCCGGAGCTGGGCGACTGGTACGACGGCGCGCTCCGCGAGCTGTACCGCGCCGCGGATCGGGCGGTGGGCCGGCTGATCGCCGCGGCGCCCGACGCCACGGTGTTCGTCTTCGCTCTGCACGGGATGATGGTGAACACCGCGCGGGTGGACTTGCTCGACGCCATGCTGGCACGGACCCTCCACGGTCCGGATGCCGGGCAACCGCGACCCGGGCTGCTCCGCCGCGTGGGCGAGACCGTCCCGCTCGGACTTCGGCGGCGGTTGACCAACGCCATCCCGACCGCGCTCAAGGATAGGATCATGACGCGGTGGACGACGGGCGGAACCGACTGGAGCCGGACGCCGGCGTTCACGCTACGCGCGGACCTTCACGGCTACATCCGCGTCAATCTCGCCGGCCGCGAGCCGGAGGGGATCATTCCACCGGCCGAGCTGGACGGGCTCTGCCGGCGCATCGAGGCGGGGCTCCGCTCGTTCCGCGATGCGGCGACCGGCGCCCCGCTCATCGCGGAGGTGTGTCGCTCCCGCGACGTGTTCCCCCCGGGCGAGCGGATGGATCGGCTGCCCGACCTGATCGTGCGGTGGGACGAATCGTCCGCCGCGCCGCACGAGGCGATCGTCTCTCCCGAGCTCGGCCGGATCGAGCGCGCGACACCCGGCCGGATTCCCAACGGGCGGAGCGGCAATCATCGGACGACGGGATTTCTGATCGCCCGCGGCTCCGGCATCGCGCAGGGTGGGCGGCTTCCACCCGGCGCCGACATCCTCGATATCCCGCCGACCGCGCTCGCCCGGCTCCGCGCCCGCACCACCGTCCCGCTCGCCGGCAAGGTCATCGAGCCGCTCGCCGGCGCCTAGCCGACAGCCTCCCACATTCCGCTCTGCGCGCTCCGGCGGCAGGCGTCCACCGCCGCCACGGCGGCGAGCCCGTCGTCCGCGCCGGCCCCCATCGACCGGCGTCCACGAATTGCGCCGGCGAAGTCCCGCAGCTGGAGCGCGAAGCTCGCCGGCGTGACGCCGGTGCGGCGGAGCAGCTTGTCCCTGGCGAGCGCGACGCGGTCGTGCAGCCGGGCCCGAAGCGGACCTGGGCCGGCGCGCCCCCCGAGCGCGCGCCAACACGCGGTGCCGCTCGCCACGAGCACGGTGCCGTCGGCGTACGTCGCGCGCAGGTATTCGGTATAAGGCCCGTGCCCGGCAATGCAGCGCGCGTCGCATCCGTTGGACAGCCCCAGATCGATCCGGGCCCGATCCGGCGTGAGCACCGTCGCCCGCGCCCACCGTATGTCCGCGCCGAGCAGCCACCGCAGCAGGTCCGCTTGATGGGAGAAGACGTCGTCGAGCACGCCACCGCCCGCGCCGTCGTCGCCCAGGAACCCATCGTGCGCACGCCACTGAGATGCAGGGAAGACGAGATCGAAGCTCACCCGTTCCGGAGCCGTCGATGCCGAGGCGAGCCATTCGCGAAACCGCCGGTAGGGCTCGCGAAACCGGCGGGTGAACCCGACTTGCAGCGGGAGCGCCGCTGCTCGAGCGGCGCGTGCCATCGCTGACGCGTCGGCGAGCGTGAGTGCCATCGGCTTCTCCACCAGCACCGGGAGCCCGGCGGCGAGCGCCTGTTCGGCGAGCCGAGCGTGCGTCGTCGGAGGCGTGAGCAGCAGGAGGGCGTCCGCTCCGGAAGCGAGCAGCTCCTCGACCGACCCCGCAACGCGGCAGGCCGGCAGATGCTCGCCGGCCCAGGCGAGGCGACCTGCGTCGGTGTCCCCAACGGCGACGAGGATCAGCTCCGGGTCGCGGACCAATGCGGGGAGGTGGAAGCGCTCGAAAACGCGGCCGCAACCGGCAACGGCAAGGCGCAGCGGCGCGGCGTCTCCGGTGTGAGGCATGGTCTCCGGTTAGCCCGCTCTCGAGTTCAGCATGACGGTTGGCCTTGGAGAGGTGCCGCTATGGGGATTGACGACGGAGTCCGAAGAATACGGCTCAGGATGACAGGAGGCCAGAGCGCGTCGCCGATGACTCGTCTCACTCGCACAATCGCTCGTGACCTCGCTGGGTAGTGGGTCGACCCAGTACCCCTCGCTGCGCCGCTTTGACGGCCCTTTGGCCCCGCGGTATGTTCTCCCCGGAGGGCACCCACCCAGGCCCGCACGATGCTCGGAGTCGAGGCGCGGGTGAAAAAGCCGGTTCTGTACACCATCGGTCATTCACCGCTCGCTGATCGCCGACGCGCTCGTCGTCGCTGGTTGGCGCGTGCTGCACATTCAGAGCCGGAAGACCGCCGGCGCCCATCACCGTACGCCGTTCTTGAGGGTCAGGAAAGGCGTCCTGCTCTACCCGCCACCATCGCCGAAGAGGACGTAGCGGGGAATGGCTTGCCCCCCCGCCCCCCCCGCGGCCCCTGCCTCTAGCGGAATCGGCCCCGCTCTGTATGCTAGCTGGCGGAGCGCCCCCCAATTCTCGCCACGCACAGCCGACCCCGGAGTCCGCATGCGCCGGCTTCTGCCGATCGTCGTTCTAGCCTTGCTGCCCTCGGCGCCGCTCCATGGGCAGCACCTGCGAGACAAGCTCTCCCAGCTCTTCATCTTCGGGGAGGGGGAGGCGCCGCTCTTCCTCGGTGGCACGGGTGACCCCAACAATCCCGAGGCGATCCGGATCCACGGATCGCACTTCGTCCCGTCGGCGGTGGCCAGCAACGCCACGGTCATCTCGTTCCTGACCAACTCCATCGGCAGCAACGTCTCCAACGTGCCGGTGAGCGCCGCCAGCGGCGGCTCGACCTTCAACTTTGAGGGCGGCGCACCGGTCCGGACCTCGACGTCCGCCGGCCCGATCTTCGGCGAGCGGGCCCAGACGCTGGGCCGAGGTCGGGTCTTGGCGAGTTTGGGCCGCAGTGGGGCGCAGTTCAAGACATTTCGTGGGGTGCCGCTGAGCAACCTCAAGTTCACCTTCACTCACGCCAACACCAACTTCCCGGGGTGCGACGCGATCGCGCACGGCGACTGCTCGCTGCTTGGCGTCCCCACCCTGGAAAACGAGACGATCGACTTGAGCCTCGCGCTCGACGTCGATCTCACGGTCACCACGTTTCTGCTCACCTATGGGGTGACCGACCGGATCGACGTGGGAGTGGTGCTACCCCTCGTCACCACGTCGCTGCACGGCACCAGCCTCGCCCAGATCAATCCCTTCGGCCTGCCGCCGGCGGTGCACTTCTTCGGCGGCACGCCGCTCAATCCGGTGCTGACGGCGTCCCGCCTGGTCGATGGCTCCGAGACCGGCCTAGGCGACGTGATGGCCCGGGTGAAGGTGAATTTGCGTCGCGGCGAGCCGGTCTCGGTTGCGCTCTTGGGTGACGCGCGCTTTCCCACCGGGAGCGAGCAGGACCTGCTCGGCTCCGGTGGCTTTGCCACGCGCGGGCTCGGCATCGTCTCGGCGCGCTTCGGCAACTTCTCACCCCACGCCAACGCCGGCTATCTCCACCGCAGCGGAGACTTCGAGACCGACGCCGTGCTCGGCACGCTCGGCTTCGACCATCTGCTCGCACCATGGGCGACGCTCGCCGCTGACGTCATCGCCGAGTTTCCGGTGGGCGATAGTCCGCTCCAGTTGCCGGCGCCGGTCGTGATCCAGGCGCCGTACCGCCGCACCATCCTGCCGAGCACGATTCCCGATCGGCGGGACGACCTTGTGAACGGGTCGCTCGGCGTCAAGCTCACTGCCGCCCAGGGACTCACTGTCATCGTCAATGGAGAGTGGCCGCTCAATCGCGGCGGCCTCAGGTCGGATCTGATCTGGACGGCGGGGCTGGAGTACAACTTCTAGCGACGACCTAACGCACCTGGGTGATGTGCCAGGTGCCCGCCTCGCGCCGCAACACGGCGTGAAAGGCGACGGGCTGACGCTCGGTCTCTCGGGTACTCCCGTTCAAGTAGGTGTAGGTGCCGGTGACCTGCGCCTCAGCCGTGCCGTTGGATACGTCGAGCTGTGTGACGGACAGTTGCGCCTTGACGTCGCGCACGGATTCGAAGAACTGCTCCCACCCCCGCTGCTGCGCCGCGGTCATCCCCGGATACAACCGCCGGATATTGTCCACGTTCTGCGACTGGACGGCGTTGGCGTAAGCCGCGAGCACGCCGCGAATCTCGGCCTGCGGGTCGGATGACGGTTGGGCGGCGGCCGCCGGCACCTTGGGAGGGGCGACCGCGCTTTCGGTCGCGGGCGTGGGCGCGGGCGTGGGCGCGGGCGTGGGCGCGGGCGTGGGCGCAGGCGCGGCTGGTGCCGGAGAAGGCGGAGGTGCGGCGGCGACGGCGGGTGCCGGCTCAGGGACCGGCCGCGGTTGTGTTGGAGCCGCGGTCGGTTCCTTCGCGGGCCCCGGTTCTTTCGCAGGCGCGATCCGGCGGGCCTTGGGTTGGGCCGATTGCGCTGGCGCGGTGTCCGGTGGAATCGGCTTTGGCGACGGTGCAGCGGCGGAGGGGCGCGTAACCTCGGGCCTAGCGGCCTCTGGTCGAGCCGCTTCGGGCCGAGCTGCGTCCGGCCGGGCGGTTTCCGGACGAATCGCGCCGGAGTCGGCGACCGCTGCGACGCCCGTAGCCGCCGCGGGTACCGACGCGGCGGTGGTCGGTGCGGCGCGGGATGCGTTCCGTCTCCACAGCAGACCGCCGGCCAGCAGCACCGCGCCCGCCGCAACCGCGGCCGAGATGCCGCCGGTGCGCGGCCGCGGCCGCGGCCGCGGCCGAGTGGGGACGTGCGCCACGACCACGGTGGTGTGGGCGGTACCGCCGGTGGGCGTGCCGATCGCGTCCAGCACCTGCATCACCTCCGCGGCCGACT
>JBGPVE010000209.1:0-5306 GCA_041491545.1 Gemmatimonadota bacterium | reverse complement strand
TGCTCCCTTGGGTTGGAGGAGGCGGTGGTGGCCGTGAGCCACTCCTGCGACTACCCGACAGCCGCGGTGACCGGCCTTCCTCGAATCACGGCAACGCGGGTGCCGCACGACGGGACAAGCTGGGAAATCGACGACGTCGTGCGCGGCTGCCTGGAGAACCACGAGTCGCTGTACACGGTCGACCTGGAGCTGCTCGCGTCGCTCGCCCCCGATCTGGTGGTCACCCAAGGGCTCTGCGAGGTCTGCGCGGTGGGCGAGCGCGAGCTGTTGCGCGTCATCCGCCAGCTGCCGCGAGGTCCGGCCGTGCTGAGCCTCGAGCCCCGCACGCTGAGCGGGGTATTCGACTCTATTCTGCGCGTGGGATCGGCAACGGGGCGCCGTGCCGCGGCCGACCGCCTGGTCGGGGCGCTGCGGCGGCGAACGGCGACGGTCGCGGACCGATCGAAGCGTCTGGTCTCACGGCCGCGGGTGGTTCTGCTCGAATGGCTCGACCCGCCCATCGCCTGCGGGCACTGGAATCCCGAGCTGGTGGAGCTCGCGGGCGGCATCGAGCTGCTGGGCCGCGCCGGAGAGCCGAGCCGCGCGGTGACCTGGGACGATGTGGGGAGGGCTCAACCGGATGTGCTTTGTGTGGCCAGCTGCGGCTATCCGGTGGCGCGCACTCGAGCGGAACTGCTCGGGCTCGTCGAGGAGCCCGCACTCGCCGGGCTCACCTGCGTCGCGCAACGGCGGGTCTACGCGCTCGATGGCGTGGGGCTCTTCAGCCGGCCGGGGCCCCGGGTCGTCGAGAGCCTGGAATTGCTGGCGGGCATACTGGACCCCGGCGCCGCCCCGGCCGGCTCCGCTACGGTATGGGCTGTTCCCCAGCCCTGAGAGGAACGACCTGCGGTGAGCCGTCACACCAGGTCGTCACAGCGACCGGCCAACCGAACACGCGCGCGAGCGTCTCCCGTTG
The DNA here is from genome assembly GCA_041491545.1 of Gemmatimonadota bacterium. Lineage (GTDB taxonomy): Bacteria > Gemmatimonadota > Gemmatimonadetes > Gemmatimonadales > GWC2-71-9 > DASQPE01. Next base: position 4,351 of record JBGPVE010000209.1, on the reverse strand, counting down.
AAAGACCTCCACCGGCGTGCCCTCCGCCGCGACTCGACCTCCGTCAAGCAACAGGATCCGATCGGCGAACCGGGCCGCCAGGTTCAGCTCGTGCGTCACCACCAGCCCGGCTAGGCCGTCCGTCACCAACGTGCGTACCAGCTCGAACAGCTCCATCTGGTGACGCACGTCGAGTGAGGCCGTGGGCTCATCCAGCACGAGGACGTGGGGCTGTTGCGCCAGCGCCCGCGCCACCCGCACCCGCTGCCACTCGCCGCCGGACAGCGTATCGATGCTGCGCCCGGCGAGCATCTCGATGTCGCAGCGGCGAAGCGCCTTGAGCACGGCCTCCCGGTCTTGGGGGCCCTCGGGAGACAGCGGACCCAGGCGGGGATAACGGCCCAACATCACCGTCTGGGCGACGGTGAGCGGGAACATGATCTCCTCGCGCTGGCTGACCACCCCGACGTTGCGGGCGAGCGGACCCCGCCGCCACTCGGCGATCGGTATGCCATCGAGCAGCGCCGCGCCCCGCGCGAGCGGGACGTGTCCAAGGAGGGCGCGCACCAGCGTGGTCTTGCCGCTCCCGTTCGGCCCGGCGACGGCGACCAGGCGCCGCGGGTCCAACGTGAGCGACACGCCATCCACCGCCGGCCGCGAGGCGCCGACATACTGCACCGAGAGATCGCGGGCCTCGAGGATCATGAAAGCGACCGCCGCAGCAAGAGCGCGAACAGAGGCACGCCCACCAGCGCCGTCACCGCGCCGACCGGCAGCTCGAGGGGCCGTACGACGACGCGGGCCATGGCGTCCGCCAGCACCAGGAAGACGCCGCCGGTGATAAAGACCAGTGGCAGCAGCTCGCGATGGAGCGGGGTCGATACCCGGCGTATCGCGTGGGGCACCACCAGACCGACGAACCCGACGATCCCGCACACCGCCACGCTCGCCGCGGTGAGCAGCGACGTCGCGATGTAGACGATTCGCTTGCTGCGCTCGACGTCAGCGCCGAGATGCTTGGCGCTCTCCTCACCGAGCGCCAGCAGGTCGAGGGAGCGGGCGCTGAGAAACAGCGTGAGGATCGGGAGCAGCGCGTAGGCGCCGAACACTTCCACCGCCTCCCACGATGCGCCGCTGAAGCCGCCGAGCAACCAGAGAAACGCGCGCCGCAGCTCCCCTGCCTCGGACAGCGACACCACGGTCGTCATCAGCGCACCCGCGAACGACCCCACCACCACGCCGGCCAGCAGCAGCACCCGCGAATCCAGCCTCCGTCCCGCGACCACGCTCAAGCGATAGACCAACGCCACCGCGCCCGCGGCGCCGACGAACGCGGCCGCGGGCACGGCCCAGGGCCAGTCCGGGTTGAGCGCGATCGCGAGCACCGCGCCGAGCCCGGCGCCCCCCGAGAGCCCGAGCAGATAGGGATCGGCGAGTGGATTGCGGAGGAGCGCCTGCAGCGCCGCTCCCGACAACGCGAGGCTCCCTCCCACGAGGAACGCGAGCACGACGCGCGGGAGCCGGAGCTCCCGTACGATCGGGGCCGACTGGGCCTGCGCGTGGCGGAGGCCATCCCAGAGTTCGGCGAGCGATAGCGTCACGGGGCCCGCCCACAGACCGAGGGCGAGACTCACCGGAACCAGGATCGCGAGCCCGTAGCGCAAGCGCCTCACCGACCCGCCTCCGAGAACGCCGCGCGCAACTCTCGGATCGCAGCCGGTGCCCGTGGGCTCGGCCGGCTGAACTCGGAGCCGTCGGCATGCACGAAGCGACGCGCCCGCACCGCCGGCACCGTCTGCCACTCCGGTCGCTCGGCGAACGCCGGCGTCGTGGAGCCCAGGGTGAGAATCACGTCCGGATTTCGGGAGGCAACCGCCTCGATGCTGATCGGCGCGGACGACGTGGCGACGTCGGCGAAGAGATTTTCGGCGCCGGCCCGCTCCAATAATTCGGTAAGGAAGCTGCCCCGCCCCACGGTCATTGGCGGATGGTCCCACACGAGCAGAAACGCTGTGGGGCGGGGGCCCCGGGATTGCTCCGTCGCCGCCGCGAGGTCGGCCTCGAACGCACTCGCCAGCGAGTCGGCCGACGCCTGGTGGCCGGTGAGACGGCCCAGGAGCCGCGCCAGCCGAGGCACGTCGGCGAGCTGGTCGGTGTGCAGACGGACCGCCGGGATGCCGAAGCTCGCGAGCCGCCGGAGCACATCGGTGTTCTGCCCCGAGCCGTAGAGCAGGACGAGATCGGGACGGCGGGCGACGATCGCCTCGAGGTTCGGGATGATGCCTTCCCCCAAGTTGGGTACAGCCGCCGCAGCGGGCGGATAGTCGCACCAACGGGTTCGACCGACGATCGCATCCTGGGCGCCGATCGCGAAGAGCAGCTCGGTCGTCGCCGGAATGAGCGAGACGACCCGCCGCGCCGGCACCGCGACGGCGACAGTGTCGCCAAGGTCATCGACGATGCGCACTCCTGGCCGCGCCGGCGTCGCCGGGGCGCAGCCGCACCATAGTCCGAGCACGAGAGCGAGCGCGCACCCGCTCCGACCCACCCCGAAGAGGCGAATCGCGCTCGAAACGACGGGACGCCGCGCCCGCATGTCGCCGCAGTGAGAAATAGAATCGCCCGTCCCCCTGGCGGTTGGAGACGGGCGAAGACGGCCTGGCGACGCAGGCACGACCGCACCACCGCTCCCTCCCCCGAGGGCTCTGCTGGTGGCACGAACGGAGAGGTCTCCTGGCTTCGGGCTTTCCGCTCGCCTTCCCGGTTTCCCAGTGGCACCCTGAGCGGTATGTACTGCCCGTTACAGTGGCGGGGCCGCGCCGGCCTTCTACCGGCTTCCGAGCATCCCCGTTCGTGTGGAACATCGATTGTCCGGCGCGGAACCTACGGCGCGTGCACACGCCTCGCAAGAGCCGCTTCGAGTGCCGCTTTGAGCTGCGCCCGTTGGCCGCGATAACGCGCCCACTCGGCCGGGTCGAGGTCCGCTTCGCGCCCCGCATACTGGGCGTCGAGCCGGGCCAATGCGGTGAGGAGATCGTCCACCCCACCCCCGGCGGGCGTGCCTCGCTCCGTCGTGGCGGCGCCGGCGCCGGCGCCGGAGCGCCCGGCCCGGAACAGCCGCGCGGCCGCGGCCAGGAGCCCGAGCGCAACGGCGGCCACCAGCGCCGGCAGCGCCCACCGCGCGGTTATGGGTGGGCCGGGCAGCTTGACGAGCACCACGCTGCCGGCTTTGACCGCGCCGGCCCATCGGCGGTAGGTGCGACCCTCGATCACTTCGGTGTCCGCCGGCGCGAGGCCGGCACCGGACACCGTGGCTGCGCGCTCCTCCAGCAGCACGTTGACCGTGCCCACCGAGTCCTCGATCGGAAGCCGCACCTCGGTGAGCCCCGAGGGCAGCGCGTATTGAACGATCACCTGCTTCTCGCCGGGCGCGACCGGCGCCAGGAGGACCAGCCGATCGCCGCGGCGCGCCACCGCATCCGGGGAGTAGTCACCCTGACCCACATCGAGACCGATCGAGCCCCGCGGCAGCGGCGCGGTCCAGGTCGGCGTCGACGAATCCGACCCGACTCGGGTCCGATCGCCGGCGTTCCGCAGAATGCTGAGGTCGAGCACGGTGCGGCTGCCGTCTTCCCCCGGCGCGGCGATGACCAGATGCCGAGCTTCGAGCTCGAGCGGCGCGGCGCTGGAAGTATCGGAGACGAGCACGCGAATCAGCGTGTCGGGGCGCGCCGGATTCAGGTGGACGGGAGGCGAGAAGTACTCGATGCCGCCGTAGCGGGCGCTGACCAGGTAGACCGCGCTCGTATCGGCGCGGAAACGGAACCGGAAGCGCCCGGCGGCGTCGGTCGTGAGCGAGTCGATGGGGCCTTGGGCCGCACGGGCCACCCGATGCAGGATGACGCGGGTATTGCGCACCGGAATCGAATCCCGCCCGGCCAGGCGCAGCACCGTGCCTCCGGCGCGAGCGGCGATGGTCTGGGCGCCCGCCTCCCCTGCAAGGACGGCGATCACGCTCAAGGCGGCAAGGATCGCCCCGAGCCGGGTCACCGCTCCGGCCGATCTACAGATTGAACTTGCCGAAATCCTGCGGGTCCATCTTCTCGAGATGCTGCTTGAGCTTGTCGGCCTCGAGAGAGGGATCGGGGGCGGGCTCGTCGGTTTCGACACCGCTTTGATCGAGCAGCTGGTCGCTGGTGAAGATCGGGGCCCTGAGCCGAAGCGCGAGGGCGATGCTATCGGAGGGGCGCGCGTCGACCTGAAAGACCTGGTCGTCGCGCCGGATCAAGAGCTCGGCGAAGTAGGTGTTTTCCTTGACGCCGCTGATGATGACGCGACGGAGATCGCCGCCCAGACCCACGATCACCTGCTT